>CAYGAN010000069.1:253-21240 GCA_964347585.1 uncultured Planctomycetales bacterium | reverse complement strand
TCATGTCCTGGTCCGGCAGGAAGTCGTCCTCGATATAGACGATCGTGCCGGGCGGGGCATCAGCGTAAGCTACTGCAGCAAACAGCAGGCTCACCATCACAAGAGCGCTTCGCATACACTACCTCCTTTCCCTTTACTGCTTTTCCCATTTACGGAAGCGCGAAAACCGCGGCAAAATGGTCTAATCATTCGCAAGGCACACGCCTCGGCCGCCCGTCGCCCTGATGGCGCGGCAGCCTCGCCGTCGATCCCTCCTTTTCTACTCTCTCTCGCCTCGGAGTCACACTGTGACGTGTTTACGTTCCCACTCCAAGTTGCAATTATCCCACATCGGGCTCTGCGAGTCAAGCACTTACTGACCGATTCCGGCTCCAGCATGACATTTTTTTGCCCCGAAGCCTCGATTACGCCAGATTCTTCCTAACATGCTTTTTCAAAACGAGTTACACTCCGACGCCGACGCGCCGCTCCCGATGGGCAAGCTATGTATCAGTCCGCCGCGGCCACCTGGCACCATGAACTCCCGGGAGTGCGGCCCTGCGACGGACGCTCCTTGCCGGATCGGCGGCCCCGCACGTCAACCTTACCTTTGGGCCGCGCGAGCCGAACTCACCCCAGTTCAAGCCGACTGTACAGCGAATACGCTGGCGACAGAATCCGGACACGACGTGGCGGGGCGGTGCGGTTGCACCTTTTCGGTGAGTTGGCCGAGGTCTCAGCCGCTGAGCGGACCAGAGGCGGCAGGAGGGCGACACCTGGCTACGACGAGCCGGCGGCTTACCCTTCGTGCGGTGCGGCGGCGGCTGCCTGTTCGCCTGCCTTGCGCGAACCGTTTGAGCGTCCGCCCGCGACCGCCTGACCGGACGGACGGGAGGAGGAACTCTCGTGACCGGAGGTCTTGTCCCTGGCTGCAGCGACTGCCCGAATGATCCGAGGCCGAACGGGGATCTCATCCTCGCCCCGCGGATCGGCCAGCCACCGGAGCACGTCCTCCTCGAGATTGCGCTCGGTTTGAGGAACTTCGAAGACAGCCTGGCAGGTCTTGCACCGCGCTCTTCGTCCGCCAGCTTCGGCGCGAAGCCGGTATCGCGCGCCGCAACACGGACAATGAGCTTCAATGCGCTCTGCCATCACCCCGCCCCTTTATCCTCGAGACGAGCGGGCCATGCGCGCTCATCTAGCGCTCGCAGCCCATGCTGCCCGTTCGCAATCGTTCTTTTGGATCCGGAAAAAAGGAATGACCAGAATGAGGCCGTAGGCAAGCAGATGCCGCCCACACGACAACTAATTATATGGCTCCGACACGGACGAATCAACGGTCTGGCAGCACGAACCGGACAAATGGCGCTGCCCTCCTCTGGGCGAGCCGCTGATAACCGGCGGGCGAGCTTGGCGATCGTCGTAGCACTGCGAAGTGGTCCCGCCGGCTGCGAGACGATCTCTACGTGTTCGCCGCATGTCCTGCGAGGTGCCCCGGTCGCAACGCCTCAGAGCGACGGCCTCCAGGCAAGCGCTTTGCCGTCGGGGCGCCCGAGCGAGCGGCGTTCGTTGGCCGCAGCCAACCAGAGCCCGCAGACTACTCGTCGGCAACGAACGGGTTCCACTTTCGTTCAAACCCGATGGTTGTTGGCGGCCCGTGCCCGGCAAGTACCCGTGTAGGGCTGGGTAAGCTCAGCAAATGACGGCGGATACCGGCGACCAGTCGGTCGGGATCGCTGTGCGGCAGGTCTGTTCGGCCGATGCTTCCGGCGAAGAGTGCATCCCCCACGATGACCACCTCAGCCTGTTCGCAGTACAGGCTCCTGCTGCCCGGCGTATGCCCAGACGTGTCCAGCACACGCCAGGCGCTTCCGCACAGACTAAGTGTCCGGTCCGGAACCAGATGCGGGTCGGGTTCGGCGCCGATGGCTAGCGGCACCCCGAACGAGGCAGAGAGGTTCTCCGTCGGATCGGCGAGCATGTGCGCGTCGCCTTGCCCGATCCATACCGGCACTCCCGGGCGGGCCCTGCGCACCGTCGGCACGCCGGCGATGTGGTCGCCGTGGCCGTGGGTAAGGATGATCGCCTCGACGGACAACCGGTGCGCGGTTATGAAATCGACGATCTTCTCCGCCTGAGGCGGCAGGCCAGGATCCAATACCCAACAACTTCCCCCGGTCCGGCAGTACACGACGTACCCGTTCTCCTGAAAGGTCGGCTCTATGAACGTCTCGATTCTCACGGAAGGCTGGCTCATGGCAGGTCCGGCTGGCGCTCGAGGTATCTCAACAGTCGCTGGGCGCGGGCGGCTGCAGCGCTTGTACCATAGCAGCGAACGATGTCACGGCATCGCCGCTTGGCCTGGTCGAAGTTTCCGGCCGCCGCCAGTCGCTGAGCCGAAGCGTACAACTGGCGAGCCCGCCGCTCGTATTCCACCCCCGTGTGCGCCTCGATTGCTACAGCCGCCTGAGGCTCAGACTCTATCCGCCGGCGCTCTTGCGATGCTACTGACGCCAACCGCGAGCCGCTGTACGTCAACTCCACCTCCCGCAGCGCGGTGATCGCCTCTACCCAGCGGCGTTCGTCGACGGCCTGGTCTGCCTTGGCCAACTTTTCTCTGCCCTCTGCGCAGACGTCTTCGAGCAGCCGCCTCGCAGCGGCGACTTGCTCGGGCAGGTGGTAGCGCTCTTGTTGCACCAGCACTTCGAGCGCTGCGGCCGCTGCGGCGAGTTGGCCGCGCCGGGACGCCCGGCTTGCCTCGGCCAGCTTCTCATCGACCCGTTGACGACAAAGATCGACGAACCAATCCATAGCGCGCTGGCCGACACGGCGATCAAGCTGGTGCCCGATGTGGGGGCGTAGCATCGTGATTGTGGCCCCGTTCTCGCGCATCAGACGGATTGCTTCGCGCATCCGTTCGTGGTTGATGTCGTCGCGGCCGACGGCGTAGAAGATTGGCACCTCACGACGGTCTCTGATGTGCTCGGATCTCACGCTCGGCGGCAGGTAGTTCGCCGTCGCGACCACCGCCGTCGCGGGGAACTGCTCGCGGAACAACAGGTGCAAACTCATCGCGCCGCCCGCCGAGTGGCCCGCCAGCAGCACTCGATCCGGGTCGTACGTGACCGTGCGCTTGATGTGGTTCGTCGTCAGCCACAGGTGCTCCAGGTCCGCCTCTCGCCACCCCGCTGCCCGGGCCTGTGGCGATGCCAGGATCATGGGGACGGGCCGGTTCATAAGCTGCCAGTACTCCAGCATGTCCCGGGCCGACGTATCCGTTCCGTGAAGGCAGATGACCAACGGCGGCCGATCCCCGTGGGCGTAGCCGGGCGGCAGCTGTAGGTGGTAATAGCCGTTTTCCACCTCTATGCGGCGGGTGCTCCCGACGGGCAGGACAGGCGCGGACGCAGGCTGGTTTACAGGTTCGGCCACACTGATCGCCCCTAACGCCAGCATGACCATCAGCAAACGCAGCAGGAGTCGCCCCGGCGCCATCATCGGCCGGCAATTGTACGCGAACCGACTGGCCGGGCAACGGCTCCGAGCCGCGCCGGCGGCCAGCGACGCATGCCTCGTGCGTGCAAGAGGCGTGTAAGTCTATACAGGCCAGGGCATTGTCCGATCAGCATGGGCGCCGGCTGCTACTGCAAGTCGAAGAGAAACGGGCCGTGTTACCTTCGCGGGGAAGAAGGGTGACACGGCGTTGTTCATTCTGGCTTGTCTCTCCGGGCATCGCCCCGGGCCGTCTGGGTCAGGCGTACTACAGGTACTGCGAGCGGGTAAACGGGGGTGTGGTCCGGCAGGACGAGAACGCGTGGGGGTCTGGCGCACCGCATGACGCTTCGGCGCTTTGCGTTCTCTTCGAGGCCAACCCGAGGAGCCGCCGGCCACTCCGATCTACTCGGAGCGAGCTGACCGAGCCGATGCAGCGCTACGTCGCCAAGCGCATCCTGAGCTTCCTGGGTTTGGCCGTCCGGTGACCGCTTGTCTGGCCTCTGCTGGCGCCTTGCTGGCTCTGCTCGTCGGCGCAGCCGTGGGTAGGAGTCCCGGCTTCGTAGTGCCGGTTGCGTTCCGCTGGCGCGCGAGGCCGTCGCGGCACCCTAACTTGCGTTGGTGGGACTGCGAACTAGAATGCCGTACGGCCGAATGCGTTAACTGGTCCAGCCCCAGCGGAGGTAGGTTCGATGCCGAAGGTAAGCGTTACCACAAGACGTACGGATCCTATGGCTGGCGCTGTCGTGATTAATCCATCTCAGCTCGGCGGGATTGAGACATCCGTTCTGGACGACGGCCCGGGCAGAGGCGTGCGAATTGCCTGGGTTAATACCGGTTGTGGACTGCGGTACAAGGTTGTGATCGACCGCGGGCTGGACATTGCCGACGCCGAGTTCCTGGGCCAATCACTGACATGGCACTCGCTGACCGGCATCACCAGCCCGTCCCACGCCTACAACCGCGGGTTCGACTGGCTGCGGAGCTTCTACGGTGGACTGCTGGTAAGCTGCGGCCCGCTGAACACGGGCGCGCCCTGCGTGGACGAGGGGGAGGAGCTGTCCATCCACGGGACGCATTCGAATCTGCGGGCGCACGTCGAATCCGTCATCAACCCGGACCCAAGCGGCGGTCAATACGAAATGAGCATCACCGGGACGGTCCGCACGGCCAGGGTGTTCAACCCGAACGTCGAGGTGCGCCGAACGCTCAGCAGTCCCCTAGGCCGACCGGTCATATGCATCCGCGACGAGATCACCAACCGCGGCAACGAGACGGTCGAGCACGAGTGGCTTCTGCACATTAACTTCGGCTATCCGCTGCTCGAACCAGGGGCGAGTACGTACTGCTACGCCGGCAAGGTCAGGCCTCACCCCGACAGCGTCGAGTGGTTCACAAAGCGCAGAGACTTCCGCTCCGCGCCCAAGCCGCTCAAGGCACACAGCGGCAAGGGCGAGGCGTTCGCGTACATCGACGCCAAGGCTGACCGCCACGGCAACGTCTTGTGTGGCGTGGTCAACAAGAAGCGAGGCTGGGGCGTAAAGGTCGAGTACTCCAAGAAGCAGTTTCCCCGGCTGGGTAACTGGCAGCACTGGGGCCCGGCCGGCTCGTACGTCGGCGCCCTGGAGCCGATGACCGGGGGCGTCGAGGGTCGAGACATCGACCGCCGGCGAGGCTGGTTAAGCTTCCTCGAGCCCGGCGAAACGCGCCAATACCACTGCACGATCACCGCAACCGCCGAGGCGCCGGACCTAAAGAGGCTCTTGGGTCTCAATCATTGACGGGCTCTTGGTCGATGGCCCGGCTGGCCTGCTCACGCCCGGACGAGAGGGACTACTGATCCGAAGAGGCGTTGTCATCGGTGCGGGCGCGCAGCGCGACGACCGCGGTGCAAGCGATCGCATCACCGGCGCCGACAGGCCCCAGGCCCTCACTGCTCTTAGCCTTGACGCTGACGGTCTGGCGATCCACGCCGAGCACACGGGCGATCGATTCGGTCATGGACTGCTTGTGAGCGGACAGATTCGGTGCTTCGGCATGTACGGTCACATCCGCGTTGGCCACGTGAAAGCCCTGCCGCCTTACGATCTCGACGACCCGCGCGAGCAGGTAACGGCTGTTGGCATTTCTGTAGGCTGGGTCGGTGTCGGGGAACGTCTCACCAATGTCCGGCAGGCCCGCAGCCCCCAGCATGGCGTCGGCAACGGCGTGCAGAAGCACGTCGCCGTCGCTGTGCCCGAGCAGTCCCCGGCCGAACGGAATCTCCACACCACCGAGTATAAGCCTCCTGCCCTCGGTCAGCCGGTGGATGTCGTACCCTAGACCTACCCGAACGATGGACGTCGTCGAGACCGCCATCTGTTGACACTCCTTGACGTGAAGGCCTGCGCCAGCGTAAGCCCCGTGTGCGCTCAAATCAAGTTGAGTATAGATCCGGAGGCTTGTGCAGGCGATTCCGGGAGCCCATACTGCTGCCGAGCTAAGCTGACCGGCGGGGCGGTCCTCTAGTGGGAAGTAACGGCAGTCATGCAGAATAGGCCGCGAATCCTGTTCCTGTGCACCGGGAACTCGTGCCGCTCTCAAATGGCCGAAGCGATCCTTCGCGAGCGCGCGGGCGAGCGGATCGAAGCGCTCAGCGCGGGATCGCATCCTGCCGGCTACGTTCATCCGCTGGCGGCAAAGACCATGCAGCGGATGCGTATCTGTATGGCAGGCCAGCGATCGAAGAGCTGGAGCGAGTTCCGTGAGGCGCCGCCCGACATCGTAATCGCCGTTTGCGACCATGCCGCCTCGGAGGTCTGCCCGCATTGGCCGAACGTTCCCGTGATGGCCCACTGGTCACTGCCTGATCCGGTCGGATATCCGGGCACGGAGGAAGAGCGGCTCGAATTCTGCGGCCAGATCGCCCGGCGTCTTTGCGACATGATCGATTGTCTGTTGGCCCTTCCGATTGAGCAGATGCCGTCGGACCTCGAAAGCCGCATCCGACGAATCGCGCGGAGCTAGCCTGCCGGCGCCCGTCCGCTGCGATTCGAACGTGCAGTGGCGTCATTCAGGATTGACACGATCCCGAGGTTGTCATAGCGTGTTCGGCACTGACTGCTGGAGACGCGTTTCCGCTGGTTGGTCGAGTGATGTTCGATTACGACTGGTTTTACGGCGTACAGTTTGAACGTCAGAAACAAGAGGCCAAGCGCCGCTGCGCGATTAAGAAGCTCTCACAAGCAGGCTCGTCGCCACCGATCGGCGAGGCCGAGGTCGGCCGGCTTTGCGCCGAGTTGGAAACGCGTACGCTGATGTATCTGCGCGACGGCTTCAGCTACGAGCTCAAGGACTTAGCCGAGGTCGAGAGCAAGTCGCATCTGACCTTCGAATGCGAGCCGGTTGACGAGCACTATAAGGTGGGCGCATTCATCGTCTCGGTGCCGTTCGATGACATTGTGCGCGTCGAGGTGTTCGCGGTGCATCCATCGGAGAAGCCCGAAGATGTACCGATGATCACCGGGTTCCGCACGTCCCCCGAGCAGCCTGTCCCTCGCGACGACGCCATGCACAAGTCCTGAAGCGAAGCGGAAGAGGACCCCCTCGGCAACGGCCGCTCTGCAAAGGACGCAAGGCCCCCGGGCGGAAAAACGTGTTCCACAGCGGTCGTGGCTCGCGTACAATACGCACGACAGAGACTAGGTATCCGGTCGAGCTCAGATCAGTGTGCGGGCAGGACGCCTCCGGCCACAGCGGGCTAGACGAGCCCGCGTCGGGAAAGGAGGACCGATGCGACGCATTGCTATCCTCAACCAGAAAGGCGGAGTCGGGAAGACCACCACCGCGGTCAATCTGGGTGCGGCGCTGGCTCACGGGGGTCGGCGCGTCTTGCTGGTCGATTTGGACCCCCAGGCTCACTTGACCATGCACTTCGGCATTGAGCCCGATGGCGGCCGGCCGAGCACCTACACGCTGCTCACCCAGGCCGGCCACCTCGCCCAGGCCGTCAGGCAGGTCAAGGAGCGGCTGTGGGTGGTTTGCTCTGAGATCGATCTGGCAGCGGCCGAACTCGAGCTGGCCAGCGTCGTCGGGCGAGAGGTCATTCTCCGGGATCTGCTGGATCGGCACGACGTGCAGTACGACTTCGTGCTTGTGGATTGTCCCCCCTCTCTGGGCATACTGACCTTAAACGCACTGGCTGCTGTTCAGGAAGTGTTCATTCCCCTTCAGCCGCATTTCCTCGCCTTGCAGGGCCTCGGCAAACTGCTGCAGACCGTCTCGTTGGTTTCGCAGAGGATCAACCCGCAGGTCCGCGTCACCGGCGTGACGCTATGCATGTACGAGTCAGGAACCCGGCTGGCAGCAGAGGTCGTCGAGGAGCTTGGGCGGTTCTTAGAGGAAGACCGTCAACGAGCTGTGCCCTGGGCGCAGGCGCGAGTCTTTCGGACTCTTATCCGCCGCAATATCAAGTTGGCTGAGTGCCCCAGTCACGGGGTGTCTATCTTCGACTATGCGCCGCGAAGCCACGGGGCGGAGGACTATGCAGCACTGGCTCAAGAGGTGATCAACCCGGAGGCAGTGGCCCGCGAGCCCGTGGAACGTGCGGCGTCACCCGCATGTCCCGAGTCGTCCGAACCTCGTCGCTCAGGTGAGCCGAGCTTGCCAGCCGACGCGTTGGCAACCGCCGCCCCCTCGCCAGCACAGTCTGCCGCCCGTGTGATCCCGAATGAGAACATTCCGGGCTCGGCACGTGCGGAACTTGCGTAAGGCTCCCTGAATGCCCGGCACGCCCGAGCACAGCTTGAACGGCTCGTCTTCCCGCTATCGCTGGTGGGTTCTCGGCTTGTACTGGACCGTGATGTTCGTATCCACGCACTGGCCGAACATCGCACGGTATCGGCTTCCGAACATACCATGGCGCGGGCTGATCGCACACGTGGGCGTCTATCTGATATGGACGGTACTGTGGTGGTGGGTTCTCTCGGCCCGGGGCCGGCGAGTGAGCTGGCAGGCGATCTTGTTGATCTTCATCGGGGGCTTGTGCTACGCGGTTGTCGATGAAGCAAGCCAAGTGCTCGTACATCGCTCCCCGCGTCCGTGCGATCTGGCTGCCGACATGGTAGGGATCCTAGCCGGCCTGGCGCTTATGCTGGCACGACGACAGTGGATATCGTATCGTCAGGCCAACGCCGCAAGCTCCCTTGCGCCTCACCAGCTGACGTGACGATGTTCGCCGACGAGGCACTGCCCGGTTCGCTCAGACCGTCGGGAACGAGGATATCCGCAGCCGGGCACAGCCCATTGGAATCAACTCGACCTGTTCGGCCGGCTGGTCCGTTTTGACCGGACTTGGCGGGACCTTCCCGACCATCTGCTTGTCGAGCTGCCAGCTCGGGACCCTCTTGGCCTCGGCCTGCAGGGTGATCGGGGCAGCGTCCGGTGCGAAAGGCTGGTAGGCAATCGGCTTGCGGTCGGACAGGCGGATCGTCGCGGCGGGTGAATTCGGATCGACAAGCAGGGCGTAGTTCCACGGCGTGGTCGGGAGGATCTCGTATGCGGGCCACTTGTCCGTCCCGCCGTATCGCTGCCAGCGCTCGCCGATCTTCAGCGAATACCACAACGGCCCGCGGCGGACCGAGACGGCGTTGGCGATCTTGGCCCAAACCGTGACTGCCAGCTTCGTCGGCAGCTCCAATCGGACGTTGTCGCCGTGTTTCCACTGCCGGTCGATTAGCACATACTGGCCCGGCGGGAGGTCCGCCTTGGCGAGCGCGCCGTTGATCAGGACACGTGCATTCTCGCACCACCCGGGTATGCGCAGCGTCAACGGAAACGCCACCGGCTTCGGGCACGAGAGTGTCAGATCGACGTGCTCGCCGAACGGGTATGTCGTGTCCTCGGCAATCCGCACCGGCGTGCCGTCGCCCACCTTGGCGGCGACCTCGCAGGGCGCGTACAACACAGCGGCCAGCCCGTTGTCCTGCGTCGCCAGCCAGAGGTGCTCCGCGTAGTAGGGCCATCCCTGCGCCACATTGTGTTGGCAGCAGCGATACCTCCACGGGTCGAATGAGACCATGGTGCCGGCGTTCTGGTAGAAGTGCTCGCCGCTGGCGTCACACTGCACCAGGTTCGGCGCGGTCAGGTAGTGCAAGCCCTTCAAGTCCGGCGTCATGCTGGCAGGCAACGAGTTGAAGGCCATGTCTTCGGCCCGGTCAGCGTAGCGAATCTGGCCGGTGATCTTCAGCAGTGACTCATTGGAATACATAAGCTCGACGATTGAGCAGGTCTCAGCCGCCTGGCGGGGATCGATCTCGCCCGGGCGGAAGTTTTCGTCGGCCCCGAACATCCCGCCGGGCTGCTGGCCGTACTCCGACATGATCGCGTCGTAATTCCGCTCCACCGCCGCCAGATGCTTGGGATCCTTTGACTGCTGGTAATAGACCCCCGGCTGACGGATGCCCATGCAGATGTTCACGCCGTGCGTTCCCGAGATGCCGGACGTCCAGTCGGCCGTACGCTCAAAGACCTTGCGTCCGACATCCAGCAGGAACTCCTCGCCGCTCCGGTTGTAGAGCCAGTAGATGCTTTCGAGGTTGTCGCCGCCTCGGACGTGCTGCCAACTGCCCGGCAGGAGCTGCTCGGCGGGGACGTCCAGCTGGTACTTGAAGTACCGGCTCATGAAGGGCGGGACGCGCCCGTCGCCAGTGGCCTCGTGCAGCGACTGCAAGCAGAAGAGCATGACCATGTTCGGCCAGAGGTCGTCGTTCTTCTTGTTCTCCGGCGGGCCGAAGTAGCCGTCCGGCTCCTGGCTCGCGAGAGCCGCGTCGAGCCACGTCCTCGCGTTGGCGATGATCTCGGGGTCCTTCAGAACATAGCCCAGATCGCCGTAGCCCTTCAGCCAGTACGGTAGCTCCTCCCAGCCGGGGTCTTTGAAGGTCAACCAGCCGCTGTCGTGACGGCAGAACTTGCTCAGCTCAGGCAGATGGCCGACGAAGCCGTCGCGCATCAGGTGCAGCTGACTCAGCAGCCACCCCTTCGGCTCGATGCTGCCGATCGGCAGCTTGATCAGGGGGCTCGGCGTGAGCGGGGGCCGGTTGGATACGTAGTGCCGATTGCCGCCGGTGGTCGGTGGTGTTCTTACGGTGGCGATCTTCGCTGCTGCGTTGCCCCCGACAGACTGCGCGCTCAAGACCATCAGCATCATTCCCAGCAAGAACGCCAAGACCAACACCATACTCATCGCTTCATACTCCTGCTCAGATCGCGCCCACCTCGTTCACGACCTCTTTGCTCACCAGTGCGGGACGTCTCTACGTGCCACGCGAGGCGTCCTTCTAAACGCTGTTGCGGAGGACGTCAACCTCGTAGCCTTAAGCTGCCAGAAATGCAAGCAACTTGAGACGCCCAGTACTTTGGAATAATGATCCCTTTGACAGTGTTTCACGTCGTTCCGGTCAGGATTAGACGCGAGAGCGCCGGGGCTGACTAACTGGACTTGTCTTGCTGCTGGCGGGCGCGAAGGATGGCCTCGGCCAGTTTGAAGTCGGCCGGCTCATCGATATCCACGCTGTCGTAGGGTTGAACGATGATTGCGCGCCGATCGCGACCGAAGAATGCATGGGCGTCGGCGTCGTGTGTCGGTTGGGTGTAGAGCGAGGAGCGCGTCACTGCCACCACGGCGCCGTCGTGATAGTAGAGCGGCTCGAGGTCCTGCCGCCGGTAGATATCGTTCTCGCGAAACTTGATCATTCGGTCGCCGTCAAGGCGGTGCAACCAGTCGGGGTGTTGCTTATCGACACGCACGACCGTCCGCACTGAGTCGGCTCCGGTGCGGATCAGATGCTCAACGGCCTTGTCGATCGCGCCCGGTGGGCGGACCGGCACGTTCGCGTACAGCAGCACGATGATGTCGAAGTGACAGTCCCGGGCGCGCTCGAAGGTTTCAAGGGCGTGCCTGGCAGCCGCATCGACTGTGGCCGTGGCGCTGGCTAGCTCGGCGGGCCGATCTATCACCTCGATCCCGCGGGATCGAGCCGCGGCGGCGACACGGGGTGAATCGGTGGTCACCACGATCGCGCTGACGTGCCGGCTCTGCTGTGCGTGGTCGATGGAGTACTCCACCATCGCCCGACCGCAGAGCGGCAGCGCGCACTTATCGGTCAGCCCCTTGCTGCCGGCGCGCGCGAGGATGATACCTAGCGTGTCCATCGGGCACAGGTAGCATCGGCAGACGTATTGCGACGGCTTGATTCGTTCCCGCCACGGACGGCTGAGCGGGCGGGTAGCGGCCCGGCGTCGGCCGGTTCGGCCTACAGATCGAACGCCAGCTTCTCCCGGTAGGAGCGTGCGAACAGGCCAAGGATCCTGCCCAGCACGTATGCGAAGTAGAACCCCGCGCCGATCAACACCGACCAGGCGCCCAGACCAATCAAGACCGGCACCAAGCCTTGCTCGATGCCATGTTCCATGGCGTTGAAGATGGCCTTGCCCGCCCAGCTCATGACCAGGGTCATCAGGCCCGTGTAGAGCATCAGGAACAGGCAGACGATCAGGAACAGGAACATGTAGTGCCCAACGGTCTGCGCCACCGATTTGCCGATCTTGTAGGGGTTGAATCCGTCCCAGGTGTTGCTGCTGGCCAGTCCGATGACGTTCATCGGCACGGTAAAGGTGATCACGGCGATCGCGACCAGGTAGCCGGGCTTGGTCAACGCGGACAGCTCGCTAAGCGAATTGGGGATATACAGCCGCCCGTACGCGACGACGATCAAGATGGCCAGGATGATCAGATAATAGACGGCGATCCCGAGGTAGCCGAGCAGGGCTGTTCCCAGGGCGATAGGGTTCCACGGCAGGGGCGAGGGGGTCTCGCCACCGACGACCGTCGAACGGATCGAGTCAATGAGAATGTGGTAATTGACGGCTCCGAAGTAGATACCTTCGATCAGAAACATGAGCGCCAGTACGGGCCCGACCCACGTCGTGTCCGTCTCGCCTGCGATCGGGTTCAGGCCGGTGGCGGTCGCGAACGCCACCAGGACCCCGACCGGAAGACAGATGGCCAGAGCTGCCAGCCCCATACCCATCAAAATCCACACGGTGCCCGGAATCGGGTATAGGGCCGCGCTACCGAACCCTGCATAGAACCCGACCGCTGGCTGGATGCGGCCGATCAGCGAGCCGCTGAACTTGGCGTCTTTTCCCTGCTTGTCGGCGGGGCGGTCGGCGGCGGGGATTACCCGCCAGCAGTGGGGACACAGCACCTCTGAGTAGTTGTCTTCGGTTTTGACCTTGGTGCGGCAATAGGGGCAGATGCGCGTTGTCTCGCTGCCGCTGGCGGCAGGGCGTTGCTGTCCGGGCGTTTCCTCGGCCGCCTGGGTGGGCGCAACTCGGACGGGTCTGCCTCGCTCGTCAACGAGGCCGTGGCCTGCTGTCTCGATCCGCGAGAGGGCATCAAGGTCGATACCGGTGGACGGTGAACGGTCGGCCTGTTGCTTTGTTTTGGCGGGAAGCTTGAACCCCTTCTTGCAGGCCGGGCACCGAACGGATCGTCCGGCCCAATCGTCCCGGACCTCAAGCTTTCTCTCACAGTGGGGACATCGAACATTCATAGCCACACCGGGCAACGCTCGCAACGCCATGACTATCGGCGTATGCCGACGCTGCCATTCTAGATCAGCCACCGTGGGACAGGCAAGTCGCCGCACCCGGGACGCGACGGCACGTTGCTGACACACGCGACGGTTGATAGACTTCCGCTTGGTAGTGTAGAGGAGCAAAGGTAATGGCCGAATCTGCGAACGTCGTCCAGTTTGAGGATTTCGCCAAGCTGGACTTGCGCATTGGGCGTATCGTCGAGGCTCGCGATCACCCCAATGCCGACAAACTGATTGTACTGAGGGTAGATCTCGGCGAGGATCAGCGCCAACTGGTGGCTGGCCTGAGAGGCCATTACGATCCGAGTGGGCTTGTGGGCAGAAACATTGTCGTGGTGACCAACCTCGCCCCGCGTCAGATGAGAGGCCAGCTCAGCGAGGGGATGCTACTGGCCGCCGTTACGGATGACCGCAGTCGCGTCGTGCTGCTCACACCGGACGCCGATGTGCCCAGCGGCACGAAGGTATCCTAAGGCTTGGTGTCGGATTTCCTGCGGGTGCTGCTCGTGCGATCCATATCCGATGGGCCGCCGACCTTGTTGGCCGCGCCGAGGGATGTGGCGGGGCGCTTACCAGATGCGTGCCCGAGAACCCGCGAGTCTAGGCTGATCAACCGATCGGGCCTGAAGCAAGTCCGTCAACAGCTCGGCCGCTCTGGCCGATGCGCCTGGCTTGGCGAGCGGATCGATCAGCTCGGCCAGTTCAGCGGCCACCTGGCGGCTTCTTTGGGGCACGGCGAGGAGTTCCAGCGCGCAGGTCGCGATTGGTTGCGTTGATCGATAGTAGGGCATGAACTCGGGAACGATCTGCCGGCCCGCCAGGATGTTCGGCAGGCTGAGATACTCCGTCGTGATCAGACGGCGCCCGATCAGGCTGTACGCCCAGCGTGAGTGGTTGTACATGACGATCATCGGTTTGTGATGGTAAGCAACCTCCAGAGTGGCGGTCCCCGAGGCCACCAGCACGAGATCGGCGGCTTCGAGCAACTCGCCACAGTGATCAGTGCACACGTCTGTCCGTCCCGGTTGCAGCCGGATCAAGTGCTCGATGGTCGGGCGCATTGCGCGGTTCGCCACGGACAACAGGACACGCGTTTGGCGATAGCGCTGCTTGATCCGGCTGACGACGTCGAGTTGTCCCGGCAATACCTCCCGAACGACCTGTCGGCGCGAGCCGGGCAGCAGCGCGACGACCGGGCTGCCGCTGTCTCGTAGCTGCGCAACGCGATCGGGGTCAATCCGGCGCGAGGTCAGCCGGTCGAACAACGGATGGCCGACGTATGTGGCGTCGATTCCGCGGGAGCGGAAGTACTCCTGCTCGAAGGGCAGTATTGCCGCCAGCCGATCCACGCACCTTCGGATCTTGTTGATCCGGAATTCCGCCCAGGCCCACACCTGTGGCGCGATGTAATAGAAGACCGGCAATTGCCGCGCTTTCGCGCGCCTGGCAATGGGCAGGTTGAGCGTGGGTGAGTCGATCAGCACGGCCGCGGCGATCTTGCGCGACGCCAGCAGCCGATCGACACGGCTAAGGACATCCAGCGCCCGGCCCGCGTTGGCGATCGCACTCAGGAGCATGGCCGAGTGAGTCGTCAGGTCGTGAACGGTCCGGCAACCTGCTTCCCGCATGCGAGGGCCCGCCAACCCAACGAAGGTGGCGGAGGGAAGGCGACGGCTGAGCGCCTGGATCAGTGCTGCGGCGTGCAGGTCGCCGCTCGGCTCCGCGGCGCTGACGAAGATACAGGGCCCGCCGGCCGCCGAATCCATGCCGCGCTCCATCCGACGCTGATCCTTACCCATCGCTTCAGTCCGCAACTGTATCTGGGTGCGGCCCGGCGAGCAATGTCGGACTCGTCTGCTGAGAAGCCGGCCCCCGACGGGCGGGATGGACCAGAGCGTGCGCCGTGTAGAACACGATGGCGCCGTTGAACCGCTGCGACCTGTGGTTCTGGCAACGCCGCGCCAACCGTCGGACGGTGCCCTGCAGAGCTAGGATTTTGCCTGAAATTCTATTGATTTGGCCACCCCAGCGGTTTACTCTGCCAATTGGGTGTGAACCTACGGGGAGTTTGGGTGTCTGGTGTTTATTGGAGGTGTTGATTGGCCGAGGCGCTTGTGCGCCAGCTGATTGATGCGGGGATTCACTTCGGCCACCGGGTCAGCCGGTGGAATCCTAAGATGGAGCCTTACATCTTCGGCCGGCGGAATCTTATTCACATCATCGATATCAAGGAGACCGTCAAAGGACTGTTGCGTGCCCGAAAGTTCGTCTCTCGCCTGGCCGGCGAGGGTCAGGATGTACTGTTTGTGGGCACGAAGCGGCAGGCTCGTCAGGCGGTGGTGGAACATGCGCGCCGCGTCGGGATGCACTACGTCGCTGACCGGTGGCTGGGAGGGACGCTGACCAATTTCCGCACCATTCGCTCGCGGTTGAGCCGGTTGGAAGAGCTCGAGGCAATGGAGAGCGGCGGTCTTCTGGAACAGTACAGCAAGAAGATGGTAGCTACCCTCCAGCGGGAAAAACGCAAGATCAGCCGCAACCTTCAGGGCATCAGGAATATGAGCCGTCTGCCAGGAGCCCTGGTGATTGTTGATGTCCGGCGCGAACACATCGCGGCCAGGGAAGCCAAGAAGCTTCGCATTCCTACGGTTTGCCTGATTGACACCGATTCGGATCCGGATTACGCGGATATCCCCATCCCAGGCAATGACGACGGGATGCGTGCTATCGAATTGATTGTTCAAGGGCTTGCCGACGCGATCGAGGAAGGCAAGAAGGGCCGCACCGCAGAGCAAGGCGAGGAGCTGCCCGGGCGCCAGCCTCGACGGCGATCGCGCCGCGCCACCGCGCGTGCGGATGAGAGGGGCAAGCCGGAAGAGACGGCTGCCAGGGTGGGCAAGCAATCCGCCTCGCCGGATGAGTCGCTGGTCGCGGGCGGCGAGGCTCCGCCCGTCGAGCTTGCCGAGACCGAGGCACCTTCGAGCAACCCGGCGGAAGCGTTCGAGTCGTCCTTGCAGGACGATCAGGGTCAGCCACTGCCCCCGGATGTTCCGCGCGAACGGGAAGGTCGAGGCGAGGCGTCCTGATCAGCTTGTCATTGCACGGACCCGCGGCCTGCGGGTCGCTTAATCCAGAGAGCACCAAGCCGGAGATCCACGAGTATGGCCGACATCACTGCCGCTGAGGTAAAGAGCCTTCGGGATAAGACGGGGCTGCCGATGATGGAATGCAAAGCCGCTCTCACGGAAGCGGGCGGCGACGAGCAGAAAGCTGTCGATATACTACGCAAGAGAGGCGCCGAGGTCGCCGCCAAGAAGGCTGGCAGAGAGACGGCTGAAGGGCGGATCGGTTGCTTCGTTGATCGCGAGCGAAAGCTGGCAGCCATCGTCGAAGTGCGATGCGAAACCGCGCCCGTGGCCAATACCGATTACTTCAAGCAACTCGCGGATGCTCTCGCGCGCGAGGTCGCTCTGGCGCCGGCGCCCCTGACCGCCGAGTCGCTGCCATCCCAGCCTTTGGTGGACGATCCGAGCCGCACGGTACGTGTGCTGGTGGAGGACGCCTTCAACCGCCTCCGCGAGAACATGACGATCGTTCAGGTCGGCAAGCTGGCGGGCGTTGTCGGCGGGTACGTTCACTTCAATGGCCGTGTGGGCGCCATCGTGGCTCTGCGTGGCGATGGTGCTGATACTCAGTTACTGAGTGATCTGTGTATGCACATAACGGCGATGAATCCGCTCGCCGTTGATCGGGATCATCTGGATGCGTCGCTGGTGGACAAAGAGCGCCAGATCGCGCGCGAGCAAGCGATCCAGGCCGGAAAGCCCGAGAAAATCGTCGAGAAGATCGTGGTCGGTAAAGTCAAGCGATGGTTCGCGGACAACGTGCTTCTCGAACAGCCCTACATCCGCGATGATGAGCGCAAGAAGACGGTGGCCGACGTTCTCAAGGATGCCGGCGGTGCTGAAGTCGTCGGCTTTGCGCGGTTCGAACTGGGCGAGGCGTCCATTAACGTCGGCTTGAGCCCGGCCGGGCAGGTGTAGGCTGGTGCCGGCCGGTCGTCGGCGGATGGCAGGGTGGTGCCGATCCTCACGCACCGTGGGGTGAGGTTTCGGCGGCTTGTCGCAGAAATGTGGGGCGACCATGTCAGGGCCTAAGTACCGTCGAATGCTCCTGAAGATCAGCGGCGAGGCCTTCTGCAAGCCCAACGTGTGCGGCATCGACGGGCAGGAGCTGAATCGGATTGCCGCGGAGATCCACCAGTGCGCGGAGGTCAGAGTGCAGTTGGCCGTCGTCACCGGCGGGGGGAATCTCATGCGCGGTGACGAGGTTGCCGCCCAATCGGGCATTCAGCCGGCCACGGGCCACTACATGGGCATGCTCAGTACGGTCATTAATGCTCTGGCGCTGCAAGACACCCTCGAGGCCCGCGGTCTGCAGACCCGCGTCCAAAGTGCCATCGCCGTCGATCGTGTCTGCGAGAAGTTCATCCGGCGACGGTGCATTCGGCACTTGGAGAAAGGTCGCATCGTTATTCTCGCTGCCGGCACCGGCAACCCCTTCGTCACCACCGACACCTGTGCTGCTCTCCGCGCCGTCGAGATCGGCGCCGACGTGGTCCTGAAGGCGACGAAGGTGGACGGTGTCTATTCCGACGATCCGCTGACGAACCCCAGCGCCAAACGGTTCGAGACGCTGACCTTCGACGAGGCCATTCGCCTTCGGTTGGGGATCATGGACGTCAGCGCGTTCGATCTGTGCCAGCAGAATCACGTGCCCGTCGTCGTGTTCAGTCTGGACAGACCGGGCAATATGAAGCGGGTCGTCACCGGGGACCGGTCCGTCGGGACGCTCATCAGCAACGACTAGACGCTACCCTTTCTCTCGGCGCTGTCCATGCCGGGAGCGCACCAGTTCAAACATGCGGTCTTGCCCCGGGCCGATGCCGGAAATAGAATGGCATCCATTGTGATAGGCCGAATGTGAGGGAAGGTTTCATGCCGATGGAGGAGATCGAGCTCGAATGTGAGGAGAAAATGGAGCGAGCGGCTTGCTTTCTCCGCGACGAGCTGCGCACGGTTCGCAGCGGCCGCGCCTCAACCGCGCTGGTCGAACATCTCAAGGTCGATGTTCCCTCATACGGATCCGCGATGGAGCTTCGGGAGCTGGCCTCGCTGTCGGCGCCCGAACCCAACCTGATCGTCATCAAACCATTCGATCCGTCGATCATCCGTGACATCGACCGAGCCATCAAGAATTCCGATCTCGGTATTACGCCGAGCAGCGACCGCCGAGTCGTCCGCTTGCCCATTCCTCCCTTGTCCGGCGAGCGCCGACAGCAGATCGTTCAGCAGGTCAAACGCTTGGGCGAAGCACAGAAGGTAACCGTTCGCAACGCGCGCCGGGACGCCAACAAACAGATCAATTCCGAGGAAAAAAAAGGTGTCCTCAACGAAGACGACGCGGAACGCTGCAGGGCTAACGTCCAGGAACTCACCGACAAGTATGAGGAGCAGATCGACCAAGTGCTGGAAGCCAAGATCAAGGAAATCGAGCAGGTCTAGGCGACTTTTCAGAATGATCTCTCGTCCTGCTCTTGCTCGTGCTCGTCTTAGTGTCATCCACTGCTGCACTGCGGCTTGATCTGGATTCGCTGCCCGACGACCCACGTGTGCGACGCCGGTCGTGATGGGCTCGAAAGGGACAAGACACGCCTACGGTGCGCGAGGCGCATGGCCACCCGAGAAGAGACTCTAAGAGGCTAAGGCACACCGAGGGCGCGGTGCCCTTGACGAGTGCCCGGAGAGGTCCGCTATTCCTACAGAGGCGATAAAGCTGTAAACCGGAAAGGAAAGGCGGAAGCACAAACCTCCCGACCAGAGGATGGAGACGGGCGCTTCGCTGGCCCTGCATCCGCAGATCGCTCCGAAGAAATGGAACCCGGGGTCGAGATTGAGGCTGTCCTTGCCCATTACAGCGTAGGCGTAGGATCTCAGCAAGTCAGGCAGATCGAAGCCACACACCGGGCTTTCCGGGTAGAGGTTGACGGGAAGCCCTACGCGCTCCGCCAGTTCAATCCGTACATGGCGTGCGAGGATCTGGCCACGCAGTTGCTGCTTGCTCACGCGATGGCGGAAGCAGGCTTGAGCACGCCCGTTCCCGTTCCGACCGACGACAGGAAACCATTTGTACAGCTCGCCTGTCGGTTATGGGCACTGTTTCCTTGGTGCGACGGACGCCCGGGGGATCCAGAACGGTTCGAAGACCTCATGGCGCTTGTCGAGGCAGAAGCCAAGTGGGCCACCTGCTGCGGGCCAGTAGAACACTCACCCCACTGGGACGCTATCGTCGGGACGGCCAAACGGCTTCGTCGGAGAAAGGACTGGGCGTGGATTGTGCCGCTGGATCAGCTCCCTCACTTTGCTCAAGAGATCGCGATCCCGAAGGTGTCTGACGAATTGCCAAGGGGATCGACTGCGGGCAAGCTGGGAGAAGCCCTTCCTGGCTTGTTGTGGGCCGCGGCCGTACTGCAGGAACTCCTGGTGGACCAGTCGGTCGGAGAACTGCCCCACATGGTCACTCACGGTGACTTCTGGGCAAGCAACATTGTGATCTCGGGCGAAGGGACGCACGTCTTGGATCTGGACTGCTTCTCTTACGAGCCAAGAGTAGCAGACTTCGCCCGATCCGCACACTGGTACCACGCCGAACGCACTCCACACGAGAACTCTCGCCTGATGAGCCGGTTTCGCATTCTTACCGGACTCCGTGACGAGGAGGTTCAGATATTACCCGCGCTGATCTACGCTCACGACCTGTAATACTTGGTCGGTGACGCTCTGCGGTTCTCGGGCGAGACAGAGGCTGAGCAGGCCGACATCGTTAAACGTATCTGCTCAGGGATCGATAGGCTCAAGGCCTTCAAGAAAAAGCGTGATCGAATCGAGGCTGTGTTCTTGCGTGACGGACCCGCGTAAGGACCAAACAACTGTGTCGAGCGGATGCGGCAAACCGTGCAGCTCACGCATCGCGTTAGCGGTAAAACAATGAGTGGGAAGTACCGTGCTCTCATCGGTAGGTTCGAAGCCGGCGGCAAGAAGCTTCGTGGCCGTACCGTAGTGGTCATCCATCACTGGTGATCTTCGCTCCATGGAATTCGAGCCCGAGTTTGCCGTCGGATTCAACGCAGAGCGCCGGGTTTCGCCGTGTTGACATCGTGGCCGCCATTTCCAGAAGGCTATCAGCGAATCGCATCGGCACATGCCTTTAGATCCCACGCCTTGCTCACGACGGTCGGCGGCCGAACCGGCCGAGCACGCAGGCACCCCAGCCCTCGGCGGCTGGCGATGTTGACCCTCTGGCAGATGCTCTTGCTGAGCGGGAAGCACGAACACAACGGACCGGACTTTGATCCACGAATGCTTGGAAGTGCCTCCACGTGGCCTTGAACGACACTTTGCCTTTCTCTGCTCTTGGGTGCGGAGGGTTAGCTCCCTAACCCGCGGCCTGGCTCGGGAGCGTTTGCCGCGCGGCGTCCCCAAACCTCTGTTGAAAGGCTTAGAATGAGGTGCTCCGAAAGGTGCGTGATCAGCTTTGCCTTTTCGGTGGTCCTGATCGGCACGATTTGCAGGGCCGAGTCCATGTACGTGTTCGGCATCCACACCTGGGACTGGGGGGCGGATCTGGGTCGAGTACGGCACGACCACCGCGTACGGCTCGGAAGAGTCGGATCCCAGTCTGGTGACTGACCATGTCATCCAGTTGGAGGACCTGATTCCCTTGACCACCTACCACTTTCGAGTCTGGTGCGAAGCGGACGGCTATGCTGGGCATCATTCGGCTGATCTGACCTTTGCGACCACCGACGCTCCGCCGCTG
>CAYGAN010000069.1:0-243 GCA_964347585.1 uncultured Planctomycetales bacterium | reverse complement strand
CGGCACGCTGATCTTCCAAAACGGGCGGAGATACCCGGATCAGACACCGTACACCGGCACGCGCGACGCGCACATTCTCCAGGAGCATTCGCTTTACAACACCGGCGGGAATGACGTGCTCGAAGCGGCGCGATTTGACGGCAGCAGCTCCACCCACGACCGCAGCGTCGTGATCAAGTTCACGGACCTGGACACGAGCCTGGAAGCGGGCAAGTACCTCCAACAGGCCAGCGTCACGCTGAA
>CAYGAN010000068.1:0-21492 GCA_964347585.1 uncultured Planctomycetales bacterium | reverse complement strand
GGCCGACTGGCAAGCAGGCGGGCCGCAGAGCCGAAGCGTCGTGGTCACGTATCCGCGTCCGTGCGGTCTCCGCGCCTTGGACCACACGTCTCCGCCGTATTATCTCCGCCCGAAGCACCTGCGGCAAGCAAAAATCGGCGGCCCAGTGCAGGCGAGCGCAATTAAGCCAGGCACGACGGCTCGAACTGAGCAAGTCGAGCGCCGTCGCACGAAGATAGCGGCTGCGGCGGTTCTCTCGAATAGTCCTCTCGACGCGCAGCCGCTCGAGCCCTACATTCTCCGCCCAGGAAGAGCCTGATTGTGAGCCAGGCAGACGTCGTAATCTTGATCGCATATCTGGGCGCGGTCGTGATGCTCGGGTTGTGGCTTCGCCGGCGGGCCAGTCGTGACATAGACAGTTACTTCCTGGCCGGTCGTCGCATGTCCTGGTGGCCGCTGAGCATGTCAGGCAGCGTCAGCACGTTCGACATCACCGGAACGATGCTTATCGTTTCGCTGTTTTACAAGCTCGGGCTGAAGAGCATGTGGTTCCACTGGATGTGGGGCTTCATGATGGCCGCCTTCCTGGCCGCGTACATGGGCAAGTGGATTCGGCGAAGCAACGTCCTGACCGGCGCTGAATGGATGGTCACGCGCTTCGGCGCGGATGCCGGCGGACAGGCGGCGAGAATCGCTGCTGCCCTCGTCGCAGTCGTCACCATGGTTGCGTTCGTGGCTTACGGCGCGTCCGGCATCGGCAAGTTCGCCAGCGTCTATCTGCCCTGGAACCCGCAAACGTGCGCTATCGTGATCATTTCCGTCACCAGCTTCTACGTCATCCTCGGCGGGATGGAGGGCGTCGTCATCACCGACGTGATCCAGACGGTTATCCTGTGCCTCGGAGCTGTGATTATCACCGCGATTGGGTTCTGCCAGTTTGACCGCGCCGCCGTACACAGCGTCGTTGCGCCGGATTGGTTCAGCCTGAGTCCTGTCTGGACGCTCGATCGGTTGGGTCGGGGCGATGCTCACTATTTGTTCGGGGCGTTGGTGATCTGTTGGGTCAGCAAGGGGCTTCTTCTGAACGCCGGCGGGCCACAGCAAATGTACGACTTCCAACGATTCCTCGCGGCGCGCACTCCGGCCGACGCGGCTCGGGCCGGCGCGGCATGGAGCTTCTTCCTGACGTGGCGATGGTCGTTGTGCATGGCCATCTGCGTCCTGGCCCTGGTGGGCTTCCACGACGTCACCGACCCGGAAAGGGTCCTGCCGCGGGTATTGAAAGAGTGCCTGCCTGCCGGCCTGCGTGGGCTCGTCCTGGCAGGTCTGCTGGCAGCGTTCATGAGCACCTTCGATTCCACCATCAATGCGGGCGCGAGCTACTTGGTCAAGGATCTATACCAGCCCTATTGCAGACCCGGCGCTGGCCGGCGCGAACTCATGTGGGCCAGCTATCTGGCCTCGGTCGTGATCGTCGCTCTCGGTCTGGGCATGATGGGAGCGTTCGGCGGGAGGATCGAGACGGCATTCACGTGGATCATGATGATTCTGGGGGCCGGTGTGTTGATGCCCAACGTGCTGCGCTGGTACTGGTGGCGGTTCAACGGGTGGGGCTACGCCGCCGGGACGATCGCGGGCGTGGCGGCAGCGCTGCTCCAGCTGACGTTCTTCAGCGGCCAGCCCGAATACGTTGCCTTCCCGGTGATCGCCCTCGTGGGCCTGGCCGTCTCGCTGGTGGTCACGTGGCTTACTTCGGCGACGGCTGACGCGACGCTTTGCCGGTTCTATCGAACGGTCATGCCGGGTGGCCACTGGCGACCCGTCGAGTCCAAGATCCGGCGCGAGAAACCGGACTTCAAGAGAGGCGAGCGGTTCGGACCCGCGGTTCTGAATACGCTGCTCGGCATTGTCGCAGTCTTCAGCCTGTACATGGCCCCGATCGAGTTCGTGCTGCATCGCTTCGGCCGGCTGGCGCTGTGGCTCGCGCTGCTGACAACGGCGGTGGTTTGTCTATACCATACGTGGTACCGTCCTCTGCGAGCCAGCGAGGCGGGAAGCGATGGGTGACTTACTCGCGATCGGACCCAAGAGAGGAGAGGTAATGAAGGTAATGGAAAAGCCTGCTGTGGAACGGAACGTCAAATCGCGGGAGCTGTGGCAGCGCTCGTGCAACGTCATCGTGGGGGGCGGCCAGGCGCACAAGCGCCCCGTGGACATCATGCAGCTCGGCGGGCCCGCGTTTGCGGCGCGGGCCAGCGGATCGCGCATGTGGGACGTTGATGGCAACGAGTACATTGACTTCCTCTTGGCGTACGGCCCGATCGTGCTCGGCCATTCGCACCCGGCCGTCAACGAAGCTGTCCGAAGGCAAATGGAGGACGGGACGGTCTATAGCATCGAGCACCCCCTGGAGATCGAGCTGGCCGAGAAGCTCGTTGAGATCATTCCGTCAGCAGAGATGGTGGCATTCTTTACCGGCGGCACATCGACGACCACCGGCGCGGTCCGAATGGCCCGGGCGCACACCGGCCGCGAGAAGATCATCCGCTGCGGGTATCACGGCTGGACCGATTGGACTCACCCCGACAGCGCCGGCGTGCCCAAGGTCAACCAGGAGCTCTCGCTCAGCGTGCCGTACAACGACCTCGACGCGCTGGAGCAAACCCTCAAAGACAACGCCGGCCAGGTCGCAGGCGTCGTCATCGAGTCGATCCAGGGTGACGGCCCGGCAGACGGCTATTTCCCCGGCGTCCGGCGCCTTGCCGACGAGCACGGAGCGGTCTTCATCCTCGACGAGGTTAAGACCGGGTTCCGGTTCGACCTCGGGGGCGCTCAGGCACGGTGGAACATAGAGCCCGACCTGAGTTGCTTCGGCAAGGCCATGTGCAACGGGTATCCCGGCTCGGCCGTGGTCGGGAAACGCTCGATCATGGCCTCGCGAACCGACACATGGGTCGCAGCCACCTTTCACGGTGACCTGCTCTCGACCGTGGCCGCTCTGGCCACGATCCGTGAGCTCGAACAGAACGACGGCTGCGGGTACTTCTGGCGGCTCGGCCGGCGGCTGCTAGACGGCCTCAACGACGTTTTTGAGCAAAATGGCCTGCCCTATCGGGCCACGGGCTTTCCACCCATGCCAAACGTCAAGTGCACGGAGAAGGACGTGGACGGCGTCAAGTGCTTCTGCGCGGCCATGCAGCGTCGCGGGATCTACGTAACCGGCCATCCGTGGTTCCTGTCGCTCTCGCATGCGGAGGCCGACGTTGATCAAGCTCTGAACGCCGCCGCGGATGGCGCCGATGAGATCAAGCAGATGCTTGCGCAGGCCAAGGCGCAAGCCCGGAAGCAGTAATCCAGGAGACAGCACAGTGGGAAAACGGGCCAAGAAGGCCGTCAATGTGGGCATCATCGGTTGCGGGGGCATCGCCCGCGGCAAGCACTTCAGGGAGCTTAGCGAGGTCCCTCAAGCCAGGCTGGTCGCATGCGCGGACGTCGATTTCGATCGGGCGCGGGGCTTGGCCCAGCTCGCGGGTGCCGGGTTCTGGACGGACGACCACCGGCAGCTGCTCGCCCGCAATGACGTCGATGCTGTCGTCGTCGCGACCCCGCATCCGTCGCATGTGGCGATCGGCCTCGATGTGCTCAAGGCCGGCAAGCACCTGCTGCTGCAGAAACCCATGGCCACGACCAACCGTGACGCGGCCAGGATGGTGAGGGCTAGCGAGAACTCGGATCGCATTGTGCTGGTGCTGCCCTACCTGTTCGCGCCCTGGCTTTGCGGGGTCAAGAAGCTGCTGGATCAGAACGCCATCGGTCAGCTGAGGATGGTCCGATCGCGCGTGGCCCACGGGATTGACCATCGTGCCAAGAGCTGGTTTGCCCAAGAGCAGGTCGCCGGCGGCGGAGCGCTCTTCGACATGGGCGTGTACGCCGCCTGGCTGCTCGTGTATTGGCTCGGGCCGGTCAGAGAAGTATCGGCCATCTTCACAAACCCGACGGGCGGCGCGACCGTGGAACAGAACGCAGCCCTGCTGCTGCGTTTCGAGTCCGGCCCGATCGGGGTGCTCGAGACGAGCTGGCAGCAACAGGCCACGAAAGACGGACACGTCTTCTACGGCATGAAGGGAACCATCCACGCGGGGCACGGCAAGGTCGAGATCTTCAGGTCCGACTCCCGCAAGCCGCGACGCGGCGCTCGTTGGCAGGAGGTGCGCCTGCCCAAGCGCGTACCCATGCCGCTGAACGTCAAACAACACTGGGTCGATTGCATACTCCGCGGCCGCAAGCCGCTCTCGACCGTCAAACGCGGGCGCCACATCGTCGAGATCCTGTGCGCGGGCTATAAGTCCGTGGCCACGGGGCAGAGGATCCCTGTGCGCAGTGACTGCTGAGGGCAAGCATCGACTGGCGCTCACGGGCTTGCCGCATGGGCCGCCAGTCGTGCAGCGTGGCGTTCGGCACGAGGTTGCCGTATCATCTGTCTCGCTCTCTGCGCGGGCGACGAAGGCTTCACTTACCTGCCGACTCGCGGTTCGACCATGAAGGCAATGATCCTCCGACAACCGAGGCAGGTTGAGGATGTTCCCCTCGAGCTGGCCGACCTGTCCACACCCGAGCCGACGGCGCGACAGATTCGCATCCAGATACAAGTCTGCGGGGTCTGCCATACCGACCTGCACACGGTTGAAGGCGAACTGGATTTGCCCGAACTGCCGATCGTCCCGGGACACGAGGTCGTGGGCCGTGTCGAGTCTGCGGGCAGCGAGGTCACGCGTTTTCGCCCGGGCGAGCGAGTCGGCGTTCCGTGGCTGAACTCGACCTGCGGCCAATGCAGGTATTGCTGCAACGGCAACGAGAACCTGTGCGATTCGGCCCGGTTCACCGGCTACCACGTTGACGGCGGTTACGCGCAATACATGGTCATCGACCAGGACTTCGCCTATCCAATTCCGCCAGCCTTCTCCGAAGCCCAGGCCGCTCCCCTGCTATGCGCAGGCATTATCGGGTTCCGCGCGCTTCGTCTCAGCCGGATCGCGCCCGGCGGCTGCCTGGGCCTGTACGGCTTCGGCGCGTCCGCCCACATCGCGATTCAGGTGGCGATCCACTGGGGCTGCCGGGTGTACGTCTTCACGCGCAACCCGAAGCACCGCGAGCTGGCTCGCCAACTGGGCGCTGCGTGGGTGGGCAGGGCTCAAGACACGCCGCCCGACGAGATGGACAGCGCCGTCATCTTTGCACCGGCCGGTTGGATCGTACCCGAGGCGCTGCGCGTGTTGCGCAAAGGCGGCACGGTCGCGCTGGCGGGCATCTACATGACCCCGATCCCTCAGCTCGACTACAATAAGCTCTTGTACGATGAGCGAATGGTGCGCAGCGTGACCGCCAGCACGCGAAAGGATGCTGAAGACCTCCTGGCCGTCGCGGCCGAGATCCCCGTGCGGACCGAGGTCCGCGAGTTCGACCTGGCTGAGGCCAATACCGCCTTGCGGATGCTCAAGAACAGCCAACTCCGCGCCGCGGCCGTGTTGAGAATCCCGCCCGGCTGAAACATCCCAGCGCAGGGGCCGCGACGAACAGCAGCGATATGGCACTGAATCGCGAGCGTTTGACATCCTACCAGGCACGTCACTGCTCAGTCGCTAGAACTGGCCGACCGAAACATTCCCAGCAGATACGGTTGTGCAAACGCCGCAAATCGAGTGCATTAGCTGCAGAGGGCGGCTATACTGGCACGGACCCCGGAGAACCGGCTGGCTGGTCAGCTGGATCGCCTGGCGCTCGGGCGCGGACAGAGAATTCCCCGCTCTCGGTGTATTCCAGGCTTCCCGTGGCACGCCTTCTGCAGTGACCGAGCTGTCATTCGACTTCATCTCGAAGGAGACATGTAATGTTAGTGCAGCTCGTCGCCGCCGTTCTCCCTCTTGCCGTTGCTGCCGCCGGTCTGACCTCTGGTCCTGCCGCGGCCGAAACCGATCGGTTCAAGGATCTTCCAGGCGGGTGGCACATCCAGAAGTCTTTCGTTGCACCAAGACAGCAGACCGAAGCTATCGCCAGGAAGCTTGGCGGTCGCATCCTCGCTTTATCGAACACAATGCTCTCCGCTGACGGTCAACGGCTCCAAGTCAATATCTTCCGCTGCCCCACTGCCCAAGATGCCGACAGGCTGCACGAGACCGTTCTCGGTTTGAAAGGAAACCCCGCCTACTGCATCAAGCAAGGCACGTCGGTCGTCGAGTTTGTATGCGACGACATTGGGCTCGCCAAGCGGGCTCACTATGTCCTAGGCTATCAGGCGCGAGAAGTGACGTATCGCGTCTCGTTCGACGCGGCCCCCCTCGAAAAATGCCACGACATGTCGTGGAATAAGCTCTTCAACCTTTTCGTCGCGCTGAACGAAAACCCCGACGACCAGAACACGAGGTCTCAGATCCGCGAGTTATCGAAGCGCTTCCAGTTCGGCAAGCGCATCAGATTGAGGACGCGGGGCCTGGGCAAGGCAAGCTCCACCTATTCGTTCACGCCTTCGCCAGCGAAAACCCTCGTCCTTGCCGGCGGGGACATCACGGAATACCGGTTCAACGAGCTGCCCGACAGGGCTGGCGTCCCCTACGTATCGATCGTCGCTACCGTTACAGCCCATGCTTTTGCTCCCACGCCAGCCGCAAGCAAGCCTGGCAAAAAGCTTCCGGAGGCCACGGATTCCTGGCCGAGCACCGACCCTCAGATCGTTGCCCTGGCCAAGAGGATTACGGGCACAAGCCGAACTGATGATGAAAAGGTCAATGCCATTCTTCAATGGATGATGCCGGGAGCAAACATTGAGTTCGGAGGGCCTATTGCGGGTTCCCGATACGGCGTGAAGGCAACGCTGAAGCAGGGATACGGTCAGTGTTGGGATTTTTCGGATTGCTTTGTCACCCTGTCTCGCGCGTCGGGGATTCCCTGCAGGCAGGTAGGAGGATGGCTGTACGGTCAGTGCGGTCATATCTGGGCGGAGGTCCTGATCGACGGCAAGGGGTGGCAGCAGGTCGATCCGACGGGGGGCATGGCCTGTGGCAGTGACTATGTTCCTTATCTGACAACAGAGACCGGCGAGATGCCGATGCTCTATCTGACTATGCCGCGGATCGAGATTGTCAGCAGGAAGTAATCGACATGGCCAGAGCCTTTCGTATGGCCCGTCCGCAGTTGGCCTCGATCACGGCCGTGCTCCCACGCTGGTGGCCCTGAGGTGGCAATCGCACCATGTCTCGTGCCCGCGTAGCCACGAAGGTAACTCTTCTGTCCGTGTTGTTCCTGTGGGGCGGGCTGGCCCTGATCGCCCAGTCGTTGCTGCTGCGCGAATCGTTGGTGTTGTTCTTCGGTAGTGAGCTGTCGTGGGGCGTCGTTCTGGCCGCGTGGCTGCTCGGCGTGGCGACCGGGGCGTGGATTGGCGGGCTGTTAACTCCCAGAACGATTCATCCGGTCGCATGGCTTGCTGCAGCGGTCGTCCTTTTCGAGGTGCTCGTGCCCGTGGCCATCTGGCTGCTCCGCGGCAGTCGTGGCTGGGTGGGCATCGGCGCCGGGGAGTACGTGCCGCTGGCGTGGGCCGCGCTGCTCTCGCTAGCGCTGATCTCGCCGTGCTCGCTGCTGATCGGCGTGGCGTTTCCTCTGGCGTGCCAACTGTTCTACGGGCAGCCCGGCGGCGCCCGGACCGATCAAACCCGCGCCGGAGATGGATCCGGTGCCCAAGGCATCGGCTGGGTCTATCTGGTCGAATCGGCCGGGAGTCTGTTGGGCGGCGTCGCCTTTACGTTCTGGCTCGTCGGGCGCGTCGATCCGTTCTCCACGTTCGTTGGAACGGGCGCTGTGCTTTTGATCCTGCTGGCCCTGCTCAGCCTGTACACTTCGGGCCGACGGAAAGGGGCCATTGGCGTGGTCAGCGCCGTCTTGGCGCTGGGCGCGGCGGCGGCGGTCAGCTTGGGCGTGACCGGTACGCTCGATCATCAAGCCACGCTGCGGCGGTGGGAAACGTTCGCTACCGGCTGGGGCCTCATCGAGTCGCGCGATTCGCGCTACCAGAACATCACGGTCGGCGCCCGCCAGGAACAGTACTCCGTCTTCACCAACGGGCAGAAGCAGCTCGACTTCCCGACGTACTACGGCGAGTACCGTCTGGCGACCCATCTGGCCATGTGCCAACATCCTGCCCCTGAGAACGTCCTGATGCTTGGCGGGGGCGCCAGCGGCGTGCTGGCTGAAGTCCTGCTCCATCCCGTGCTAAGAATCGACTACGTCGAACTGGACCCCGTCTGGCTGGAGATGGTGCGCGATCGACTGCCCGATCGCGACCGCAGGGCATTGGCTGATCCGCGCGTCCACGTGCACAACGTCGATGCACGGCACTTCGTCAAACTGGCGGACCGCAAGTACGAGATCGTTCTCGGTGACCTGCCGGCGCCGACCTCGGCTATGCACGCCCGCTTCTACACGACTGAGTTCTATGAGGAGCTCAGGCGCGTGCTCGCGCCGCGCGGGGTATTCGTTTTCACTACGGAAGCCTCGCCGGCCGAGCTCCGCTCGGAGGCCGCGCGCTGCCTCGGCTCGATCTACGCCACCCTCCAGAAGGCATTCAAGGATGTCCTCGTGGAGTGGGGCCTGACGCCTCAGATCTACGCGTCCCCCCCTGCCGGCACGCTGACCACGGACCCGGACGTGCTGGTGCGTCGCCTGCTGGAGCGCAACGTCCACCTGCCTGACCTCGAAGCGGGCATCGACGATCCGTCGATCCTGGCGGCGATCTATCGCGTTTTCTTTACGAGTACGGATCGCCTCGTGCCTGGGCACGTCGCCAGACGGCGCGCTGAGTTGCAGGGCGTCGCCCGTCCGGCCGTCAGCACCGACCTCGAGCCGTCGATCTATCTGTTGTGGCTGATTCGCTGGGATCGGGAGCTTCGTGGGCAGTCGGCGGAACTCTTCGAGCGGATCAGCCGTCTCGATCCCTGGCTCGCATTCGCGTTCGCGGTCGTTGTGACCGGGACCTGGGTCGGCTGGCGGTGCTTGCGAAGCGGGCTCGCCGTGGGGATCAGCCAGGCAGCCGTTGTCTTCTCGATCGCCACCACGGGCCTGGCGACCATGGCGCTGGAGATCGTACTGATCTTCGCATTTCAGAATCTCTATGGCTACGTCTATGAACGAGTTGCCTTAATCATCGGTGTGTTCATGTTCGGCCTGGTCGTCGGCAGCGGAGCCATGAGCCGGCTGCTCAGTCGATGGGCGACAATCACGACATGTGGAGCATTGCCAGATATGCCTATCACCGGAGGCTCCGCTCAGGCGGGCACGGCCATGGTCTGGCGGCGGGCGCGGTCAACTCTCTGGCTCGTTGCCATCGATGGGCTCCTCGCGTTGCTCGCGCTGGCTACGCCGCTGGTGCTGGGGGTACTCAGCTCGCTTCGGGGCCCCGCCGCCGCCATCAAATGGGTCGAGCCCGTCGTCATGAGTCTTGTCCTACTGAGCGGCGTTCTCGGTGGGCTGGCGTTTCCGCTGGCTGGGCAGCTGTACCTGCGGAGCGGACCGCCTCTCGGCCGGGCCGCAGGCGCGATCGACGCAGCCGATCACGCCGGTGCCTGTGTCGGCGCGCTAGTTACAGGTATCGCGCTGGTCCCGGTGATGGGCCTGGCGACTACGTGTCACCTGATCGCGTCAGTCAAGATCGTGAGCACTATTCTGCTGGTGGCAGCCTTCCTGGCGCTGCGGCGAGAGCACAACTAGGCCCGTCATAGAATTGACGGGCGCAGGCCCGTGCGATATAGGAACCCCCTCGGGTCATGAACTTTCATGAATGGCATCCCGTCTTGCAGGCGCTTGCGGCGACGTGTTTCACGTGGGCGGTGACCGCAGCGGGAGCGGTGCCCGTCGTATTTACAACGAGCGTGAACCGTAAACTGCTGGACTCGATGCTGGGCTTCGCCGCGGGCGTAATGATCGCCGCGAGCTTCTGGTCGCTTCTCGCCCCGGCGATCACGATGAGCGAGTCCATGGGAGCTCTCAAATGGGTTCCGGCCGTCGTGGGCTTTCTGACCGGCGCCGCTTTTCTGCGACTGCTGGACAGAACCCTGCCACACCTTCACCCGGGCTTGCGCGACACGGGACAGGCCGAGGGCCTGCAAACCTCGTGGCGCCGGGCCACCCTGCTGGTCCTCGCGATCACGCTGCACAACTTCCCGGAAGGATTGGCCGTCGGCGTTGCGTTCGGAGCCGTGGCTGCACAGCTGGACGGCTCGGCGACCGTAGCAGCAGCGCTCGCGCTGACCATCGGCATCGGCCTGCAGAACTTCCCCGAGGGCCTGGCCGTTGCGATGCCGTTGCGGCGAGAGGGCGTATCGCGAGCAAAGGCCCTTTGGTATGGCCAGTTGTCCGCGGTTGTGGAACCCATCGGCGGTGTGCTGGGCGCCGGTGCGGTCTTGCTCATGCGCCCCATATTGCCGTATGCGCTCGCCTTCGCCGCCGGCGCCATGATCTTCGTCGTCGTGGAAGAGCTCATTCCCGAAGGGCACCGCCACGGCAACGTGGATCTGGCCACCAGCGGGGCAGTCATCGGTTTTGCGGTGATGATGATGCTGGACGTGGCCTTGGGTTAAGTTGTTCGCGGCTTGAAGCCCAGCGCGTGCTGTTGTGTCCACACGCCCGGGATAGCGGTCTTGCACTTCGGACACTTGCCACCCTGGCCTATCCTGTTGGCTGCGACGCGAAAGCCAAGCCGGCGGATGAGCACAATCCCGCAGCTATGACAGTACGTGTTCTCGCCGGGATGCCCCCAGACATTACCCGCATAGGCATAGTGCACTCCCGCGTCCAGCGCTACCTTCCGGGCGGTTTCCAGTGTCTTGACGGGGGTGTCGGGCAGGTTCTTGAGCCGGTACATCTTGTGGAATCGCGTGAAATGCATCGGCACGTCGGCGCCGAGGTTCGCCACCACCCACTTGCTCATCTTGCGAATCTCATCAGCCGAGTCGTTCAAAGTAGGCACGATCAGGACGACCAGCTCGAGGTGTATCCCAGTGGACTTGAGCACCACAAGCCCGTTGAGGACCGGCTTGAGCTCGCCGCTGCATGTCTGGCGGTAAAATTTCTCCGTGAACGCCTTCAGATCGACCTTTATCCCCGTCAGGACTCGGCACAACTGCCGCAAAGGCTTCTCCTTGATATAACCGTTCGAGATGGCCACGCTGCCGACGCCATGCTCTCGCCCGACCGCCGCCGCGTCGTGCATGTACTCGTAGAATACAACCGGCTCTGAGTAGGTGTACGCGATCGTCGGACTGTTGGCAGCTTTGCACAGCGCGACGGTCTCTTTCGGCCCGATGATGCCGCGCTCCATCGCCTTGCGATCAAGCTTCAGGCCGAACTCTGCCGATCGCCGCTCCACGCGGTCCAGAACACCCCCGCCGTGACGCACCAAGTCAACCAAGTCCACTTGTTCGGGCCGAAACTGGCTGATCCGCCAGTTCTGGCAGAACTTGCACTCCATGTTGCAGCCGGCCGTGGCGACTGACAACGCCGTCGTGTTGGCTGAGCACAGCGCTCCGTACACGAGCGTCTGGTACTGCCCGTCCTGGTTCTCGCGCACGCCGCAGTAGCCGCGCTCGACATTCGCCACCTGGCACTCGCGCGGGCACAACTCGCACAGAACTTTCTTTTCCTCGAGCGCCTTCCAGAACAGGGCCGGATGGCGGGCAACGCCCCTAATCTTCGGTCCGGCCAGCTCTCGAGGCGCGGGGGCCGCGTCCTGCGCCCACGCCGCGGCGCAGGGCACAAAGTGAGCCGCGCACGCCGACCCGACCATTCCACGCAGGAAATCACGGCGCGATGCGGCGCCAAACGCGCGGTTCATCAGCACGGGCTGTTCTCCGGGCGATCCGCCACGCTCTTTCTCGTCAGCCGGTGGCGCTTCGGATGGCGCCGAATCTCTGCCGGTCGAGGTGCTTGGATGTTGCCTGCTTGTGCTGTGCTTCACACCTGCACCTGCTCAATCTTAGCCAGGTCGGCCTCGCCCAAGCCCTTGCGGGCGGCTGTCTGGATGTATCTGGGCGGGCGCTTGTCCTGGGCTAACGCTTTGAGCCCGCTCCTTTTGCGCTGCTCGTCGAGCAGGTGAGCCGCAACACTGTCAGCCGCAACGAAGTCGCGACCGACAATCAACCCGTCGAACGGCCACGCGAAACCGGGGTTCTTGGCCGGTCCGGCGTTGTATTGGGCCCGCGTCCCGTCGCAGACGACCAGTCGCATCTTCGGGCCGACGTAACGGTGCGACATCACGTCGGCCACGTACGGGTCGCAGTTGTGATCGTGATACTTGTTCGGGTTGTGAATAGCCCCGAAAAAGTTCTTCATGCCCAGCGAGGCGCCCGCAAGATTATGATCCTTCAAGACCGGTACGCTGATCAGGGTCGTCACGGTTCGAGAAACGATTCGACTGAAACATGTCCCAACCTGGCCGACGTCTTCGATCTGGCTTTCGTAGCCGCTGCCGTATCCGGCGGTGTCGGTTCCGTAGCACCGCACGCCGTTCCCGGACTTGTTGATCCGAAACCCGGCGTGGCTCAGCTCCACGTCAAACCGGTCCCAGATCAGAATCTTCTCCGGCGACACATCCGCCATCCGCAAGCCGGCCACGATCGCATCGACCACTACCGGGTGCGTGGCGAGCCCGAGGCAGTTGACCTTGATCCCCACCACGTCTTTGGGGCTGAAGATGGACGCCCAGGCCTGTTCGGCCGTCGCCTTCTCGGTGATCTTCTGCACTGCTGCGTTGAGCATCTGTTCGATCAATGGCCGGTGCTCAACCGCGGTCCCCTTGGCTAGCTTCTCATCCCGCGCGATCGCCACGCGGGCCGGGACGTGCGCGCGGCGAACGAGCGAGGCCGAGCCGTCCCTGCAACCTGCCAACGACCAGGTTCCAGCGGCCACGGTCGCCCGCGAGACGTTGCCGATGAACTGTCGCCGCGTTGGTCGGTCTGTCATTTCAGCCATGCCTTTCCTCGGGCGTGGCCCCGCTGCCAATGTTCACGGCCACGGGGGTGAGGCTGCGCTGCTCGGCGCGGTGCGCCGCTCCTGAGTCTGTGCCGGCGACAGGCCCGGGGCTCGCGGGCAAGTTGCTAGTGCTTGCCGGCCAGCTTCTTACGGGCCTCGGTTTGCTCTTCAGCGAAGACCTCGGCGGTGAACACCTCGAACTTCGTGTCGGCTTGCCGCCACGCGTCGGGCGCCAGCCCAGCCTTGGCCGACAGCCGCGACAGGAACATCGGCTTGCTCCAGTTGGTCTGCGTGGCCACCTGCGGCAAGTAAACGCTCCGTTGTCGGTCACGCGAAAGAACCACCCCGTGCCTGCCCAGCACGATCTCGTCCGGCGAACTGACCTCGCGGAGCGGCGACATCACGGAGATCTCGATGTGGATCTCGGGCAGCTCAGCCGCCGTCACGTGGTTGCCCACGAACCGCGGGTCACGTGTGGCTGCGCTGATCGCGTTGTCAACGACGCAGTCGATCAACGGCCGGCGGGCGAAGATATCGCCGATACACCCACGAAGTTGCTCCTCGTGCTTCAACGTCACGAACGCTGCGCCGTCGGCGGTCATTGCGTTCGTCAGATTGTATGCCCCGCTGCGAGGGTCAAGTCGCTTTCGCTCCGACAAGTGCAGCTTCAGCGCGTCCCGGGCGATCTTCAACAGCGTCTTGCGTTCAGCCGGGGTGAACCTGGCAGTCGGCTTCGTAGCCAGCGAAGGTCTCGGCGGGGGCCGCTTCTGCCCGGGCCGTGTCAACGCGATCGATACGTAGGTTACCGAGTTGGCGAAGTCGCCCGTCATGCGCCCCGAGGTATCGTACGCCAACTGCTTACCCGCGGCGCCGCCTTTGAGCTCCAAGATCTTCAGCATGAGCAGAATCGGGCACCGTCCGCAGATGGTGTCTTTCGTCCTGTCCAGGTAGGCTCGGAAGGCGTTGAAGTCGCCTGCGGTGATTGCCGCCACGGCCTCTCCGGCCAACCTCTGTAAGCCGGCTGCAGGATCGCCCTTGATGGGCGAGTCGGGCGGGCCGAAGTAGTTGAAGTTCCGGCCGTAGTGCGTGAAATCGCTGCTGGCTACGATCAGCGTCTCATCATCGACGAATGGCGCGATCGCCCTGGCCATAGGCTCGTAATCGTACGGCTCGGGATGGCCTAACAAGACAGGCACGAGCTTGAAATCGCCAAGCACGCGCTGCAGGAACGGCAGCTGGTTCTCCAGCGAATGCTCGCGTGTGTGGGCTTGCGGCTTGGTGATGAACGGGGGCTGTTCAAGCAGCCTGTCGCACGCCTGCCGGTCCACCGGAATGCGACCCAACGGCGTTTCATAGTGCGTGTAATCCCGCAGAATCGACGCCCCACGATACAGATAACCGTACCGGTGACTGATGCCGAACACGATAACACGCTTGTAGTCATGCCCCTTCAGTGTCTTGTATCCTGCCGCCATTGCTGTTCCGGCGTACTTGTACCCGGCATGGGGACTGACCAGCGCGATCGGCCGGCCGGGCGGCGACGGGGGCTTGGCCTCGGCCAAGTATCCGTCGATTGCCTTGGCGAGCGCATCCCGATCGGCTGGATACCACATGTTGTCAGCGCAACCCGCGGGACGGACTAGCTCCGCCGAGGCCTTCTCCGCAGAGGCACCGATCAGCACCGCGACGACCGCAACACACGCGACCACGCCGAGCGACGCCACCGTCAACACCCGCACAGCTTTGGATGACATGACGAGATCTCCATTCGCGCCGGGCGCTCTCCTCGCCGGAGCACTCCCGGGCAGCCGATCGCGCTCGAACGGCGCTCCCGCCGCTCAGGGCCCGAAGCGTCAGCCCACACGCGCCTTTATGCCCGGCGACCCACATAATATCCCGCATCGCCTGGATCAAAGCAATCCGATCACGCGCGGGCGCCGCGAGCCGCCCGCCGCACACGGACGCGAGCGACTTCAGGTCCAGCTGACGACTCAAACAAGCCAGCCCTTGCGGCCGAAGGCGTTTGGTGGCTACCATTCGCCAAGATGCGCGTGGATGCCACTGTATTCAGTGTTCTGCTCTTGGCCGGGCACGCGGTCGCCGCGGACTCCGGTACGGTCCGGTTCGAATTCGACGTGCAGGGCATCGCGATCGAGTTCGACGACGACCGGCCGTTGTTCGAACTTCACTTGGCCCTCGAGCAAAAGGACCCGGACGAGAAGCAACTTGCTCCCAAAGACTTCGCCAAGGTCGATCGGGCTGAGAATAAGGACCGGCTCACGATCACGTGGGGCGAGCCGCCCGCGCCCTGGCCGAAGGATTTGCGCGTCACGGCTACGCTGACGCGGTTGAAGCGTGAGATCGAGGCCCGACTCCGCATCGACAATCCCGGCCCCCTGCCGGTCACCCGCGTGCGGTTTCCCATCATCGCGGTCCGGCCGACGTACCACTACGACACCTTGCTCCTCTCGCACCCCATGGGCGATGCGATGTACTACCCGAAACGGGTGATCGGAGCCCGTATGGGCGGCGAGGCTGTATATCGCTACCCAGCCACGCTTGCGATGCAGTACATGGTCCTTTTCAATCAGGGCCGGAGCTACTACCTCTCGGCGTACAGCACGGGCGACGAGACGTTCGAGCACAGCGCCAAGACGATTCGCCGCGGACTGCGGCTGTCCTGCGTGTGGTACCCGTTTCTCGAAAAGGGCGAGTGGCAGTCACCCCACTGTGGGTTCAGCGTGTTGCCCGGCGGATGGCACGCAGCAGCCGACGTCTATCGCGACCGCGTGGGGGAGGTCTTCAAGCCCCCGCCGCTGCCCAAATGGATGCGCGAGGGCTTCCATGGCTGGGGCCAAGTGTCCATGAAGGGCGGCAGCGAGAACCCGCCGTTCCGCTTCAGCGACATACCGACACTCTATGGGAAGGTCGCTGACCTCGGGCTCAACACGCTGCACATCTTCTCGTGGGGCAAGGGCGGGATGGACAACGATTACCCGCGCCGCACGCCCTCGCCGAGGCTTGGAACGCCGGAGCAACTGCGCAAGGCCATGGACACCGTGCGGGCCATGGGCGGGCATGTCGTGCTTTACACGAACGGGCGCCTGATCGAGCCGGGCACGCCCTTCTACGAGAACGAAGGCGGGGACAAGTGCGTCGCGCTATCCCAGAAGGGCCAGCCTTATCCCGAGACCTACACGCGGCGATTCTACGTGGCCTGTCCCAGTGCCAAGACCTACCAGGAGGCGCTGTTCGACAACTTCCGCCGGATGGTGCTCAAGTACGGTGCCCACGGCGCACAGATCGACCAGATCTCGTGCACACCGGCCGCTTTCTGTTTCGATACCAAGGCGCACGGTCACGCGACGCCGACCAACAACTGGCTGGCGCCGTCCGACGCGCTGCTCCAGCGGATTCACGAGTTCTACCGAGCTAACGATCCGGACTTCTTCGTCTGGGCGGAGGGGACGAACGAGCGATTCGGGCGATACTACGAAGTTCACCAGAGCCACGGCGAAGAAGGCACGTGGACTCCCGGTGACTCCCTGCCGGAGCAGTACCACTACACGTACCCGGATCACCTCCTGACCGGCACAGCTGATAGCATCCCACAAATGTGCCACACCTTCGGCCAGGGCAAACCGTTCGACTTTCACATGCTTCGTCGGCTCGAAGACCCGGATTGGGTCTGGCTGATCAAGCGGCTCGTGGCGGTGCGCAAGGCAGAGCCCGCGTATTTCCTTCGAGGGAGGTTCCTCGACACGGTCGGCGTCGAGGTCGGCGGAGCGGACGTCCGCTTCTGGCGAATCGAGCGCACCGACGGACCGGGCACGATGGTGAACCTGTGGGCCAGGGGCCGAGCACTCAAAGACCGCGCCTGCGCGACGCTCAAAATGCCAAGGACCGACTGGCCCGCCAGGGCGGTGTACCCGCAGGACCTGTCGATCTCGAAAGACGGCTCCCGGCTCGTTCTGGAATGGATCGGCCCGGTCGCAAGCATCGTCGCGGAGCCGGCGGGCGTGCCTGCGCCCTAGCGCGCACAAAGTGGCCAAACACCGGGCCGAACGCCACTTCGTTGCCGGACCGAGTATCCATTCCCAGTTCTCAGACTGCCCGAGGTCCTTCCGTTGCTGGACCGAGAATCCATTCTCGGTCCTCAGATCGCCCGAGGCCCTTCAGAGCAATCTTCCGGGTTGCGCGCGGGTCTGCAGCTATGAGAGTGAAGCCACCTTTGTTCGTGCTCGGACAGGAATCTCGGCGCCGTCGTCGAAGCTCTCAACGGTAGTGGCGCTTCAGCTCCGAGGCATACTTGGTTCCCAACCTGTCGGCGTTCTGAGCCAACCACTCTCTCAGTCGCGTTCGCCCTGTCGGAGGATCGCAGGATATCAACAGACTCGACATCAACCCGTGGACCTCATCTGGCGTCAGCATCACGTCGCCGACGGCGCAGCCGATCAATCTGGAAACCCAAAGGGCCAACTTCGGCCTGAGATGGACGATCCTCGCCGAGCTATGGATCTTCTCGGCGATGAGTTGAACCAGCTCTTTGAAGGTGTAGATCTCCGGACCGACGGCATCCACAACGAGGTTATCGCTTCGATGGCCGGCGTTGACGGCGGTCTCGGCCACATCCTCGACGAAGACGGGCTGCAGGCGGTAATCACCGGCTCCCGGCACGACGAATACCGGGAACTGCCTGAGGAGCCAGGCGATGTTGTTGATGAGAATGTCCTCAGGCCCGAAGATCACGGTCGGCCTGATAATGGCATGTGACAATCCGGAATCAGTAACAGCCCTTTCAACAAGTCCTTTGCCTCTGAAATATGGAAGCGGTGAGCCCGAGTCGGCGTTCGTGATGCTGACGTGCACGATTCTGTGCACGCCGGCCTCTTGGGATGCATTTATTAGCGTTTCTGTGTTCTCGACGGCCCTATCAAAGGTCATTGCCCCATGCGAGAAGCGCACCCAGTACGTGTTGTAAAGCGTCGTGGCTCCTTGCAGGCTTTTCGTCAGTTCGTTCGGCTTGTCGAAATCGAGCCGAGCGACTCCAACTTGCTCGCCGAACGGATTGGGCCGATTGGGATGTCCGGTGAGCGTTCTGACCCTTTCACCCATCCGTAGAAGTCGTCGCGCGATGTATTTGCCCGTGTAGCCGAACGCCCCCGTCACCACGTTCCACTCGGAGTTGCCCATGGGCGCGTCTCTCTTGTGGCGCCTGAGACGGAGGCCGTGTCGCGCTTACGGTCCCGTTGGCGAGCTGGTGGGACGTTCTGCCCTTTTCTTCTGCGGGACGATGAAGAGCCCGCCACATATCCCACAGGGCCGCTTTTGGCCACGTTCCAGGTCATGCACTTCGATGACAGCCTGGCACCGTGGGCAAAGGATACTGAACCTGGCCAGCGGGGCGCCTGGGGCTTCGGCTGGCGTGTCAGGCATCGGCTCGTGCCCGGCGACCGACGTTGTCCGTCGTCGGGCGGCCTTGTCACGGCCTCGCCGCAGCGCCCGAATTCGCTCCACATCAACCGACTCCGCCACACGCTGCGGGATACGCTCGCCCGTCGCAGCCTCATAACAGTGAGCCAGCAACAGTTCGAATTCCCTGCACTGGAGCCTGCAGACCGCCTGCTCGACCGCCGGCGATAGTCTGCCCGCCCGTGTCTGCTCGTACAGATCGACGAACGCAAACGGCTCCCACGAGCTGTTCAGCTCGAGAATCTCTTTGAACCGCTTCAGCGCGGGTTCGGCGTTGGGCTGGATCATCTTACTCGCGTAGGCGGCCAACGGTTCGTAGATCGAGTGTCCGTCGCACTGCTGAAAGTGCCTCTTGGCGGCTTCGGCATGACCGAGTTGGCGCTCGCAGATGCCTGCCAGGTACAGCTGTTCCTTGTCAGGCGTGGCTTGGGCGCACATCGCACACTCGGCGACCCAGCCGTTCCAAAGATAGAGCAGAGCTCGGACCGCGACGGCCATCTGCTTATCGGCAAGTGCGTCGCGAGCGAGAACTGCTGCCTCGTTAGCCCCGTCGAGGGTTCTCTTGGCAGTTCGGTTGGGGTGGTCCGACCATTGCAGCGGGGGCAGCCCCGACCCGCGCAACATCAGCAGTTTGGCCACCTCTGGAGCCAGTGCGGACACGTTCAGGTCGATCATGGCCTCGACCCTGGCAATACCCAGCCTTTCCGGCCGTACGTTCTTCAGACCATATCGACCCGACTCGACGCTTTCTTAGGCCCGTCCGGGAGAACTTCCCGATTCGCTGTAACGCAGCAAGCTATCGGACCCGCGGGCACCAAGTGCCCGGCACTTGACACGTCGCCGGCCCGCCGCCCCCTCGATCACGGGTACGGGGGGTAGCCGCCTCGCCGAGGCCTTACTTCGACGCCAGCGCCTGCAACAGTCTTCGTCGTGCCGCGCGGAAGCTCGAGCCGTCGCTCTCGTACCGGTCGAAATCGAAGATAATCGACTCGCTGATCTTTCGCGCTGCGTCCGCGTCCTTCTTGGCCAGCAGCTTGAGCAGCTCATAGTCTTCGATGCCGTCGCGCATCGCCTCAAACCGGATCGAGTCCAGCGGCCCGCTCGGCCCCGGGTAGATGATCCCCGCGTCTCCCGGTGGCAGACATCGCGTCGGGTTGTGGACGCGCTCCACGTCCATCATGGGCACCGGAACGGCCCAATGGTTGTATCCCCAGTGCAGATAGCCCGTGGCACCGTAGTGGAAGTTCAGCCAATGCAGCAGCCGGACCTTTAGCAGCGAATAGTCAATCAACCGATTGGCGTATGTGCCCGTCGGGCCGAGACACGTGTAGAACCACACCTCTTCATTGTGCTCGCGCTGGCGTTGTTGATAGAAAGCATACTGTTTGTGCCAGATGTTCAGGATCGGCACCCAGACCGACAACCCGTCGATCTTCTCGCACATGTTGGCGTCGATGGTCTTGAGCTTCGGTCCGAACCGGCGCACGTCGGCCAGCAGCGTGTTGTAGCTGTCGGCGTTGGCGTCGATCGGCTCGTCGCAGAGATGCTGGAAATACACGTCCAGCCAGCCCCGCTCGGCCAGGTGATCCTGCAAAGCCGGCAGGAACTGTTGCAGGAACTGCTTGGCCTCGTCGCTGCCCGCGACCGCGCTGCCGGCAGCGACCTTGCCGTCCGCCACGCGGTACGTCCAGATCACGAACCGCTTGGCGCCCCAGTCCCCGCCCTCGCGATGGCCGAGATGGCTGCCCTCGACGTACCCGACGACCCCGGCCTTCGTGAAGAGCTTCACGTAGCGGTCGAATCGCTCCCAACCGAACGTCAGCTTGCCGTCCGGGCCCGGCTTGAAGTCGATCAGCTCCCGCAGGCTCGTGAGCGCGACGTTCTGTCGATGGTCGGCCATGTTCCGCGCGTAGGCCTCGAGCAGCTCCCAGTACCGATCCGACCACATCGCGCAGCCGTGGTACGTCGCGATGGCGCCGAGGCTGAACCAGTTGGTGACCTTCAGGGTTCTCTCTGCCGGTAGGAGCACGTCGTGCACCGTGACCTCGACGGGCAGCTCGGCCTGGCCGGCGTAGTGCGCGTGGAACGTCAGCGTGCCGACGTACTTGCCCGCCGGCGCCTCCGCGGGCACGCGGATCGTCAGCCAGATCGGCTGAGCCGTCCCGCGGAGCACGTAGGCGTGGCCTTCCAGCAGCGGGTCGGGAAAGTCCGCGGGGGCCTTGCGGACCAGATGTTCCGGCGGGGTGCCCGGGGTGTTCTCGCGGACGGGCACGTACGCTGCGCACCGTACCTGTGGCGGCGGGATTCGCGCGCCTCCCTCGCGCTTAAGCACCGTGCACGATCCCCGCAGGACCATGTGGACCTCGTCGCTGCGCGCGACGGCCTGCGCGCTGACCGTCTCCCCGCGAGCCGCCTCCAGGCTGATCTTGTCCGCCGGCTTATCCGGTGGCTTTGCGTCTTGAAAGACCTTCTCCAGCGCATCCGCCGGCCAGACCTGCATCTTCGTCGGTTCAGCGCTCATGCTTACGCCTCTCACCAACAGAACGATCACACACGCGAGCACGCAAATGTACCAGCCACGCCTGCCGTTCATACCTCGATGGCCGAACATGTCATCTGCCTCCTCTTGACCGACCCGGCTAACCCCCTGGCCAACGGCTTGCTATCTTACCTGCTCAGAGTGAGGAGCGCGCTGTGACCCCCCGGAACTCTCCAACGGCCACAAAAACCAGACTATCGTCTCAACAGTTTGCTGCTCTCTCATGGCAGTGCGGGCCTCGTGGACGAGCTAGGTGAATTCTCAAGCCAGGGCAAAGTAATCCACTCCTGGCCGTTCCACAGTATTACTCCCTTCGCAGTGGTAATCTGATTATGCCGGATAACTTGATACACCTGTCCGTACATCGACAGCTCTTGACCTCTGGGAGCCTTGCGCGTGCCGCCTGAGTCGGGGTCGTAGAACCCGTAATGCGGGAACGACGCTACTCGGACCGGTTTGCTCCCTTCCTTGTTCAAATAGATCGCCATCAG
>CAYGAN010000067.1:20072-21631 GCA_964347585.1 uncultured Planctomycetales bacterium | reverse complement strand
AAGGCGTCCAGGGGCCTGAGTCGGAAAGGTTGCTTGGTCTGTCTAATGGGTGAGCGGCGCGAGTTCGTTGGAGGATTTGCTCGCTTGAGCGTGGGCCTCAGGCCACCAGTCCTGGTCGCCGAGCAACCTGACCCGCATGACCAGCAGAGCGGCTTCAAGCTGGGGATCCGTCTCCGGCAGTACGTCCGGCGCTTCCGGCTCCTGGGCAGCGGTGTCGGATTCCGCGTGCGGCGGCGCTGATGCCGGCTGGCCCTTTCCCTTCACTATGTCTGCCTTTCGTCGCATCAGGCCGATTTGGCCAAGTTCCTTGGGGGCCAGCTTGATCATGATGTGGGGTTCCACGCCCCAGGTTTCCGAGTCATCGCTGCGGTCAATACTCCTGTCGCTGGGCAGCAGATAGAGGGCGGTAGTCAGCTTTAAAAAGGCGGTGTTATCCGCGATGGGCAGGAGGTTCTGTACGCTTCCCTTGCCGTAGGTTCGCTCGCCCAGCACGAGCCCGAGGCCGTGATCCTTGATCGCACCAGCGACGATTTCCGAGGCACTGGCACTGGCGCCGTTCACCATGACGATCAGCGGCAGATGGAGGGTGGCTGCGGCGCGGCTCTCGGTCCGGTGCGTGTCGTCAGGGCGGCGTCCCTGCGTCTTGACGATCAGTTTGTCCTTGGGCAGAAACAATTCCGCCATTTCGACTGCCGAGCGCAACAATCCACCCGGATTGACTCGCAGATCGAGAATCACACCTCGCACATCTCGCTTTTGAAGCTCCTCAAGGGTCTGTTTGAGCTCGTCAACGGTATTGTCCATGAAGCTGGCGACGCGCACGTAGGCGATCTTCAGCTCCGAGTCGATCATATAGTCCCACTTGTTGGCCTCGTCCCGCTTATAGCCCTTGACGGTGTGGATCTTTATTCTGGCTCGCGTCAGGGGGACGTCGATCTCATGTTTGACCCCTTCGCGGTGAATCGTGAGCACGACTTGCGTGCCGGGCGGGCCGGTAATCGCCATCACGGCGCGGTTCAGGCTCATCCCTTGCGCGCTCTTCCCGTCGATCTTGACGATCAGGTCGCCCGGCTGGATGCCTTCGTCGTACGCCGGGGTGCCCTCCAGCGGAGAAACGACCCTGAGCCCGCCTTCATCCTTGCCGATCTGGATGCCCACGCCGCTGAATTCCCCGACAGTGTGCTTGCGGAACTCCTCCACTTCGGCCGGCCAGATGAACGAGGTGAATCGGTCCAGTGCCCCCAGTCCGCCTTCAGCGGCCTCTTTGATCACCACCCATTCGGGCAGACCGATGGTTTGACGGTTCGCCTCCAGCAGTCGCTGGAAATAGGCCTCGGCTTCCTTCCGGTCGATGGTGGATGAGGTTTCCACTTGGTTCAGCAGAGCGCCGAGGCGCGCGGTGAACTCCCGGACGAGCTGCTCGTCCGCGAGAGACTCGAATACATCGTGGAGCGACTTGGTTTCGACCAGTGTCAGCAGTGCTCGCAGCCCGTCCGCTGTGATCTTCCTAAACCCCGGCTTCTTGACATAGTGCTGCTCAACCTTATCCAAGGCATCGA
>CAYGAN010000067.1:9763-20062 GCA_964347585.1 uncultured Planctomycetales bacterium | reverse complement strand
TGCACGTTGGGGTTCTTGGCGGGGCTGGTGGCCACCTCCTTGGAGGCATCGATGATCATCTGCCCATCGATGCCTTGCAGCTTGTCCTCCCACTCGGCATCGAGCTTATACGTAGCCTCAAGCCGGGCGTGACTCTGGCACTGGCGGGACTGCTCACGGTAGCCCTTCTCGTCCTCGAAGATCTGCTCGAGCCGCCAATACACTGCAGTGGCGTCGAGCCATTTCCCGTCGTTTCGGAACTGGCCAGCCTGGGCCTCGGCCAGGCGAACGATGCCGGCAAGCCACGGCCCCTCGCGAAATGCGTCGGCATCGTGTGCGTCGTAACCGGCTTGGCGGGCGGCATCGATGGCATCGACAAACTCACTGCCAGCCGCTCCCTGCAGACCCGATCGCAGGCAGCCAAGCACGGAGAACAGCGCGTGGGGGGAGCGAGTCGTTTCGGCCTCGGCTGTGGGCGTACCGGCGTCCGGCTGCCACACCTCGGTTGCAGCATTCGCCAGCAGCGCCATCGCGGCCGCCGCGATCCCCCTGGTCCTGTGGGAATCGGCCTGAGCCACGCGCGCCGCGTGCCGCTTCTGCCGGAACTCCTCTCTCCGTTGCTGAAGCTGCTCATACTCGGCCAGCCAGTCCGTGACCTGCTGGGTGGCTTCGTCCTCGGGGTTGATCTGGCGAATCACGTCGAAGGTGGTGGCCGCCTTGCGGAACTGTCCGTGAGCAACCTGCTGGCATCCCTTCGTCCAAAGCTGCTGTGCTAGCGGCTCCGTTTCCAGCGTGTCCTGGCCCATCAGGGCGCCGGCCGGTAAGGTCGCCATCGCGATGACAGCCGCCGCCCACGGGATTTGCTTGCGCCGCGCGAGAGAACCTCTCCAGCCCATAACCACTCCTCGGTTGGCTCCTTCGGCCGCTTGCTGCCGCCAGCATCAGGCATCTACGCTATCGGCCGAACGACCGGCATGCCGCCGGCTTCTGATCTATCGGCATCTCCCGCCCGTCTGCCCGATGTCAACGAGCGATACATTATACACTTACGTTCATCCAACGTGTAGAGTTCTAACGGTCTGCGGGGCGGCAGATTGCTGTTGGCGGTACCAACGTCGGCTCAGTGAACGAGTTGCATTCGGCGGCCTTTCCTGCGCGGGGCCGGCCGTACGCAGCTCAATAAGGCTGAGCGGGTAAAGAAGGCCCGCCCGGCCCCTGGCTCGGCGAAGCGGTATCCTCCCGGCTCGGCGCGCATCGTCCAGGCCGGGCTGTGTGCGGCGAGCGACTCTCTTTTGGCTGTTGTTTTTCCAGCCGTGCGCGTTAATCTGAGTGATTTGGATTCGCGCCATTATTCGGCGACGAGGGTTCCTCTCCTTGTGTAGGGCTGACCCCCGATGGGCAGCGACGCCAGATTCATCCGGATTCGCGGTGCCCGCCAGCACAACCTCAAGAACATCGACGTGGACATCCCGCGCGACCGTCTGGTGGTGATTACGGGTCTGAGCGGCTCGGGCAAGAGCAGTCTGGCATTTGACACGATCTACGCAGAGGGCCAACGTAAGTACGTGGAGTCCCTGTCCGCGTATGCGAGACAGTTCCTCGAGCAGCTACAGAAGCCCGACGTGGACCACATCGACGGGCTTCCGCCGACCATCGCCATTGAACAACGCGCCAGCGGGGGGAACCCGCGCTCGACCGTAGCGACCACCACCGAAGTGTACGATTATTTGCGGCTGCTCTTGGCGCGCGTCGGGGAGCCTCACTGCTGGATCTGCCGAAGGCCAATCGCGCGGCAATCGACTGCGCAGATCGTCGATGCGGCTCTGGCGCTGCCCACCGGTGCGAGAATCATGGTCCTGGCTCCGCTCGTGCGTGGACAGAAAGGCACGCAAGCGGAGGTGATCAAGCGGATCCAGCGGGAAGGCTTCGTGCGGCTTCGCATCAACGGCGAGCTTTATGATGTCAAGTCGGCGCCGACGCTCAACAAGAATAAGAAGCACACGGTGGAGGCGGTGGTCGATCGGCTGGTCGTCAAGCCGGAGATTCGATCACGGCTGGCTGACAGCATCGACCTGTCGCTGACGCTGACCGACGGCGTGGTCGTGATCTCTCACGCTGCGGGCGAGGGCAAATGGACCGATCGCCCGTTCAGCGCGAAGTTCGCCTGTCCGCGGCACCCTCAGGCGAGCCTCCCGGAGCTCTCGCCACGCCTGTTCAGCTTCAACTCCCCGTACGGAGCCTGTCCACAGTGCGACGGACTGGGAACGGTGCTGGAGTTCGACCCCGACCTGATCGTCCCGGACCAGAATCTCTCGCTCGACGAGGGCGCCATCGACGCGTGGCGTCACGGCGGGAAGCGAATGAACATGTTTTACAAACGGATCCTCCGCGATTTCTGCCTGAGCTTCGGAACCAGCCCGGAGGCCCGTTTCCGCAGTTTGCCGAAGGAGGCTCGCCGCATCTTGATGTTCGGCACAAACGACGACGACGAGGCCAGGCACCACGTGAGCTTCGAGGGCGTGATTCCTAACCTCCAAAGGCGGTGGGAGAATACGGACAGCCCGTACGTCAAGCAACGGATTCACGGGTACCTCTCGGAAAGCCCGTGTGAAGCTTGCCACGGTGCCAGGCTACGCAAAGAAGCTCTCGCCGTTACGATCGCGGGCAAGAGCATCCATGACATCGCCCGGATGAGCATCGAGCAGGCATGTGCGTTCTTCGCCAAGTTGAAGCTCACCGGCGAGAAGCAGGTCATCGGCGTGCAGGTGCTCCGGGAGATCCATGAGCGGCTCCGGTTCATGCTGGACGTGGGCATCGGGTACCTTACGCTCGATCGCACCAGCGCGACCTTGTCCGGGGGCGAGGCGCAGCGGATCCGGCTGGCAACGCAGGTCGGCAGCGGGCTGGTCGGCGTCTGCTACGTGCTCGACGAGCCGACTATCGGCCTGCATCATCGTGACAGCCACAAGCTCATCGATACGCTGCAGCGGCTCTCGAAGATGGGCAACACCGTGCTGGTCGTGGAACACGATGAGGATACCATCCGTGCGGCTGAGCACGTGATCGACATGGGGCCCGGCGCGGGCGCGCATGGAGGCGAACTCGTTTTGCAGGGCTCGGTCGAGCAGTTGCTGAGCTGTCGTGAGTCGCTCACCGGACGTTATTTGCGTGGCCAGGCCGAAATACCGATCCCGCAGCGCCGACGCAAGGCGAACCTGGCCAGCTCCGTGCAGCTCAGACGTGCCGAAGAGAACAACCTCAAAGCCATCGACGTGCAGTTCCCCCTTGGGTGCTTTGTATGCGTGACGGGTGTGTCTGGCAGCGGAAAGAGCACGTTGGTCACGCAGACTCTGCTGCGCGTGTTGAGGCGGCGGCTTTACGGCTCGCGGGAGAAGCCCGGCAAGTACGACCGAATCGTCGGGGCCTCGCACATCGACAAGGTTGTCGAGATCGACCAATCGCCCATCGGCCGAACCCCCCGCAGCAATCCGGCCACCTACACCGGCGTGTTCGACCTCATCCGCCAGCTTTATGCCAAGACGCGCGAGGCGAAGATCCGGGGCTACAAGCCCAGCCGGTTCAGCTTCAATCTCAAAGGCGGACGCTGCGAGGAGTGTCAAGGCCAGGGCACCAAGAAGATCGAGATGCACTTCCTGCCGGACGTGTACGTTGTCTGCGACACCTGCAAGGGGACGCGCTACAACCGGGAGACACTTGAGATCAAGTATCGAGCCAAGACGATCGACGACGTACTGAATATGCGTGTCGAGGAGGCGATCGGGTTCTTTCAGAGCTTCCCGAGAATCAAGCAGCTGCTGCTGGCCCTGTCCGACGTTGGGCTGGGGTACGTCACGCTGGGACAGTCCTCCACGACCCTATCCGGCGGCGAGGCCCAGCGCGTCAAACTCGCCGCCGAGCTGGGCAAAACCCCCACCGGTCACACGCTCTACGTTCTGGACGAACCCACTACCGGGCTGCATTTCGCCGACATCCACAATCTGCTCAACGTGCTCAACCGCCTCACCGAGATGGGCAACACGGTCTTGGTGATCGAGCACAACATGGAGGTGATCAAGCAGGCCGACTGGCTCATCGACCTAGGCCCCGAGGGGGGCGACGCCGGGGGACAGGTTGTCGCGGTCGGCACGCCCGAGCAAATCGCACAGAACTCCCAAAGCTACACTGGACAGTTCCTGAAGGAGCGACTGGGCAAGCGCCGCGGGAGGAAACCGACGGCTCGAAAGGCCGCCTCGCGCAGATGAGGCGCCTCGTCGCGTGACAGTGACCCACCCTCAATGGCCCGCAGAAGATACTCACTCGCCGGTGCCGGCGGGGCCCGCTTTCTCCGAGGCCCGCTCGACGGCTCGAGCGACAAAACGGCCCAGACCGGCCGCAGACAGGGCGCCGACGTTTTTCGAGATGATCTGACCTGATGCATCCATCACCATCAACGTCGGCACGCCCTGAATCTGATACTTGACCGCTTCGGCCTTGTGTTTGTCTACGTCGATCTTGACCGCCACCAGTTGCCGCAAAGCCTCGGCCACGCTGGGCTGCGGGAAGACTTGCTGGTTCATCATCTTACATGGCGGACACCATGTGGCGAAGAAATCCACGAATACGAGCCGGGCTTGCTCCTTCGCTGCTTGCAGGCCGCTTGGCAAATCGTGATGCCACGTGATGGTAGCTGCCTGGCCCGGCACGCGTGACGAGGCCGTTTGCTCCCCACCCGTGCGATCTGCCTCATCCGGCGATGCCCTTTCGGTTGGCACAACCCTTTGGCGCGGGGGGGTCTTCCCGCCCTCGCGGTCCGCGCAGCTGCCCAACGCCACCATGGTCGCCAGGACCGGCAAGAAGCACCAGGGACTCACTTGACTGTCCGATTGCTTGTGTTTCACAGCATTCCAATCCTATGTGCGCCTCTGCGACTGGGCAAGGTACTTACAGACAAGTCTGGATCGCGCGTCCGCTTGTCTTCAGGCTGCTTAGCCGGCGATGCCCCCGAGTAGACGTCCCGACAGCCCGGATGCACCGCAGATGGTCCTTGGCGGCAGATCACCGAGCGCCGTTCCGGCGCGCTACTGCTGTTTCGCAGCGTGCAGGAACGCGATCAGATCCTCGGCCGAGAGGAAGCCGACGTGTGAGGCAATCACGGCTCCCTGAGCATCCATAACGATCAAAGTGGGTATGAGCCGAACGTCGTACACGAGCACGATGTCGCTGTTAGCGGATGTTTCCAGCTTGACCGGGATGAAGTCCTCGAGTGCGTCGGCCACGCTCTGTTGCGAGAAGACGTCCTGGTCCATGCTCACGCAGTGGGAGCACGCTGGCGAATAGAACTCCGCGAAGATAAGTCGACCTTCCTGAGCTGCTGTCTGCTGAGCCGCCTCCAGGTCGTATTGCCAGGGGATCGGCGATGGTACGGGGGGCGAGCACGGACCACAGCACGACAACAGCAGCGGCGCTAGAAGCGCCATCGCCCCTATTCGTCTCAGACCAGACTTGCGGGAACATACTCGCATGGTAAGTCTCACCTCAACGCCATAGTTCCGGATACCCGATTGGGAGAATACATGCAAAGCCGCGCGCCGACAAGTTTTCCCCTCAGAAGGACTCGCAACCAATCGTTATCAGTGCCTCGGCGACCTGTCCGAACCGGTGTCCGTTAACGACCAGATCCAGTGCCACCGGCTGCCGGCGACAGAGGGCCCGCTCCGGCGGGATGAGTCGCAATTGAGCCGTCCCGAGGGCTCGGGGGCCTAACTCGAGGTCAACCGGCTCACACTGCCAGCCGGGCGGGCTGACCAACCGGATCGTTGCCGAGGCGTTCCGGGGGACCGGGTTCAGTACCCACGCATCAAAGGTCATTGGCGCTGCGGTTTGAAGATTCACGCGGTATGGCTTGAGCTTCGCCGCTTGACTCTCCGGGCCGAAATGAATCGCGTCGTCCCCGAGCGGCATCAACAGATGATGCACCTCGTCCCACACACGCGCGCCTTCTTCGAGGACTTCGTACCATCGTTCGTCAGGCCGATAGGGGGCACTGTGCCCCGTGAGCACGAGTTGGGGCTGAAAACGTCGAAGATGCTCAAATGTCTGGCGATATCCGCCTAAGTCCAGGCCGTTCTTGTACACGTGGTTGTGAAACTGCCTCGCACCGGTGGCGTAGCCCAGCCCGGTCGGTGCGCCCGCGAAAAACGTTTGATCCCCGGTGTGGACACATCGCGTGCCATCGACAACGAACTCGATCAGCGTGCCGAACCGCGTGTGGCCCGATGTTGGCCGAAGCGTGATTCGTATCCCCTCCCAGTCGAACCTTTGGTTAAGCGGACACCGGCGGTCAACGCGCACCGGCTCGTGCCACAGGCAAGGACGATCATAGCGCATGGGGCGCTCCAACAGATCCGCGAAGTTCTCACCGACCCAGATCTGTGTGTCGTAAAGCCGTTGCAGCATCGCGAACCCATTAACGTGGTCGTCGTGAAAATGACTGGGCAAGGCCACGGCGATGCCTTGGTGACCGGTAATCGAAGCCAGATCTTCAATTCCGTGTAACATCGGTCGGCGATTACTCAGGTGGTGCTTTCCTGGTGGCAGGTACCGCGCGGAGTTGTACCCGTAGTCGATGGCGAGGGTCTTGCTCGTCTCGCTGATGATAAAGCTGGTCTCGGCTGTGCCCACGCGCGAACGGTACAGATGAGGCAGCACTTGCTCGATCTCTTGCGAGTCGGCGTGATCGAACTGGTCCGTCATGCCGGGCACGATATCGCCCAGCCGACGAAGATTACGCCTGAGTTGGTCCAGCGCTTCGCCCGGCTCGATCGACACGACAGATGCGACGTCAGCTGCGACACGCGATCCCATAAGGAAGCCCTGGCTAGGTAGCAGAACATCGGGCTTGGTTCGCTTGATGAGCTCGCAGGCCGAATAGACGTTCACCGCCCCCGTCGCGTCATTGTAGTTGTATTGGAACGGCGCCAAGCGATGGACCTTTCCGGGCGCGTAGATTAACTCGCCGACGAAGGCGAGCGTCCGGCCGGCGTGCTTGACGACCAAGCTAATCGCCCCTGTGGTCACGCCGGGCGTGGGCAGGACACGCCAGCTCAGGCCGCCGACTTCGCGCGTCTCGTAATCCATCAGCCATTCGTCAACGGGAATACGGCGAACGGGGGAGTACCGATCCCAGCGATTGTCGTACGAATTCCATGTCTGGCGCTCGCGCCAATGTTGCTCTGGATCGATCAAGTATTCACGTTCCCAGTACGGGCCGAACACGCGGGCGCCGAGCTTCTTGAAGCGGACCGCGCCGTCTGTGTGATCGCGGAAGTGATGTGTCAAGAGGACCTGCCGGACGGAACCGGCACCGAGTTGGGCTACGGTATCGGCGGCCGCACCTGTGCCGGCATTGACGACCGTCAGCCCGTCATCGGTTCGAAGAGCGTAAACGTTGCAGCTATCACGGAACAGCCATAGGCCGTCGAAGACCGTTTCCCAACGATCGTTCGGCATGGGTTCACCTCCGCGCGTTCGGGTTTACGGACGAGTTACACAGTCTTCTGTCCGGGACGAAGCATCGCCAGCCCGCTCGCGGCGAGCTCCGCGGGCCGGCTGGATATCCAGATCGATCAATCCGAGCAATGTCGCGATTTGACCGGAGATTTCAAGAAGTTGCCGTCACCGTGGCGCCGGCGCCGTACGAGACGGTGATTTCGCAGCCGGCAGGGGTTCTGCGGGTCTCCTTGCAGAATCCTGTTCGACCTCCACGGTCTCGATCCTCAGCCGCTTAATCACCGTCAGTAGTGACAGGGCCACGTCCGGCAACCCCTTGTCGGCGAGTGCCGAAACGGACAGGGCGATGTGCGTCGGGTCGCAGTTGGTCTGGCCCTGTGCCGCATCCAGATCGACCCATTGTGCGCCGAGGTACACTTGCGTCCACATGTGATAGCCGAACACGTTCTTCTTCTCGGCTACCCGATCGCAATAGACTAGCCCGCCGACTACGCGCGAGGGCAGACCCCGCGACCGCGCCAAAGCCGACAGCAGCACCGCGTGCTCGCTGCAGTCCCCTTCTCTGCTTCGCGCAACTTCGCTGGCGGTGGCAAAGCCGACGTTCAGCGTCTTCTGATTCACGTACTTGGTCACCAGCTTCCGCAGACCGTCGGCCACGAGATATGGGTCCTTTTCTTCGGGCACGGCCTGGCGCGCCAGCTTTGCTACGGCGGGGTCGTCGTAGTTAAGGTAGGCGCTGGGCTCAAGGTATTCTCGGACGGCGCTGGGTATAGGTTTGGGCTTGGCCGCCTTGAGCGCGTGGTGATCCTGACGTGCGACGGTGAGGGTAAGCGAGCCCTGCGAACTCCTGGCGGGCTTCTGCATTCCTGTGATCGGCAGATCGGGCATCTCACCGTCCCCGGACAGGCTGAGCCGAAAGACGACCCGCTTGGCAGCATCACGGTCAATGGAACGATCGGCGGAGATTAACGTGTTCAGGAATAGTTCTGGCGGATCCGCTTCTTCAAGGGCGTAGGCCTTGGCACACTGAATCATCTCGACCGGGATTTGAATGATCTGGGTCTTGGTCAGCAGCGCCTCGCCCTTCTCGTCCACCCAGGTGGTCATCGTCAGGTTGATCGTCCCGAGCGCGCTGGCCAAAGCCATCGAATGCTCCATCTTGGTCGCTTCGACCTTCCGGCCGAAGAGGTCGATCATCTCCCTCTTGATGACCTTGACATCAGCGGCGATGGTGGAGTCAGGGCTTGTGGTTGGATCGTAGAGATTGAGTCGGTAGTTCGTGCCGGGTTTGAATCCATGCCGGATGGTCTCCAAGTACGCTCCCCAGGACAATCTGGCATCAGCAGGCAAGTCGTAGGTTCTTCTCTGCTGTTGGCCGAGCTGGGTACTGGTGACAGTTACCTTGCCGTCCCGAATCACACCCTTGTACGTCATGCGCGTCAAGGACGCGTCCACATCGCTTTCGAAGGCCAAGGGAGTTCCATCGAGCCTCTCACGTGAGTTGAGCGTGACGGACATGGTCACGGCCTGCCGCCCTCGTCCGACCTTCATCAGGGTCTTGGCGTACGTGCGTATCTCGTCGCCCCGGCGCGTCATGGTGCTGTGCATGTAGCCGCACTTCTTGCCCTGTAACATCACCGCATACCACTGATCGGCGAACTTGCCCGGCGGGGGATCCTTGGGATCGGTCTTTGCGCTCAGTGTCGCCGCAACGACCAGGAACAACCCGATGGCCAACATGCAGGAAACCCGTCGAATCACAGATCACCTCGTCTCTGCGCACAAAGCCTCGCACCATTATACGGCCTAGCGGCCGGCATCGTCCCATGGAAATGCCAGCGCCCTGTGAAGAACCGGCGCGGTTGGGAGCCGCTGCGCGGGCAAGAGAGCTAGGCGCCTTCTCGGTTACGGCGCTGAGGCAGACGCTAGACAGGGCGGCGATCCTACGTACCGCCCCGCGAACGGTTCATGCGGACGGACAGAGCATTCCTGTCTCGGTTTGTCGGCGCCAGAGGACCATGCCGCGCAGGTCCCCACGAGCCTCATCACGGCTCAGGTTGCGATTGGGGTACGTTGAGACGAGCGTGCAATCTGGGAAGCTTGCGGCGTGACAGCTCAGCCTCCGCCGTGATACCCTCTCACTCCAGGCCCGAACGAACAACGAGGCGCCGAAGCCATGCGAATGCTGGCAGTGCGAGCGTTATTGGTGACATTCTGCTGCTTGCTGGTCAGGCAGGCGGCGGTCGCTGGCGCAGAACGCAGTACTCAGCAGTCGTCGTGTGTTCTGCAGACTTCCCGCCTCAGGCTCTCGGTACGCTCGGCGCAGCCGGTGATGATCCGGTCTGCTCAGCCGCTTCCCTCCGGCAGGAATATGATCGCCTCAAAGGCGCAGCAACCGCTGTTCCGGATTCACCTGACGGACGCCTCCGGGCGGTCCCTGACTGTCGAATCGCACGAAGCAAGGCGGTCAGTTGCCGAGAGGGCCGACGGCGGGTGGCGATTCGACTTCACCGGTTTCGCAGAGCCCAAGCTGCACATCGCCACTGCGATTCGTGCCGTGGACAGCGCCGGCGCAATTACCTTCCGTCTGGAAGCGACCGTACCCAAAGGCTGGTCCGTCAGCAGTGTCGAGTACCCGTTGCTCGTATGCAAGCTGCCGCTGAGTCGCGATGGATCCGGCGAGACAATTGTCTTTCCGCGCCACGAAGGCGTTCTCTTGCGTAGGCCTGCGAAGAACTTCGCTCGAGTCGGCCAGTCGGATCGGGTGGATTACCCGGGCAAGGCTGCCTTTCAGTTCATGGGTTACTATGA
>CAYGAN010000067.1:4971-9753 GCA_964347585.1 uncultured Planctomycetales bacterium | reverse complement strand
GACAGCAGGGGCTACGCAAAAGCGTTCCGTGTACGCCGAGTCGCGGATGGGCTCGAGCTGGCGGTGATCCATCTCGGACATGACGGCGGCGCGACCCGCTGGACCCGACCCTACCCGGTCGTCGTCGATTCGTTCGACGGCGACTGGATGGCCGCCGCCGATGTGTACCGTCGTTGGTCTAGACAACAAGCCTGGTGCAAGAGGACGATCGCCGAGCGCGATGTTCCTGCGTGGCTTCGCAACGGCGTAGGGTTCTTCAACTGCAACCTCCGCAGCAAGCAGGCTGCTCGCGCATCGGTTTTCGCGCCCGACAGGGTGGCCTCATCGCTGGCGAAACTCAGCGAAGAGCTTGGATTGCCGCTGGCGACCACGCTTTTCGGGTGGGAACGGCACGGCGCTTGGCTCGGCCCGGACTACTTCCCTCCGTACGGTGGCCAGGAATCCTTTGAGAATCTGGCCGCATCGCTCCGCGCTCGCAGCGACAAGCTGCTCGTCTATCTGTCCGGGTTTCGCTGGGCTCTGGCCAAGCCTGGCACGGACTTCGATGCACGAAAAGAGTTCGAGCGCAGGGGCAGTTCCCTGGCGGTTCTGGACGAGGCCGGTGCGCCGGTCACTGAAAGCAGGCCTTGGGCTGAGAATGCCTTGCTGTGCGTCGGCTCCAGGCAAGCTCGTGATCTGCTGGCTGAGTGCTTCCGGAAGGCGTTCGCGGTCGGCGCCGACGGGGTTCAGCTTGACCAAAACCTAGGGGCTGAAGCGGCTGTGTGCTATGCGAAGGCCCACGGTCATCCGCCCGGCCCGGGACGGTGGCAATACGAGGCAATGGCTGCGTTTCTGGCACGAGTGCGGCGCGAGGCGAAATCCGCTGACCCCGGGCGAATCATGAGCGTGGAGGAGCCGTGCGAGTTGTTCATTCCTTACCTCGACATTTACCATGGGCGAGCGTTCACGTATCGCAATTGGCCGGCCCATGGACCCGGAGCCGTGAGCGCTCCTGTTTTCGCGTATCTGTATCACCCTTACATACTCGGCTACGCTGGATGGACGGGGGGTGGCTTTGACGTGGCCAAACGCGTGGAGCTCAGCATTGGGCGAGCTTTCGTCTATGGGATGCTGCTCGGCGTTCGATCGAGCGTTTGGACCGCCGCGCGGAAACCAGGCCGTGGTGGGTCCGCTTTCGATATGTGGCGCCGCGCGGTCCAAGTGCAGAGACGTTGCGCTTCGGGCCTGCTGCTCGGTGACATGCAGGAATCGCCTCGCCTGCGGGGTCTACAGGTGCAACGGATTGACGACCTCAAGGACAGGCGAGGGCGTTCGCAGCCGCCTCTGGAGATCGACACCGTACAAGCGAGCGCCTGGCTTGCGGGCGATGGCTCCATGTGGTACGCGCTGGCTAACGTATCTGACGCGTCCGCTGCAATAAAGATTGAAGTCGGCGCCGCCTCGGTTGCTGCCGCGGCAGCGGATGTCGTTCGCATCGACCATCAGCGGCGGGACATCGTCGCTCGAGACCTGCAACTACCCAAATGGCTGGACCTCAGGCTCGCGCCCTATGAAGTGCTGTGCTTGAAGCTGGAAACGGGCACCGTCCAGCGCCGGTGATAACCGCGCACATCGGGATTGATCTGGCACGACTCGCCAGGCCCTCTTATCATCTCATCCGGGTCCGGGGAGTCTGGCAGAGCGTGTGGTTCTGACAGGCGCGATGGGCGGCTTTGGCACAAATCGAAGATCGTTGAGCGAAGGGTGCTCCCTCAGAGCGAAGAAGAGCGCGTTTCGATGAATAGGCCCAACTTCATCATTTTCCTCACCGACGACCAAGGTTATGGCGATTTGTCATGCATGGGAGCGACCGATCTTGCCACGCCGCATCTGGACGCTCTCGCAAGATCGGGTGCGCGCCTTACGAACTGGTACTCCAACTCACCGGTGTGCTCGCCCTCACGGGCGTCGCTCTTGACGGGACGTTACCCGACACGTGCGGGCGTGCGCGCCATCTTGAGTGGACATCGACAAGCAACCGGCTTGCCGCCGCAGGTGCCCACGATTGCCGAAGCACTCAAGCGCCAGGGCTACCGGACGGCGATGTTCGGCAAATGGCATCTTGGCGTCGCGGAACCGTGCCGGCCGCACCATCACGGATTCGACGAATGGTTCGGCTTTCTGGCGGGTTGCATCGATTACTATTCTCACATCTTTTACTGGGGCCAGAGCGGCGGAGTGAATCCGGTACATGACTTGTGGTGCAATGGTCACGAGATCTGGGAAAACGGGCGATATTTCACGGAGATGATCACCGAACGGACGATCGACTACATAAGCCGCGTTGCCTCCGGCGAGGACGACAGACCCTTTCTGGCGTACGTCGCATATAATGCCCCACACTATCCCATGCACGCGCCGCAGAAGTACCTTGATCGCTTCGGGCACCTTCCGTGGGACCGGGGGATCATGGCTGCGATGCTTAGCTCGGTTGATGATAGCGTCGGCGAGATCATGGGTGCCCTGGAGCACTATGGCATGCGCGAGAATACCTTCGTGTTCTTCCAGAGCGATAACGGCCCTTCGCGCGAGGCGCGCAACTGGCTGGACGGTACGCCGGACCCCTACTATGGCGGAAGCGCCGGAAAGCTGAGAGGACACAAGTTCAGTCTGTTCGAAGGCGGCATTCGTATGCCGGCCCTCATGAGTTGGCCGGCGCGTATCCCGGCGGGGCAGGTGCTTGACGGTGTGGGCGCGGCGATGGACATCTTCCCCACCTTTCTCAGAGCAGCCGGAGGCGATCCGTCTGCCTATGAGCCTGACGGATTGGACGTGTTGCCGATGGTGGCCGACGGCGCGGACAGCCCGCACCGGCAGATCTTCTGGGAGATGGGAAATCAGACTGCCGTTCGGTGCAAGAACTGGAAGCTGGTGCTGAACGGACAGCTGGTTGAGGGCGCGCCGCCCGAGGACACTGTCCATCTGGCAGATCTTGACGCGGACGTGGGGGAACGCATTAACCTAAGAGAGGTTCACGGCCGAATCACCGCTGAGCTGAGGGCCGCGGCGGAGGCGTGGCGCACAGATATCGAACAACTCTGGCAGGAAAAGTGGGAGCCCGCCTCCCAGGGACATACGGGGCATCCTTGCGGATAGCGGCCGACGGGTGGGCCGTTTCCTTGGGCGCGGCAAGAGCATTTGCAGGCCCGCGCAACCGCGCAGAGTCAGACTTGTCAGCGGATGGGGGGATATCAGTAACGACAACGCCTCCGCGAGCACGTAAAGCTCTCGCGCCAAGTTCGCGCCTGTCCGGAGCTCGCCGCGGCGCGGGTTGTTCGTCTCATACCTCCGCGTTACCATCTGCGCTGTTTCCCAAGACTGAGGAGCGTTGGTCGTGAAAGCGCTGGTCCTGAAAGAGTACAACCGCTTCGCCTTCGAAGACGTTCCTGTCCCGCACGTCGGCGCGGAGGACGTGCTGATCCGGGTGAAGGCGTGCGGCATCTGCGGCAGTGATGTTCACGGCATGGACGGCAGTACGGGCCGACGAATCCCCCCCGTCATCATGGGCCACGAAGCGGCGGGCGTGATCGCGGAAGTTGGTCCCAACGTCAGAGACTTCAGCCAAGGCGATCGCGTGACATTTGACTCGACCATCTACTGCGGGAAATGTCACTTCTGCCGTCGCGGGCTCATCAATCTTTGCGACAATCGTCGTGTGTTGGGCGTGTCATGCGAGGAATATCGTCAGGAGGGCGCCTTCGCCGAGTACGTGTCCGTGCCCGAGCGCATCCTGTACCGCCTGCCCGAAACCCTTTCGTTTGACCGCGCCGCGATGGTGGAGGCGCTGTCGATTGCGTTCCACGCGGTCCACCGCACTCCCGTTTCGCTGAATGACACGGCCCTGGTCGTCGGCACGGGCATAATCGGGTTGTTGGTCATCCAGTCGCTGCGACTTTCAGGCTGTGGCCGCATCATTGCCGTCGATCTCGATCAGGAAAGACTTAATCTGGCGCGTCGGCTCGGGGCCGATGACACCCTCCAGTCCGATTCTGTCGATGTCGTCGAGAAGGTCTCCGATCGCACGGTGGGTCGTGGTGCTGATATTGCCTTTGAAGTCGTGGGAATCGCGAGCACCCTCGGACTCGCCGTTGAGTGTGTTAGAAAGGGCGGGGCACTCACAATGGTCGGCAATTTGTCTCCGAGAGCGGAGTTGCCTCTGCAGACGACCGTAACGCGTGAGCTTTCGCTGCGCGGCTCGTGCGCATCGTGCGGCGAGTATCCGGCCTGTCTTGAGATGATCTCCCGCGGCGCCGTCGATGTCGATCCGCTGATTAGCGCGGTCGTCCCCCTGGCCGAGGGCGCGGCGTGGCTCGAGCGCCTGTACAGAAAAGAAGGGGATCTCCTAAAAGTAATCCTCACGCCTTAGCGCAGCCGGCTTATCCGAGTGCAAGAGCGAAAGGAGCGGACGAGAATGGACGCACGACTTTTTGATTTAGTGGGGAAAGTCGCGATCGTGACTGGAGCCAGTCGCGGACTTGGGCAATACTTCGGCCGTGCCCTCGCGCGGGCCGGGGCCGACCTGGTCATCACCAGCCGAAATGTGGATTCCCTAGCACCCTTCAAAGACGAAATCGAAGCCTTGGGTCGTAAGGCCGCCCCTTTGGAGCTCGACGTGCGCGACTACGACAGCATCCAGCAAATGGCAGAGCAGGCCAACAAAGCCTACGGCAGGATAGACATCCTGGTGAACAACGCCGGCATTGTCATCTCCAAGGGTGTGGAGGAAACGATGGCCGAGGATTG
>CAYGAN010000067.1:1526-4961 GCA_964347585.1 uncultured Planctomycetales bacterium | reverse complement strand
CATCCTGGTGAACAACGCCGGCTGCAACGTCCGCAAGGCCGCGGTCGACGTAACGTGGGACGACTGGAATCTCGTGCTTGATACCAACCTTCGAGGCACTTTCTTCGTAGCGCAAGCAGTCGCAAGGAAGATGATCCCGAGGAAGTATGGACGAATCATTAACATCGGCTCGGTGACCTGCGTGGCCGGTTACGCGGGTCTGGCGCCGTACTGCGCCAGTCGCGGGGGCGTGAAGCAACTAACGATGAGCCTGGCGGATGACTGGGGCATACATGGCATCACGGTGAACTGCCTCGCGCCCGGATGGTTCAACACGGCGCAGACCAAAGCCCTGTACGAAAACAAGGAGTGGGTGGATTACATCTGCGACCGTATTCCGCTCAAGCGGCCGGGACAGCCCCACGACCTGGATGGCGCGATCGTTTTCCTGGCTTCCGACGCAAGTGAGTACATTACCGGGCAAGCTCTGCTCGTGGACGGGGGCATCTCAACCGGCGCCACGAAGGCGACGCTAGAGGAGAAATGAGGGCATCGCCGCAAGCACGAGCCCGTCCGGCTTTACTTGCCGGCATCTCGTGTCGTTGACGAGGCGCCGCCCAGAAGGCTGGTTGCAGAGACGTTCTTGTCGGTCAAACGCCGAAGCGAGCTGACCAGGATCGTGCGGCGCTGCCCGGGCAGCAGGTCGAAGTAGTTGTCTTCAGGAATCGCGCGTTTTGGAAGCCGAAGTTCGACGGCGTGAGCATACGCGTCGCTCTGGATGGTGACACGATACTGAGCTCGGCCAGCTTGGGCGGCGTGTACCGTGAACTTGGGCGTTACGGTCCGGAGCCGTCGGAAGTCGGCAGCCCTTAGCATGGCTGGCAGAATGTCCCCCCGTGAGGGGACTCGAGCGTACCATAGCCCCGCAGTGGGATCATGGCGACCCTGGGCGAAGGACGCCACGATGGTGCGAGCAGCCGACGGAGCGGAGAATCTCCGCCGCTTGAGGTGAGAGACCTTACCGTCAAGTGAGACGTATCCGTACTCCAGCGTGCCCGTAGCGGTCGTGTTGCTGTCGTTGGCGAGCGTAACACGCACCTTGCCAGCCTTCGCACGGAGGATCAGGCGCTGCGGCGCCAGCGCCCGCCGCACGAAGTACCATGAGAGCTTCCGCCTCAGATAGTAGTCGATGATGCTCCATCCGACCTCGCCCCAGCAATCATTGTACATCCAGAATATCGCCCCATGACAGGTCGGCTGCGCGCGCAAGGCCTCCAGTGCATACCCGAGCATCACGCCCTGGGTTAATCCGCCGTAGAGGAGGTAGTCGTCCGGGGTGAGCTCAGCCGGGTCCGCGTAATGCTTGGCGATGCCGGCATCCACCGTATCTCTCTCGAAAGTGTTGTTGTGATGCTGCCAGACCGTGTCCGTACGGGCAAACGGCGCGCCGTCAAGATAAGCCAGCGTAGTTTCCTTGCAGCACGGTCCGGGGTAGCCGAACTCGCTAACGAACAGAGCCCCGCACTCATCGTACAGCTCGGGTTGGATGCGCTTGGCCATGTCGGGGTTCATCATGAGTCGCCAGTAGTGGCAATCGCCGACTTCCCACGAATCCGGGACTTGCCCCCCGTAGGGCGACTCGTACCAGTAGGGCGCGGTCGGGCAGTTCCGGCGCACCGCCTCGGGCAGTATCTGCCCCAGCAGTCGGGCTCCCCGGTCGGTCCGGTTCTGCGTGAAGGCACTCATGCAGTAAAGGCACTCGTTGCTCCCGCACCAAAGGGCGATGCAGGCGTGATTTCGCAGCCGCTTCGTCTGATAGTCCGCCTCTTTGGCGACTTCGTCGCGGAAGCTCTCGAGATGGTCGGGATAGGGAGCGCATGAAAGCATGAAGTCCTGCCAGACGAGGATTCCCTCTCGATCGCACGCCTCGTAGAAGGCGTCGCGCTCGTAGAGGCCGCCACCCCAGATGCGAAGCGTGTTGAAGTTCGCTCGTTTTGCCTCGGCCACCAGTCGATCGACCTTCGCGTCGGTTACGCGTGCGTAGAGGGCGTCGGCGGGGATCCAATTGCCTCCCTTGCAGAAGATCCTCACGCTGTTGATGCGGATCGCGAAGGTAGCGTTGACGTCGAGCTCGACAAAGCGAATGCCGTATCTGAAGGTCCGCGAGCCCATCTTGCGCCCGCCTGCCTCCAACGCCACGGCGATGGTGTAGCGGTCTTGTGAACCCATCCCGACCGGCCACCAGAGCCTGGCGTTGCGAATGCGAACGGATAGATCGACGTAGTTGTCGCCGCTTTGCAGCAGCAGGTTTCCCGCCGTGCGGGCCGCGACCTTGCCGCCGGGATCGTAAACGCAAAGCTGGATCTTGCCCCGACCGCTGGTGTGGAAACTCAGCCACTCCGCCGTGACCGTTACGTTCAGATCCACGTGCTTGCCGCGGCGGACGGGCGTTACCTGCACGTCTCGGAGAGCGGCTTTGTTGAGGGCGCGGAGCTTGACGTCGCCGCCGATCGCCACCGTCGCCGTCCGGGGGCACCAGTCCCAACCCCAGGAGTATTGGGGCTTTCGCACGAAGACGCGCCGACGGTCGCCTCGCTCCGGCCGGCCGCGATCCGCTTCCGTTGCGATCTGGCCGCCCAAGGCGTCCGCCTGCTCGTCACGGATGTTCTCGAGACCGTTCGTCAACCGCACCAGCAGCACGTTGTCGCCTTCGACGAGGTGCCTGCCGACGCGCGCCACGAACGGCCGGAATGCCGACGGATGATCGCCCAGGTGTGCTCCATTGAGAAAGACCGACGCGCTGGCGTCCAGGCCGTTGAGTTCCAGTTCGACGACCTCGGCCGTCAGCATTGCCCTGGTCGCCTTGAAGATCTTGCGAAACCACCAGGAGCGGCTCTCGATCCAATGTCCGTCAAAGCTGTTGAGCCCGATCAGGGGCTCGGTCATGCGCCCCGCGGCAATAAGGCCCTGGCGGATATCTCCGGGCACCGGCGACGAGATCCACCCGTCGGTCAGCCCAGCCACACGCGCCGCCTCGGCGGGCCCGCATGAGAGCGCCTCGTCGCGCAGCTGCCACGTTCCGTTCAGTGATACTTCCTTGAACGCGATTGCCATTGGCGGAAACTCCACTTCCAGCCCTGGATGCCCTCAAGGGTAGTCCACTCGGGGCAGGATATCGTTTAGCGGAAACCCATCAGACGCTCAAGGACTGGGTGATAGCGATTCTTGTTCGGGATTGACCGTGTAGAGGGGGTAGAGAATGAATCGGGTCGCGGCTTGTCCTGGACGACCCGCTGGGTCGTTGGCGTTTGTTGGACGCCAGACTGGTTGCGTGGCCGGTCTGCTGGGCAGACACCCCACGGGGACCTCGGAGCTGAGGCGGGCAATTGTCACTGTCGGGGCCCTCACGGCACGTGCCCGGCGATTGGGCCACGGATGTGCGCGCCGCCCCGCCGC
>CAYGAN010000067.1:0-1426 GCA_964347585.1 uncultured Planctomycetales bacterium | reverse complement strand
GCCCCGCCGCCATCACGGTCAGAGTCGGTGTCGATCCGAACGGCGGGACAGACGCCACTTTGGCGAACATCGTCTGGGGCGACGAGTACTGGGGCGGGTGGGAACTGAGAGAGCCCTATGAGCTCGAGGTCGGGGAGCTATCGGGTCAGCTTACCGTCTTCATCGACTTTCAGGGCTTTAACAGCGGCTACTCGGAGGGACTGATCGACCGCGTCCTGGTCTTTGAGGAGGGCGCCAGCCCGGCCGACCTCGATCAGGATGCCGACGTGGACTTGGATGACCTCGCGACGTTCGACGGGTGCTTCGGGCAAGCGCCACCTGAGCCAGTGTGCGAGATTGCGGACATCGAAGGTGACAACGATGTGGACTGCTCAGATTGGCAGACCATGTATGCGCACTGGACTGGTGGCGAGCCGCCCATGTACGAGAACTGTCCGTGCTTCGGCCGCACCGCTGACATCGACTGCGACGGCGATGTCGATTCGGACGACTTGAACACGTTGGACTTTTGCTACACAGGCTCAGGCAATCCGATGACCGGTTCCTGTGAGCGGGCGGACATCGACGGCGACAACGATGTCGATTGCCTCGATTACAGAGCCCTGGTGGAAGCCTGGACCGGCCCGCCTCAGGATCCACCCAGCCTTGCCCAGTGCGAGTCTATCGGCTGCCCGCTGACCAACGGCGGCTTCGAATCGGGGGACCTGACGGGATGGACGGACCGGTTCAGGGGATGGGGTAGAGTCGAGACGGAGGACTGGTACTGTGGTTACGGCCCGGGCCCTGGCCTGGGTGAATACTACTTCGGCGTCATGCTCGACCCCTACGTTCCGGACGCGGGGCTATATCACGCTGACGTTATCGCTGTGACCGATCCCGGAGGGACGTCGTTGAGCGTGGATTTCAGTTGCTACTATCAGCTTTCGTTGGTGTACGAGACCGGCGCGCATCCCGACGAGGTCCACATGGTCTGGGAAATTGGCTACCGAGATGACCAAAGGCCGATCACGAATGACGACGACCCATGTCTGACGTGGGTCGAGATCCTCAACACCGATGCGAGTGTCTCGACGTACGGCAGCGGCTGGTGCGACACCAGTTGGGTCTATACTGGGCCGGTTCGCGTGGACATCGAAGGCCTACCTGTGTGCGTCGCGCAGGTCGTTCTGCGGATGCGGGCCTGGGTGGACGAGGTCCATGAGGGTTACTGGGCGTTCGCTCTGGTCGATGAGGTCGAGTGTTGTGTGACAGGTCTCGGCGGCGGATGCCCGACGCACTCGCCGGCCGACCTCGACCAGGACGGCGACACCGACCAGGATGATATCAACACGTTCGCGGCGTGCTTTGCCCGGCCTCCCGATCGAAACCTACTGCCAGGATGCGAGCTGGCCGACCTCGATTGCGACAATAACGTCGGCTGCAACGA
>CAYGAN010000066.1:20028-21850 GCA_964347585.1 uncultured Planctomycetales bacterium | reverse complement strand
CCAAAGCCGCGACCATGCCCTCGTCGATGCAGGCCGCTCCGTCGATGGTTACAGCGCCAAAGCCCGCCTCCGGGTCCCACGGAATGGGCAGCTTGCGGACAAACACAGCGTACATGGGGCACCGAAGCGTCTCGGCCAGGTGCCGCCCGATCGGTACACCCCCACGAGGCACGCCCAGCACGACGGGTGAGCGCAACTCGAGGGTCTGTACGGCTAGGGCAAGCTGACCCGCGGCGTCCTGACGATCGTCGAACTGTGCGGTCATCATCGCAACGATCCGGAACGTGGCGATCCAGGATCATGTTAACGGCGCTTCGCCTGTCGTGCAGCTCGACACAACGCGCCCCCCCACATTGTCGGCCTGCTCGCATTCGCCCGGCCATAGAAGGCCACGGGCGATCTGCCGGACGAGGGCCTGCGGGCCAGGGTCCGAACGCATGCCGGCGCGACGCTCAGCAAACCTGTCACGCAACCCGGCACGCCAAAGCATCCCGCCAAACTTGGTAGGCGTTAACGCCGTCCGAACGCCTAGCGGCGCCCGAGCCGTTCGATCAACTCCAGGTAGTACAGAGCATTGTCAATCGGCACATTGTGCGGGATGTGATTGCCGACGGCGATGAAGTAGCCGGGGCAGTCGCGGCCAAGTGCGATGCACCGCTCGACCTCTGCGCGGATCTCCTCCCTGTTGCCGAACGTCAGGACGCGCGTATCGACGTTGCCGATGATGACCTTGCTCTGCCCGTAGCGGGCGACGATGTATTCCAGGTTGGTCAGCGGCTCGAAGATGAAGCCGTCCGCGCCGGCCTCGGCAATGTCATCGACGAACGCGGTGAAGTCGCCGTCCGAACAGAACAGGACGATCTTGCCGGCCGCCTTGAGGATTGTCCAGAGCTTGCGGTATTTGCCGAATACGTAGCGGCGATACCAGTCCGGGTGGAAAACCGGCCCTTCGGTCCAGACGATGTCGTCGTGGCAGACGAAGGCCTCGATACTGGTCCCGGCCCACGCGCGGATGTTGGCCAGCGTGATCTCGTAGAAACCATCGAGCACGCGGCCGAACCGCTCATAGTCCAACGGCGCCGTCGCCAGGAACATCTCCCAGCCGAACACGTCGATGCAGGCCGAGAACAGCGTCTTGTAGTACCCGCCGGGGAAGACCAGCATCGGATGGCTCGCCTGGCCCTGCTGATAGGCCTGCTCGAAGTACGCGCTCCGCTCCGCCACGTCAGGCACGCCGAACTCCGCGACGGGATCGAAGCTGAGCACCTCCTCAGGCGTCTTGAATGGGCAATGGACGTTCGGGTCGTAATCGGTGCCGCCTTCCTGGAAGACGGCGTGGCCCATGTTGGTGGTCCGGCCCTGCCACTTGGGCCCGTCGTTGGCGTACCACAGCAGGTCGTAGTTGGTCTTTTCGTAGAACCGCAGCCAGGCCGACGAGTCCTCGCGCGGGTCGGTGCCGACGACGGCCTCGACCAGCTTCGGGTGCGAGCAGTACTCCGTGTGCGGGATGGTATCCGGCATCTGCAAGCGTAGCGCCTGCATGCCGCGTTCGTAGCTCATTTCCAGATGTCCTTGCCGGCGCTGCTCGTGTCCGCCACCGCCCAGGGACACAAGCGTGTTGCGCCGGCGACATCGTACGGCTAGCACCTTGCGTGGATCAACAAGCGGCGTGGACACCGTGAGTTGTCGGCCTTGCCGATGCCGATGTGGCTTCGGCGGGCAGTGCTGCGCGGGTGCCCCATCCTCGCGCAGCGAGGGTGGGGGACGGACCAATCGGGAGCCGAGAAGGGCGCGCCCATTCGGTCTGTCCCCCACCCTTCGC
>CAYGAN010000066.1:17543-20018 GCA_964347585.1 uncultured Planctomycetales bacterium | reverse complement strand
AGCCGTGCGCCGTCCTCCGAATATGCACCGGAAACCGCAGACATTTCAACAGGAATCGCACGTCCGGCTTGCACAGGCGTGGACGCCGCGCCCAATCCCGTCAGCTGCCGGATCATCGACAGCCCTGCCCACGCCTGCGGGAGATGGGATCGGCCCGTTGCGTGGCGTGTCTGCGAGGGTGCCCCATCCTCGCGCAGCGAGGGTGGGGGACGGACCACTCGGGACCCGAGAAGGGCGCGCCCATTCGGTCTGTCCCCCACCCTTCGCAAGAAGGCGAAGGGCGGGGCACCCGCCGCCATCAGCTGCCGGACCATGGACAGCCCTGCGTACGCTTCCGGCGCATAGGGTCGGCCCGTTGCGTAGCGTGTCCGGAAGTCAGGCGGCCATGAAGCGCTCAGCCTGTGGGCTTGCAGGCGATCTCGATCTCGAGCCTCTTGACGTCGATTCGCGCGCTGGCGGATGTATGGGGCTTCGTGGCGGCCTCGGCACGACCGGCCAGGACGAAGTGATACGAAAGATCCGGCTGCAGCGCAACGTCGAAGGCCTGTGTTTCCCGCCCGGACCACGAGCGCGGACCGACCCGGCTGGCGGATTGGACGAGTACCTGCTCCTTGAGGATCTTGCCCACGGAGTCTCGGATGAAGATCTTGAGGAGCATCTTGCCGGCCGTCTCCGCCGTCGCCCCCGCCGTGGATTCAGCCTTGTGTTCGTAATCGAGGCTGAAGGTAACAGTCGCGGCCAGTGGCTTGCCTGTCTCGTTGTACAGGCAGGAGCCGAGCTGGAACTCTGCCGACGCCGCCCCACCGTTCCGGCCCTGCGCACCGCAAAAGGCCGTTCCTACCTCGGTCGCATCGGACCCGGCTTGCGCGTCGCCCGTGGACGATCGCAACGGATCATGGACGTTGAACGGCTTATCGGCGGGCAGCTTGAGCGTCTTGCCTGCAGCCAGATCGGCGCTGACGGTAATCTGTTGCTCGGGTGGCACCTTGATCCGTGCGAAATCCCCGCCGCCACAGCCGCAAACAGCGCAGAGCACAGCGCCTAGGGGCGAGAGAACGCCGGCTCGTCGCGCAAGACGCGTGAATGGGCCAACTCTAAAGGTCGCGCGCATGGTTTGTCCTCCGATCGACTCCTCTCGTGGAAGCAGAACCGCAGGAACTTATCAGAGCGACGCGGTGCTGTAAACTGCCGGTTCGCCGCGCTTACTTCGTCTGAAGATCGTATGCCTGCAGGCCGATCCGGTGCGCCGGCAGCCTTCCGGCAAAGAAGGCAGCCACGTCGTCGATGGCCATCTCGGCCAACCTCGGCAACTCATCCGTGGTCGGCCCGGCGATGTGCGGGGTCAGGATCACGTTGGGCAGTCGGGCCAGGGGATGATTGCGCGGCAATCCGCCGGGATCCGGCGTGGTCACGTCCAGGCCCGCCCAGATCCGCCCGCGCGCCAGTTCAGCCACCAACGCGTCCTGATCGACGCTCCCGCCTCGGGCCGTGTTGATGAAGACCGCGTCATCCTTCATCAACGCCAGCTTCTCCGCATTGATGAGCTTCTCGGTGGCCTCAACGTAACTGCAATGCAGCGTGACCACGTCGCTGCTGCGCAGCAGATCGTCGAGTTCGGCCGGCTCCGCCCCGTGCACGCGGACCCGCTCAACGTCAACGAACGGATCATAGACCAGTGTGCGCACGTCGAATGGTCGCAATAGACCGGCCAGGAACTGGCCCACGTTGCCGAACCCGACCAGTCCCACCGTCTTGCCCCATAGCGTGCGCGTGCGCGGATTGTGTGGGGCGCCTGTGACGGCATGCATCCGCATGGGGTCGAGAAACAGCGGCACCCGTCGCAGCAGCGCGATCATGAGCAGCAGGGCGTGTTCGGCCACCGTGCGGGCGATGGCGTTGGCGGCGCTCGTCACGATGATGCCCCGCTCGATGGCGACGCGCGGCACGACCCAGCTGACCGAGCCGGCCGCGTGCGCGACGATCTTCAAGCGGTCCGCCCGCTCGACGACCTTCCCGCTGACGGGCCGAGCGCCCCATGTCGTGAGCACGCCATCGACGCCGTCGAACAAAGACAGGAATTGCTCCTCGCTGATCTCGTGCATTTCCGGCACGTGGCGGTACTCGCCGATTGCAGCCAGCTTCCGGCGGTTCGCCTCGGTCATCTTCTTTTCCCAGAGTTCGGCTGTGAAAAGCACGAGGATGTGAGGCCGAGCCTTTCCCATCGCACACGCTCCTCAGCACGACCCGCAGCTCCTGAAGCCGAGCCCTTTCCGGCCAGCCGCCGCGGCCGAGCGCTGGCACTCGCGATTCGACGAGCGGGATTATGCTCGTAATTGGCACGCCCGGCAACGTTCGATGTCCCTTGGATCAACGCGTTCAGCTTGACGCATCGCAGGACCCGAATGTCCGAGCACCCAGGCGCTGTGGCACCGTCGAACTTGACGTGCTCACGCCGCCAGCGATACATTCCACGCC
>CAYGAN010000066.1:7864-17533 GCA_964347585.1 uncultured Planctomycetales bacterium | reverse complement strand
CGCCATGCACCGGGACCTCCTTGCTGAGATCAACACCGACGCGATAGCAGCCAACGTGCAACTCGTGCGCGCGCGGGTCGGTCCCGGCGTGCGCATGTGTGCAGCCCTCAAGGCCAACGCGTATGGCCACGGGGTGCGCGTGGTCGGCCCCGCGCTGCAACAAAGCGGGGTGGACATGGCCGCCGTCGCCACGATCGGCGAGGCGGTCGAGCTGCGCGAGCTGGGCTGGACGCGCCCGCTGCTTTGCTTCGGGCCGGTGTTCGCGGCCCCGAGCCCGGCCGAGCGCAGCGAGCGCATCGACATGGCTGTCGAGTACGATCTAACGGTCACAATCGTGGACGGGTACGGCGCGCGCGACCTGAACGCCGCTGCCGCGAAGCGCGGCAAGAAAATGCCTGTGCACATTAAGGTTGACACGGGCATGGGGCGCATGGGCGTCTCGCCGGATACGGCGATTGGCCTGGCCGAGTACATCGATGCGCTCCCGAACGTCAAGCTGGAGGGGCTTTATACCCACCTGGCCACTGCCCACGAAAAGGATAAAACCTTCGCGCAATGTCAGCTCGACACGTTCAGGCGATTGCTGGCGCGTGTGCGCTCCACTGGCCGAAGCATCAAACTTGCCCACGCGGCCAACAGCAGTGCGACGTTTGATCTGCCCGAGGCGCACTTGGACATGGTCCGGCCGGGACTGGCCCTTTACGGGTACCTGCCTGGCCAGGATCTGCCGGACAGGCCGGCGCTGCGGCCGTCGTTGAGATTGTGCTCGCATCTGGTCATGGTCAAGCGTGTGCCGGCCGGCCACTCGGTCGGCTACGGGCGGACGTTCGTCACAAAGCGCGACAGCGTTCTGGGAATCGTGCCCGTCGGATACAACGACGGATACTCCCGCGCGCTGTCGAACCGGGCGGTGATGGGTCTGGCCGGTGGCGACGCACCCGTGGTCGGGCGGATCAGCATGGACCAGACGATTCTGGACCTGACCGATCTGCGCGGCGCCAAGGTCGGCGATCAGGTGATAATCATCGATGACCAGCGTAAGCGCCCTAATTCGGTCGAGTCACTCGCGCGCTTGCTCGGCACGATCCCGTACGAGGTCACCTGCCTGCTCGGCAACCGAGTTCGGCGCGTCGGCGTCTCGGACGCCGTGCAGTCGCCACCCACCGGGTCGGGGTCACATGCTGCCGTTCCCGAACGACAAGCACCGGTGACCGGGCAGGTCCAGTAGGAGCTGACTATGCCTGATCCGGTTCGTTTTGGCGTCGTTGGCGTAGGGGGCGTGGGCGGCGGGCACTGCCGTCGCATCGCAGAGCAGGGAAAACACATCCTCGCCGCGGTGTGCGACACTGTTAAGTGTGTCGCCAGCGACGTCGGCCAGAAGTACGACGTTCCTTATTTCACCGATGCGGAGAGGATGTACGAATCCGGCCTTATCGACGCCGTCGTCATTGCGACGCCACATCCGTCGCATCCGCCGTTGGCCATCACCGCCTTCAGCCGCCGTCTCCATACTCTTGTCGAAAAGCCCGTCGCCGTCCGCACCAGTGACGCTGAGGCCATCAACGCAGCCGCTGACGAGGCCAACTCGGATGGCAACGGAGTGCTCTATTCGGCCATGTTCAATCAGCGAGCGGACCCGACGAAGCGGCGCATGCACGAAATCATCGCCAGCGGGCAGCTCGGTCCGATCCGGCGCGTGCGATTCATTGCGACCCAGTGGTACCGTACCCAGTCGTACTACGATAGCGGCACATGGCGAGGCACGTGGAAGGGCGAGGGCGGCGGCGCGCTGATGAACCAGGGCGTGCACGACCTCGACCTGATGACCTGGGTCACGGGCATGCCGCGGCGCGTGACCGCCATCGTCTGCATCGGCCGAGGCCACCGCTTGGAGACCGACGACGACAGCACCGCCATCCTCGAATACGACAACGGCGCCGTCGGCCTGTTCCAAATCTCCACCTGCGACAAACCCGGCCGGTACAGTTTCGAGGTGCTCTGCGATCGCGGGACGGTCCGCCTGGAGGACGGTCAGCTCAAGATGTGGACGCTGAGCGCACCGCTTGACAAATTCACGCGATCGCCCGGGACCGACAAACGGGGCATCGAGGCAGCCGAGGCCGATCCGGACGTCCCCGAGATGCCCCCCGATTGGCCGGGCGCGCATGGGTGGGTGTTGACGAATTTCGGCGATGCGATCCGGGGTCAGGACGAGCTGTTCATTGACGGCCGGTCCGGCCTGCAATCGATCGAACTGATTAACGCAATCCTGTACTCCGGGCTCCGGCGCGAGCCCGTTGAGCTGCCGCTGGATCGCGCTGCCTACAATGCTTTCCTGGACGACCTGATTGCCAAGAGCCGAGCGTAGCCACCCTCCCGCCGCCAGCGATTCGTCCGGCGGATTCGAACGACGTTACCAGGGCACGGTGGCCCCGGCCATTGCCTTCGGCTTGACCGCGGCGGTCGTGCTCCTGGCCAGGATCAATCACCCGCCGGCCCTGTCCACCGCCCTGATCGTCTCGACCGGGCCCTTCACAGAATGGCCGCACGCTCCGTTGATCGTTTGCGCTGCGGCGCTGTTAACGATTGCTGCCGTGTCCATTAACCGCGTGGCGTGTCTGCCCCTCCCCTTGTGGCGACCGCGGCGTCTCGATGCAAATGGCCCGCTGTGACAAGGCGGGGCCTTAGCTCTTGAGTCGGCTGACGCTCTTGGCCTGCGTCAGAAGCAACATGTAATCCCGCCCGCCCGCCTTCGAGTCCGTACCCGACATGTTGAACCCGCCGAACGGGTGCGCACCGACGACTGCACCCGTGCACTTCCGGTTGAAATACAGATTCCCGGCGTGGAAGTCGTCCGCTGCGATTCGGAGCTTCTCTTCGTTCTCGGTATATACCGAGCCGGTCAGGCCATATTGCGTGGCGTTGCCGATCTCGACGGCGTGTTGAAAGTCCTGAGCCTTCAGCACCGCCAGGACCGGCCCGAAGATCTCTTCCTGGGCGATCGTCGCGCGGGGATCGACGTCCGTGATGATCGTCGGCTCCACGAAATACCCCTTGTGCCCGATCTGCTTCCCGCCGAGCACCAGCCTGCCCTCACGTTGACCGATCTCGATGTAGTCGAGCACCGTGGCCGCCGCTCGCATGTTGATCAGCGGGCCCATGAACGTCTCCGGGTCGCGCGGATCGCCGACGCGAACGGCCCGCGTCCGCTCACAGAGACGGTCCATGAATTCTTCGTACACGCTCACGTCGACGATGCAGCGTGAGCAGGCCGAGCACTTCTGGCCCGAGTAACCGAAGGCCGACACCACGACTCCCTCAGCGGCCTTGGCCATGTCCGCTTCGCTGTCAACAATGATCGCATTCTTGCCCCCCATCTCCGCGATGACGCGCTTGAGCCATTTCTGGCCGGTTGCGATGCGTGAGGCCACTTCGTTGATATGTACGCCCACCTCCTTGGAGCCCGTGAAGGAGATGAACCGAGTCCGAGGGTCGGCTACAAGCACCTCGCCCACCACGTTGCCGGGGCCCGTCACCAGGTTGACCACGCCTGGCGGAACGTCAGCTTCCTCCAGGATCTCCACGAACCGCTTGGCCGTGCCCGGCGCGTCGCTGGAAGGCTTGAGGATCACGCTGTTGCCCGCCGCAAACGCGGACGTCGTCGTGCCAGCAAGAATCGCGATGGGAAAGTTCCACGGCGGGATTACGATGCCCACACCCAGCGGGATGTAGCGAAGCTCATTATCCTCGGTGGGAATCCGCGTCAGCGGCTGCTGCTCTGCATAGCGAAGCACCTCGTGCCCGTAGAATTCCACCAGGTCGATGCCTTCGGCGATGTCGGCGTCGGCCTCCACCCATGACTTGCCGGTCTCCAGGATCACCCAAGCGGCCAGCTCGGCTTTGCGACGACGCATGATGTCCGCGGTCCGAAAGCAGTACTCCGCACGCTCTTCCGCCGAAGTCTTGCGCCACGTGTTGAACGTGCGTTCCGACGCCTCAATCGCCCAGTTGCAGACGTCCACGTCGCCTTTCTGGAAGATGCCGATCACCTGGTCGGGGTCCGCCGGGCTGTGCGAAAAGAACTGATCCTTGCACTTGATGCGCTTGCCGTTGATCACCGCGGACCATTCCCTGCCAAGCTGGCTCTCCACCTTCCGAATCGCCTGCTCCATCGTCCCGCGATTGTCCGGGTTTGAGAAATCGACGAGGGGTTCGTTGTGAAACTCTCTGGTCATCAACAGTTCTCCGATCAGTTGCCACGAAGCAAGCCGCCGTTGCCTGGGTGTCCGGATGGCCCTGCTCACCCGTTCGTGATGCCGTCTTGGCAGCCTGCAGCGCCATCTGAGCAGCCTACAACGGCGGCCGACGCTTTCGGAACCCTCCATATGTAGGATATTGATGGCTTCGCGTCCAGTGGGCTCTGCAGGAAACTTCAGTCCCCCCCGACAAGGGCCAGAACCGCTTCGGCCGCCCGGGGCACGGTGCGTGCAACCGGCTCAGAGAGCTCCGTCCCAACGCAGGCGGTGCCGATCTCCACAGCGACTATCACAAAAGCTACACCCCGCATCCGTGGACTAGTCGCCTCCAGCAATCGAACTCCTTCCACCGCCGACAGTCGATGAGCCCCGGCCGAGCGCTCCTCGAGCAGATCAAAATGCTCGCGGTCGAATACCGTCACCCGCCCCGGCTCGCACTCCTGCTCCGGCGCCAGCACGGCATCCACAAGTACGACCTTTCGCCGGCCGCGAAACAGGTCTGCCAGCCTCAGCAAATCGGTCCCACCCTCAACGGTTTCCACATTCGGGGGCAGGGCCTGGGTCTCGGCCAACCTCCGGATGACGTGACAGCCGACTCCTTCGTCACCAAGCAGCGGATTACCCAGTCCCACCACCAACACTCTATGGCTCGGCCGAGCTGCGGTCATCGTGCGCATCTTTCAGTGGCAGAATCACAGTGAACGTGGCGCCTTTGCCGGTCTCGCTGGCGACACGGATCTCCCCGTCGTGCCGGGTCACGATCCCATGTGCGACCGCTAGGCCCAGTCCGGTGCCCTTTCCAACTTCCTTGGTCGTATAGAAGGGATCGAACACGTGCCCCCTGTGTTCGGCCTCGATGCCCCGCCCGCTGTCCGTAATCGCCACAAACACCGAGGGCGGCTCGGCACGCCGCCCCGTGCGGATCGTCAATGTCCCTTCTTCGTCCATGGCATCGACCGCGTTCAGCACGATGTTCATCACGACCTGCTGGATCTGCGAACCATCCAGCATCGTCAGCGGCATTTCCGGATCGAAGTGACGCACGATCTCGATGTCGTGAAAGATCGCCTGCCGCTCCAATAGCGACAGCGTGCTTTGAACCACCGTGTTCAGGTTTGTCAGACTCATCTGGAAGTCGGACTGGCGGGCAAAGTCCAACAGGCCTTTGACGATGTTTCTGCATCGCATGGCCTGATGGACAATCTCGTTGAGGTTATCCTTGCGCGGGTCTTCAGCCGGGAGATCCTCTCGCATCAGCTCAGCGAAGGACAGGATCCCGCCCAGCGGGTTGTTGATCTCATGCGCCACGCCTGCCGCGAGCTGACCCAGAGACGCCAGTTTCTCCGACTCAGCCATCTTCGTTTGAATGGCCACAAGCTCTTCGGTCCGTTGCTTGACCTTTTGCTCCAGCGTCCTGGCCCACTCTTGAAGTTCGGATCTCATCTGCGTGATGCGTTCGAGCATGGCGTTGAACGATGAGCCCAGCTTGCCCAGTTCATCGTTGGAGGAAACGGCCACGCTGTGGCTGAAGTCACCCGCGGCAATGCTCCGGGTGGCAGCTACCATCTCGTCCAGCGGACGGGTCATGTGCCGGGTGAACATGTAGTTCGTACCCATCACCAGAATCAAACACGCCGTTGCGATAGCAAAGAACGCGAAGATTACCTGGTTTCGCACGGCCACGAACGGCTTCTGCAACATCCCTACGTAGAGAATCCCGATCCGCTGCCCCGCCAGGTTCCGGATCGGTTCGTATGCGGAGATGTACCAGTTGTTCACCACGAAGGCCAGGTCACGCCAGGTTTGGCCTCGATCAAGCACCGCCTTTTTGACCGCCTCCGAGACCCGCGTCCCGATCGCCCGCTGTCCCTGCTTGGTCAGTACGTTGGTCGAGACGCGTACGTCCCCTTGAAATATCGTCGCCGTCCCGATGTCGCGGCCTTCGTACTTCTCCGAGGTCAATACCGTCGCCTTGATCTTGTCCACCAGATCATGATCCAAAGAATCGACGCGCGCACAGTTGTTGTTGATCAGGCTCCCGCCGTACAGCGCGCCCAAGGTGCGCCCCGCATCATCGCACACCGGCGCGGCAGCCAGTAGCACCATCCCCGCCGTCTCATAGCCCTTCTCGATCGGTTCGGCCTTTGGCGTGGGGATCAGCTGAATGTGCGCGCACTCAGAAAGCCCTTCGCCCTCCGCCGCCAATTGCTCGCGGGAAAAGATCTCGGTTGACATCGCACCTCGTCCGGCAAGCGCGGATGCGATCGGCGCGACCGTGCGCACATTGTCGCCGGCAACGTTGGGCCGACGGGACCTGGCGACGACGAGACCGTCCGCATCGGTCACCGAGAGAAAGTCGAGCCCGTGCAGCTCTTGTATGCGCCTCAGTTGCTCTTGCAGACGAGCAGAAGGTTCTGCAAGCATCTCTGGCTGCAGCGTGTTCCCCGACGCCACCAGGTCCACGGTGTTCTTGATGCTGCGCAGGCGGTCCTCGTACACCATCCGCGCCGCCGCCAGGTCGTGCGCGACGTCTTTGCGCGCCTGTCCCAGAATCGCGTTGTGCGTGACCCAGACCCCGACCAGAGAGGTTGAAAGGCCTCCGGCAAACAGGATCAGGAAAAAGCTGGCCGTGATCCTCGTGCGAAGCGATAAGTTCCGCAGTTTCATCTCTCGCGAACCTTCTCAATGAGGTGCACGGAGCAGGAGATGCACGGGTCATACGCGCGAGCGACCATCTCCAGCTTATGTCTCAACTGCTGGCGGCTCTGGCCCCGGCCGTCCTCGAGCGTTGCGCGAAAGTGCTTCTCTACGCTTGCGCAATTCTGTGCCGTTGGCGTGATGATGTCGGCGCTGGTCACGCGCCCCTGTTCGTCGAACGCATAACTATGATACAGCGTACCACGGGGGACCTCCACGGCGGCCGTTCCGTTCCCGGCCCGGGGGACGATCTTCGGGCGCCGCTCAGCCTGCAACCCGCCGAGCAATCGCTCAACAATCTCACAAGCCCGCTCGATCGAATACACGACCTCGACAGCCTGCGCGGTGTTGTTGTCCAGCGCGCTTCCCGTGGGCAGTGTCAACCTCAACCTCTCCTGGGCCTCCTTTGCCGGTGCCGGCAGCTTCTCCCCGTTGATCACGAGCCGGGCCAGGCTGCCCACCATGAAGGGCCGGCCGTTAAACAGGCTGTGCTTTGCATACGAGTGCGGCACGGCATGCTCGTTCGTCAGAATCCGATATGCCGAGACCGGCATACGCTCCCCGGTCGAAACCGCGATCTGATCGCCTAGGAATCCGTACTGATCCGGGCCAGAGTCGATCGCTGCATACACCGTTTCCGTCTGCGAGAACCGAGGCATTTCAATCGGGGCCAGAATCTCAATCATCTCCTCAGCATCCTCGCGTCCCTGCCTCAGGCGCGCCTTCAGGCGCAGGAGGTCATCGACGCTTGGCAGGGCCCCGAACCCGCCGGCCAGCGCGTTGACCGGATGAACCGCCCGGCCGCCGACGATTTCCTGAATCGTGTTGCCCAGCTTCTTCAACCTCAACCCAACCTTCACAGGCTCGGGCTTTTCCGCAGCCATGGCGATCGCGCTCGGATAGCCAAGAAAGTCAGGCAGCGCCAGGCAGAACAAGTGCAGCGCGTGGCTCTCGATGTTCTCTCCTTGAAGCAGGAGGTCCCTGAGCAACGTGGTGTGCTCACTGACCGCCACGCCGAACGCATCCTCAATCGCCAACAATGCTGCCACCGAGTGCCCCGCCGAGCAAATCGCACATATCCGCGAAACGATCGGCGCGACGTCCTCGTGCAACCTTCCTTGCACAAGAGGCTCTATGAGCCGAGCCCCCTCCAGGATGTCAAACTCGACGCTCTTGATCTCGTCCTGCTCGAATTCGACTCTGATCCCGCCATGTCCCTCGACGCGCGCCAAATGCTCCACTTGTATCGTCGTACTCATGATTGCTTCTCGCAGTGATCGGCGTACCTCAGGCCGATCGCGACGTTGCCCGTCTCGCTGGATGCATCACCGGCCGCTCGGTTGTTTCTCCTCGTCGCCGCGGGAAATCACCGAGACAGCCGGCCCCGCAAAGGTGCTGAGCTTCTTAATGAGATCGTCGGTCGAGTATCCCTGCTTCTCGAGCATCTCCATCGCGGATGCGAAGTTGGCCTCATCGACAGGGCCCCGGCAGCCGATGCAGCCGACCCCACGGGCCGGACAGCGCGCCTGGCAACCCGCCGCCGTGATCGGCCCGCAACACAACCCGCCTTGATCCAATATAAGACATGGGTACTCGCGCTGCTTGCATTCCAGACAGACCGAGTATTCGGCTCTGAGCGGCACATCGCCGTTCAGCAGGTTCGAGACGGCTCTGAGAAACTCATCCTTCTCGATCGGGCACCCGCTGATGGCCATGTCCACGTGAACGATCTGGCCTGCCGCGCGGGCCGGGCGGATGTCGTACCACCTGGCCCCCTCCCCATACACCTCCTCCGCCAGCTCCGCATGCGATCCGCGTCTCTCCGTTGCCGCCACGCCCCCCCAAACCGCGCACGTGCCCACCGCCACCAGCAGGTCCGAACGCTCGCGGATCCGCCGCAACCGTTGCTCGTCCCGCACGCTGCACACCGCCCCCTCCACGAAGGCAATGTCCAGACGCGAGTCCCGGTTGTTCGACGAGCTCGCCGTCAAGAAATCCTTGATCTCCACGGCCCCGACCAGGCCCAGCAGCTCGTCTTCGCAGTTCAAGATGACGATCTGTTCACCGGCGCACCCGGTCAAGCCGAATATTCCAACCTTGGGCTTAGCCATTTCCAAGACCTTGCGTCAAAGATGATCTCGGCCTCGATTCTGAATGGAGCGCGGAGGCCCGCTTCAACTATGCGCCTCACCCCAACCGGGGGCTCAGATCATCTCCGGCAAATTAATCGCATCCCAATACGTAAAGATCGGCCCGTGAATGCATGTGTATTTGTAACCCACGCTGCAGTGGCCGCACTTGCCCACACCACACTTCATCCGCCGCTCGAGCGACATCAAAATCCGATCCTTAGAGAAATGCCGATCGAGCAGCTCCTTGAGGATGAACTTGAAAACGATCGGCGGGCCACACAAGGCTGCATACGTTCGCGACGAGTCCAGCGCCACGCGCTGAAACAGCGACGGGAGCAGCCCGACATGCTTCTTCCACGTGCCGGTATCGTCGTTGTCAACCGTCAACAGACACTCCAGGTCGCTTTGGTCGGTCAGCGAGACCAGCTCGTCGCGGAAGAGCATGTCCGTCGGGCTCCTCGATCCATACATGAGAATGATCCGCTCGAACCGGTCGCGCTTGTCCAGCGCATACCACAGCAGCGACCGAAGCGGTGCCATCCCCAACCCGCCGGCGACGATCAGCAGATCGTTCCTCTCCATCT
>CAYGAN010000066.1:1121-7854 GCA_964347585.1 uncultured Planctomycetales bacterium | reverse complement strand
GGAACCCGTTCCCATACGGGCCGCGCAGCCCCACCGGGGCGTTTGCCTCCAATCGAAACAGCGCGTTCGTCATCCGCCCTGAAAGTCGCACGCACAGCTCGACCATGCCTCGGCGCGTCGGTGAGGAGCTGATCGAGATCGGCGCCTCGCCGACCCCGATAACGCTGAGCATTACGAACTGGCCGGGCTCGTAGTCGAAGCTCGCCGCCCGGTGCTCATCCACGAACCGCATCTGAAAGAGGTGCGTGTCTTCGACCATCTTGTGGATCCGGACGATTCGCGCCAGCTCGGGCTGATACGGATTATCGGCCAGCGCCAACCCGCTGGTCTCCAGTGGACGCAGGCTCATCTTCTGCTCCGCGAATGTTCTCGATGACTTTGACAATATCGATGCCCACAGGGCAGCAAACGATACATCGGCCGCACCCCACGCAGCTCGGCCGGCCGTACTCGGCCACGAACCCACGCTGCTTGTGGTAGAACCGGAACTTGATTCGGCTGGAACGCTGCTTCCGGAAGTTCTCGCCTCCTGCCACCATCGCGTGTGTCTTGAACAGGCACGAGTCCCAGCTGCGGAAACGCGCGCCGCTGCGAGTGCCCAACCCGACTTCATCATGAACGTCATAGCAGTAGCACGTCGGGCAGACCATCGAGCAGTGGCCGCACGACAGGCAACGACGACCCAACTCGTCCCACACCTCGCTGCCGTACTCCATTTCCAGGATTTCCGGCAGGTCTCGCAGTTCGACCTCCGTCTTGAACTTGGCCCGCTTTTCGCTGGACCGACGCTTGTAGGCATCGATGTCCGCCTCAGTCACGTCCCGGAGCAGCGGACCTGTCGCCAAGACGATGTCGTCGCCGAGGCTCGTGCCTACGTGAACCAGATACGCCTCGCCGATGTCGCTCAGGAACAGGTCGAAGCCGTTCTCGACCGTGTTGGCATGCATGGATCGGCAGAAGCAGTGCTCGTCGGGCATGCAGTCGATCCCGATGACCACCAGTCGCCTGCGCCTCTCGAAATAGAACGGATCGGGATACCTGCCGGCGAACACCTGATCCAGAATGTTCATCGCGTAGATGTCGCACGCGTGCACGCCGAACAAGACGATCCTCTTGTCCGTGCCGTCCCGGCTGGGCACGTATCCGCGCTGGGGATCGAACTGAAACATCTGCTCCTTCGGCGGCAGTAGGTACTTCTTGGGAGGCAGGACCGTCCGCGTGCACTCCAAATCCACGTCCGACCAGCGCTCAACCGGCGCAAGGACGCGCTGCGTGCCGCGCCGCACGGGCGCGTGCACCCGACCGAACTTGTGAACCACGCTTACGAAGAAGTCCAGATGGTCTTTGCTGAGTTTCAGGATCTTCATCGATCACCCCTCCGATTCCGGCGGCTCGGCCCGCCGGCGGGAGCGGGCCTCGGTCGCTCTCGCGGCGATCTCCTTCAGAAGCACCTCCGGAGCCACCGGCTTTCTGAGGAACAGATCGCACGGCAACCACGCAGGGTCAGGCTGTACACGCATCGACGGCTCCGACGAGTAGATGCTTGAGAGCATGATCACCGGCACGTGCTTCAGCTCGGGGATGCTTCTCATGTGTTGAATGGTGAAAAACCCTTCCGTTCGCTCGGCCATCATCACGTCGAGCAGGATCAAGTCGGGGCGGAGCTTCTTGGCCTGCTCAATGCCCTCCCGGCCGCTGTGCGCACTGTGCGCCGCATATCCATTCCGCTCCAACAACGTCGAGATGGCCGCGGTGAAGTCCTCGTCGTCGTCAACAACCAAGATCTTCTTTTGTTCGCTCATTTATTGAGCCCTGCTGCTCGCCCTGGTCGCCGGCAGGCAGCTCGCAAGCGGGCAGCTCGACGGTAAAGGTCGAACCGGTGCCCGGCTCGCTCCGCACAGCGATGCTGCCGGCCAGCTCCTCCACGATCCGCTTGCAGATCGGCAAACCCAGACCAGTGCCGCTGATCTTCGCCGTCGAGTCGTCCTTGACGCGGAAGAAGTCCTCGAAAATCGAATCGTGATACTCCTCGGATATGCCGACGCCCGTATCGATCACGCAGACCGTCACCCTCCCGTCCTCGGCGTGAACCTCCACCGAAACGTCTCCGTTCGGGCGGTTGTACTTGATGGCGTTGCTCATCAGGTTCGCCAATACGGTCTGCAAGGCGATCGGATCGGCCATCACCGCCGGCAACTTCTCAGGAACGGTTACCTTGATCCGGACGCGCTTCTGCTCGGCTGACTCACGGCTCAGGTCAACCACTTCGTCGATGATCGGGCCGATCTCGACTGGATGGTGCTTCTCGGCCAACACGCCGCGTTCGACCTTCGAGAGCGTCAGCCAGTCGGAGATGATGTCGATCAACTGTTTGATCCGCACGTTCGACTTCTTGAGCCATTCCAACCACTCCGGGCGAGCCGCTTGCTCCGACTGCATCAAATGGCGCAGCACGTCGAGATACTGCGCCACGGCCGCCAGGGGCGACTGCAGTTGGTGCGAGACGAACGTAATGTATCTGCGTTGGAGCGCTTCCTTCTCCTCGCGCAGTCGTCGCGCCTCGACCGCCAGCCGCCGCCGCTCGAACCCCCGGTTGATGATCACGCGCAGTTCTTCCGGCGTGAACGGCTTCGGGACGAAGTCGTACGCGCCGGCCTTCATCGCCTCCACAGCCGTGCCTACCGTGGCATAGCCGGTGATCACTACGATCACGATCTCAGGGTCGAACCCCTTGACCTGTTCGATCAATTCCATCCCGCTGATCCTGGGCATCTTGAGATCAACGACGATCAAACTCGGCCTAGCCTGTCGTATCCGCGCCAGAGCCGCAAACCCGTCCTCGAACGTCTCGACCTGGTAACCGACCTTGGTGAGTATCTGCTCACACGCACGTCGAATCGTCCGGTCGTCGTCCACCACCACAATCAACCTGCCGTTGCCCGATTGTTCCATGGTCTGTCCCTGCCGGCCCAAACCAGCTACCTCATATGCATCGACATATCGCCGCCCCTTCTGCGTCACCTCCGGGCACCTCGCCCCTCGCAAGCCGTATGCCAGCCGGGTTCCCCCTCCCGGCGGGGGCAAGTGACTTTGTGAAGAAAAGTTACAAACCCTCGCGCCGGGCCGCGGCGGCCGCATCACGGCCTGGAGTGCGTGAAAATCCGCACGAGCCCTGCCGGAACCCCCAGCGCGTAGAGCCAGATTGCGGCCAAACATTCCGACGACTATAGTGGCTCGTATGGTCCCCACCCTCGTAGAATCGCTGCTTGCGCAGATCCCCGCCGTTGGCAGGCTTCTTCTCGAACCAGCCGCCGAGCGACTCACTGAGAGCTACGGTCAGGCGCGCGTCGCCAAGGCCCTACGCACTGTCACGGAGCAGATGCGCGAGCACATCCTGCGTTTTGGCGGCGAAGGTTGTGGCCAACAGCACTTCACCGCCGAGTGGGTGATCGCCGAGGCCCGCCGGGTCCTGGCCCAGCAGGATAAGCCCTCCGTACGCCGGGCGATCAACGGCACGGGCATCATCCTTCACACCGGTTTGGGTCGGGCAGTGTTAGCGCCGAGCGTCATCGAGGCCATCCGGCAGCAGCTCTGCGGCTACGCCACACTAGCCATCGATCGACAGACCGGTCAACGAAAGGAACGTGACTTTCACATTGAGTGGCTGCTGACCGAGCTGACCGGGTGTGAGGCTGCCACCCTGGTCAACAACAACGCCGCCGCCACGCTACTGACGTTGACCGCCTTGGCCGCGGCCAAAGAGGTGATCGTCTCCCGCGGCCAATTGATAGAGATTGGGGGGGGCTTCCGCATTCCGGAAGTGATGGCTCAGAGCGGCGCGCGTCTTGTCGAAGTGGGCACCACGAATCGTACTCGCCTGAGCGACTACCGCGAAGCGATTGGCGAAAACACTGCCATCATTATGCGTGTGCACCCGAGCAACTACCGCGTAGTGGGTTTCACAGCCGATGTCCCATTGGCAGACCTCGCGGCCCTGGCCCACGAGCGTCGGTTGATCCTGGTCGACGACATCGGCTCGGGAGCCTTGCACGATATGCGGCGATGGGACCTGCCGGAAGAACCCACCGTCCTGGCGAGTTTGAAGGCCGGAGCAGACCTCGTTCTGTTCTCCGCCGACAAGCTCCTGTGCGGCCCACAAGGCGGGCTCGTAGTGGGGCGAAGAGAACTAGTCGAACGGCTCCGCAAGCATCCGCTCTCTCGAGCCCTTCGACCGGGCAAGCTCGCTATCCTGGCCCTTGAGCGCACGCTTCAGCTCCACTTGCGCCCGGAGCTCGTTGACCAGACGATCCCCGCATATCGGATGCTCACCAGGCCGCTCGATCACTTGCGCAAGGACGCTGAGACGCTCGCGACCCGAATCCGCGAGGCGGCCTCTGGCGTGGAGGCCGGCTGGCGCGACGACGTTTCGTACATGGGCAGCGGCTCGCTGCCTGTTTGCGAGGTACCGACAGCGGTCATCTGGCTGCGAAGCAAACGCTGGCGGGCGTCCGGGCTGTCGAAAAAGCTGCGATTGCACGACCCACCGGTCATCCCACGCGTAGAACATGCCGAAGTAATCCTGGACCTCCGCACGATCGACCCGGCGGACTACGACGTCGTCGTGGGGGCTGTTTCAAGCGTCGCCTGCCCGACTTGCCCGGTAGGCGGCTCGGACAGCCAAGAGCAGGAAGGGCAAGGCCGTCGCTAGGGGGAGCTGTCGTCATGAGCGTTTGGCAAGATCATCGTCGGCTGGTCTCGATCATCGCTGTGGTGGTGGTCGGCGGCCTAGCGATGACTTCGTGCCGCTCACGGTCGGTAAGGCTGACCAAGACCGACGCAGCCGGCAAACAATGGACGTGGGTCGGCCGGACCGAAGGATTCGCGCTGGCCGGAGGGGGATCAGAGCCGCTGTCAGTCGCCGTCACTGCGCGAAGCCGCCGCGAACGCCTGAACCTCTATCTGGACGTGACCGACGAGAACGGCGCCCGCTACTTCGCGCTACTCAAGGACGGCCGAGCCGTGCCGCTGAGGTTCCGTGCCGTTGACGCCGATACCGGCAAGCTACTGGCTACCGGGCGTTTCTCTCGGGGCTGAGGCGGCTTGTGCACGTACTCGTGGCGAGTACCACCCGAACTGAGGGGCGTTAGCATCCGCATCGAGCCGGACATCGAGTTGGGCCCATTCGATAACACGAGAACCCGGCCGGCAACGGTCCGCTGGACCCGTCCGCCATGACGGACGCAACCGCGCAGCCCGCACGCATGAACATCATGATCGGCACGGCCGGTCACGTCGATCATGGCAAGACGGCGCTGGTCAAACTTCTCACCGGTTGCGAGACGGATACGCTGCGTGAGGAAAAGGAGCGCGGCCTATCGATCAATCTGGGCTTTGCCCCATGCTCCATGCGCGATGATCGCGTCGTGGGCATCGTCGATGTTCCCGGGCACGAGCGATTCATTAAGAACATGGTGGCCGGAGCTGCCGGCATCGATCTGATGATCCTCGTGATCGCCGCCGACGACGGCGTGATGCCGCAGACACGCGAGCACTTGGACATCGTTACCCTCCTGGGGGTCCGGCACGGGCTGGTGGTACTGACCAAGACTGATCTCGTCGATGCCGAACATCTCGAACTGGCCGAGGAGGACGCTCGCGAATTCGTAGCCGGCACCTTTCTGGAACGCGCTCCACTCGCGGCCGTCTCCAACGTCACCGCCCAGGGGTTCGATGAATTCTACGACGCGCTCAACGAGGTGCTGGCGCAAATCCGCCCGAAGCCGGTCCACGGCGTATTCCGCCTGCCCGTCGAACGAGCTTTCACGGCGCACGGATTCGGCACGGTGGTCACGGGCATACCGGTCAGCGGCCGGATCTTGGCGGGCGATAAGGTCGAACATCTTCCCAGCGGGCGCACGGGACGGATCCGGAACATGCAGGTGTACGGCTCGGACTCGAACGAGGGCCGTGCAGGCGAATGTGTGGCCCTGAATATCCCTGAGTTCGAGCCCGATCTGGCGGATCGAGGCAACACCATCGCGGCGCCTGGCTACTTCCGGCCCGTCGATTTGCTCGAGGCCCACCTGTCGCTGCTGCCGCGGGCTGCAAAGCCGCTCAAGCACCTGGCCGAAGTCCGCTTTCACACGGGTACGTCCGAGGTGATTGCCAAAGCGGCATTGCTGGATCGCGACGAGCTCGCGCCAGCCGAGAGCGACTATGCACAATTTCGCCTGCAACAGCCGATCGTCGTCGGTCCGGGTGATCGTTTCGTCATCCGCCAGACAAGCCCGCTCGTCACAATAGGCGGCGGCGTCATCGTCAGCACCCTCGGCCACCGCCTACGCAGAACCCGCCCCCAGACGCTCGCCACGGTGCGGGAGCATCACCACGCCGTTGACGACGAATGTCGATTGGCAGCGGCGGCGCTCAAGGGCGCTGGCCACGCCGGCATGACCGAGCCGCAACTGGCGAAGGCGGCTCTGGTACCCAAGGAGCGATCGCGCGAACTCGCGGAGAGCTTGGTTTCCGACGAGGCGGCCATCCGCCTGGAACACAGCGGCAGACTCGTCCACAAAGGGATCTCCGAGCGACTGGCAGATGATCTGCTCTCTCAGATCGAACAATTCCACCGACGCGTCCCAATCCGCCTGGGCGCCCTGCCGTCGGAGGCGGTGAGGGAGTGCCTCGTCCTCGGCGAGCTGGCTCTGCAGCGGCTGCGAGAGCTTGGAGCCGT
>CAYGAN010000066.1:0-1111 GCA_964347585.1 uncultured Planctomycetales bacterium | reverse complement strand
GCCGATCGCTGCCGAGATCACCAAGGAACTTGTGCAACGCCTCATCGCCAGCCTTATCGCTTCCGGCAGGATCAACCAGGACAACGGGCGGCTGCGCGCGCCGAACCATCAACCCGCCGTCACCGAAGGGCAGCGACAACTTCAGGCGCAGCTCGAGCGGTGTCTGGCCGAGGCCGGCCTGCAAACCCCTTCGGTCGAGGAGATGGCCGATCGCTTCGGCCGATCCGTCGAAGAGACACAGCTGCTGCTCGAGCTCTCCGCCGACGAGAACCGCGCCATGGTCTTGGAAGGACCGGTTTGGTTTCTTAAGGAAGCTGTCGATCGCGCCACTGAGACGGTCCTGGCGGACCTACGGCAGCACGGCCGGCGGACCTCCCCGCAACTGCGGGACCTGCTCGGGACGAGCCGCAAGTACGCGATCCCGATCCTGGATCTCCTCGACCGCTCCGGGCTGACCAAGCGCGTCGGCGATCATCGAATATTCGCCCAGGCGGACCCGAGCACCGGGCAGGGCGAACGAGCCTGACCCATCCTCTGGCTTGCATGGTCGCTGCAGGCATGCTCTCGTGGCAACGTGAGCATGCCTGACCGAGCCGGCGCGGCGCAGGACGATGCTGCCACAACGCTCGATACGAAACCCATCACGCGCCGCGTGTGCGAGGCTGCCCGTGATGGGCCGGCAACGAACAGGACACGCCCGCGCCGTGCGAGGAACATGGCACTGGCCGCAAGGTGTGTGGCATAGGTAAGCGCCAACTTGCCCGTGGCGGCGCGTCGCACCGCTCAGTTGCGGCTTGGAACCTTGAGACCTAGCAGGCTGCTAAAGAAAGCCCTGTGAGCAGAGGGATCTCAGTGTTTGGCGATGGCGAGGCGGATCAGAATGGTCTCTGAGGGACTGGATGGTGCTGGGTCAAGCTCATTTGGCTCTCGGTCGGGCGCTTGCAGCTCAGAACGCCGCCACCAGGCGCGCCATGCGGATCAGGTTGTAGGCGGCTGTGGTCATCTCGGCTTGCTGGGCGATCGTCCAGCGCCCGACGAATCGCGCCCGCGCCAGCCCGCCGATCGTCTTGCACCAGCCGAAGATCTCTTCGAGGCGTTTGCGAATCCGTTG
>CAYGAN010000065.1:16575-22241 GCA_964347585.1 uncultured Planctomycetales bacterium | reverse complement strand
GTGATCGTGGTTCCGAACATGTTCGGGGACATCATCACGGACCTCGGGGCGATGATCCAAGGGGGGATGGGCATCGCGGCGGGCGGGAACATCAACCCGCAAGGCACGAGCATGTTCGAGCCGATCGGGGGCAGCGCGCCAAAATACACAGGCAAGGACATGATCAACCCGCTGGCGGCGTTGGGGGCGCTGTCGATGCTGCTTCAGGTGGTCGGGGACAGGAACGCGGATGCCGCGGTGCGGCGTGCGGGCGACCGGGTGGACGAGGCGATCGCGGCGACGTGTCCGAAGCTCAAGTCGCTGAGCGCCGGACGAATGGGTTATTCGACCAGTGAGGTCGGCGACCTGGTCTGCGAGGCACTCTGAGACGCTGGTTGAAAGGCGGGCAGATCCGGGCGATCCGACGGTGCTATCGCGAAACGAACACGTAACAGCTCAGGACGTGAGGGCGTGGCGGAAAGACTCATCATCATCGGGTCGGGACCGGCCGCGTGGACGGCGGCGCTTTACGCGGCCCGCGCGAACCTGGCTCCTGTCGTTTACGAGGGTGAGCCGGCTGAGGACATGATCCCCGGCGGACAGCTCATGTACACGACCGAGGTCGAGAACTTCCCGGGTTTCCCGGACGGGATCGACGGGCCGCAGCTGATGGAGACGTTCAAGAAGCAGGCGCTTCGGTTCAACGTTCGTGTCGTAACCAAGAACATCGAGCGGGTCGATTTCTCGCGCGGGCCGTTCAAGCTGATCGACAGCGAAGAGAACGTTGTCGAGGCCCATGCAGTCATCGTGGGGACCGGGGCATCGGCCAACTGGCTCGGGCTCGACAGCGAGCAGTACTTTCGCAAGGCCGGCCTGGGTGTTTCCGCCTGCGCGATCTGCGATGGGGCCATGCCGCGGTTCCGTGACCGGGACTTGGTCGTCGTCGGCGGAGGCGACGCCGCCATGGAGGAAGCCAGCTATCTGACCAAGTACGCCTCGAAGGTACACGTTGTGCATCGCCGAGATCAGCTACGCGCCAGCAAGATCATGCAGGAGCGGTCGTTCAAGAATGACAAGATCGAGTTCGTATGGAACTCGGTGGTCACTGAAGTACTTGGCAATGACCAGGACGGCGTGACCGGTGTTCGCCTGGGTAACCGCCAGACCAACGAGGAAAGCGTGCTCAACTGCCGCGGGATGTTCCTGGCCATTGGCCACACGCCCAACACCAAGTTCCTGCAAGGCCAGCTGGAGCTTGACGAGAAGCTCTACATCAAACTGACGGATCCATACCGCACGTACACCAGTGTGGAAGGCGTCTTCGCTGCAGGCGATGTTGTTGATAGTGTGTACCGTCAAGCCGTCACCGCCGCAGGTATGGGCTGCAAAGCCGCCATCGACGCGGAGCGCTGGCTTGCAGAGCAGGGGATCGAATGAGGCGGTCGTTGCTCATGTCTTCCTGGCGTTCTGGCGGCTGCAGTCGAGCGGAATGACCATCACGCCCGTTACATACTCTGAGTCAAGCGCCGAAGCAGACGAGCCCAGCCAAGGGCGGGTGACGGCAGCTTGGGGTTGATGTTGTGCAACTGCTGCTGGTTCAACATGGCGTTGCGGTGAATGAGGAGGTTGATCCGAGAAGGCCGCTGAGCGACGCAGGCCGCCACGAAGTCGAACGCGTGGCCCGATGCCTGGCCGCGGCGGCTGAGTCGGCTCTGCGATGGCCCATTGCAGAGATCCGTCACAGCGGCAAGCCACGAGCGGAGCAGACCGCGCTGATCCTCGCCAAGGCCCTGCCTCGCGCCCCGCGGGTTGACCAGTCCGACCAGTTGGCTCCCAACGAGGACCTTGAGCCCCTGCTCAAGGAGCTGGCCCGCCGGGCCGAGGAGAACACCACGCTGGTGATCGTCGGCCACCTGCCTCATCTGGCAAGACTGGCTGGAAAGCTGATCGTCGGTCGAGAGGACCGTCGTCCGATCAACTTCGTCAACGCAGGCATCGCGGCTCTATCGTACGGCGGCTCGGACGGGTGGGCGGTGGATTGGATGCTGACCCCGGCCATCTCGCCGCCTCTGAGTACCCGGTGAAAGGTCATATCCCAAATCGTGTTCGGCAGTTAGGCTTGGCTGGGTCGCGGGCGTTTCGGGGCGTTCAGGCCCGAGCCTGAGCCGCGATCTTGAGCCGTCAGCCGCAAGCCAAGCGGCACTGGAAGACCTTTCTTGGGCTTTGCACTGCGAACATGAAGCTTTGGGGGCTTGAGCGGACTTGATCGGCTCAATAAGATGGAGCGGGATAGGATCGTGCTCGCAGCAGCAGGAGAAGCGCTTTCGCAACTGCGGTCACTGCCAACCTGACCAGGCCTGTCGAATCGGCCCTGAGCTGCAACGTCCTTGTGCTCAACAGGCACTTCATGGCTCTTCGAGTCGTGAACGTGCGGCGGGCATTTTCATTGCTGTTTCGAGAGCTGGCCGAGGTCGTTCACCTCGAAGATGGCCAGTACCTTTCGTACGATTTTGATAGCTGGCTGGAATTGAGCGAACTGAAGAGGCGGTTCGAGCCGGACGGGCACGATTGGATCCGCACGGTCCGCTTTCACATCGCCGTCCCGCGGATCATCCGCCTCCTGTTGTATGATCGCTTGCCCAAGCAGGACGTCAAGTTCAACCGCCGGAACATCTACGCACGCGACGCCAACCACTGCCAATACTGTGGCCGAAAGTTCCCGAGCAGCGAGTTGAGCATCGATCACGTCGTGCCGCGGAGCCTCGGCGGCAGAAGCAGGTGGGAGAACGTCGTGTGCTGTTGCTTGCAGTGCAACGTTCGCAAGGGCGGCCGGACGCCCGACAGAGCCGGCATGACGCTTGTCGCACCGCCCAAGCGTCCGCGGCGAAGCCCGGTGATCAACGTCAAACTCTCCAACAACAAGTACCGCAGCTGGAAACAGTTCCTCGACCACGCCTATTGGAGCGTGGAGTTGAAGTGAGCACGCCGCCCGCAACGTTGTTTAGCCTGAAGCGACCGCCCCGTCGCGGCGAGTGCTGCGCGCCCTGACGGCAGGCTGGTGCGGTCTTTTGTTGTCGTCGAATTCGTCGCCGCGGAACGTGCTGCCGAGATACGTGCGCCGTACGAGCGCGTCGTTAATCAGTTCCTTGGGCTCTCCCTGCCGCAGGACCTTGCCCTCGTCGATGATGTAGCTGCGGTCTGTTACGGAAAGCGTCTCACGGACATTGTGGTCGGTCAGCAAGATCGCGATGCCGCGATCTTCTTTCAGGTGAATGATCTCCCGCTGAAGATCTTCGACGGCGATCGGATCGACGCCGCTGAACGGCTCGTCCAACAGGATCAGGGCCGGGTTCGTTACCAGCGCGCGGGCGATCTCCAGCTTGCGTCTCTCCCCGCCCGATAGCGTCCGAGCCTGCTGTTTGCGGAGCTTTGTCAGGCCGAACTGGTCCATCAGCTCGCGACTCCGCTCCTTGCGTTCGCGGCGAGTCAGCCCCTTCATCGTCTCCAGGATCGCCAGTAGGTTTTGCTGCACGGTCAGTCGCTGAAAGACGCTGGTTTCCTGCGAGAGGTACCCCATGCCGAGTTGCGCCCGCTTGTACATGGGCAGCTTGCTTACGTCCTCGCCGTTCAAGATCACCGTGCCCCCGTTGGAGTCGATCATGCCGATCGTCATGCGGAAGGTGGTGGTCTTGCCGGCACCGTTCCGCCCCAGCAGCCCGACGATCTCGCCCCGTTCGACAACATAGCTGACCCGATCCACCACCGTGCGCCCGCCATAACGCTTGACCAGATCTTGGGCTTCCAGAAGGGGCGTGCCGACCAGCATCATTGGCTCCAGCCGGGCAGTTAAAGATTCCGTGGACAGCTTGTTGAAAACGTCTGGCCTTGGATCGCCGCCTCGTCAGCAGTGCTGCTCTTGTTATCGGGCCGTCCCCGGCCATTGTGGGGTGCAGCCCGCTTGGCCGGAAGACTAACACCTTCCCCCCAAAGGCGTTACTATCATCAGCCGTGCTGCCGTCACCGGGGGCGCAACCGCCTTGACTCCGGGGGCCGTGGCTGATCCCTGTAAAACCACGCTGCAAATGCTGGGCGCCACGATTCTGCCCCGTTGTGGATAACTCACACATCTGGCCGGGCCGTATCGGCTAGCGACCCAGCGCACCGCAAGGTGGCAACGTATAGCCCATCCGGCGCCCGCTGTCAACAGAACCCGAACGCCAGAGCGGCGTGGATCGGCCCCAGGCCATCAAGAAGGGGGATCTCAACTAACGTCTGCCGCCCGACTCAGCCGCCGCGCAGGACACTCAGGTCAGAAGTCCCAGCGCGACTGGAATCATACGCTCGCACAGTGCGACATGCGCTGTCCCACTGACGCGGCTTGGCCTCGGATCGTTCGGCTTGGTCAACTCTTTGTTCGGCGACGGTGAGTGACCGGCTTGAGTTTCAGCGGCACCGACTTCATGAACACCAGGCCTGCCAAACAGACAAGCCCCATTGAGAACTGGCACCCTCCCCCGATGCCGCAGAAGCCCGGTACCCACTGCCCATCGTAGAAGTTGGCGGTAAGGGTCTTGTCAGCGTCCATGGTTATCGACAATGGGCTGTCGTATTCGTGGCCAACCGGCACATCGCCGGTCCACCTAATGAAGTAGTCGCAGGGGTCTTGTGGTTCCGGCGCCGCAACCGTAACGACCTCGCCCCTCGGGTGCTCGGCTGGCGGGATCGTTTCCGCCGCCACCGCCGGTTCAACCAGTATCGTCAGCGTGACGCGCTCCGGTGCGGTGACCGTTACCGTCAAGGACGATGACCATACTGACATCACGCCGGGGTGCGTGGCACATCGCGCCCGCGCTTTGACAACGTAGGTTCCCGGGCTTGACCACGAGTGACTTCGGCTCGGGGGCCCCCAACTCGACTGAGTCCCATCGCCCCAAGCGAACTCGTACTCAACTCCGTGACCCAAGTTGCTCGTTGATCCTCCGGTGGAATAGTCTCCGCCATTGTTTGCCTGGCGCGAGGAGGGACCGGACGGACTGGAAGGCGTCGCGATGCTCTCCGTGGGCGTGGGCACTGCGGCGATGGCAAAAGCGAACTGGTAGCCTTCCAGGCCGTTCGCCGTGCGATACGTCGGCAGCGTCAGCGTGAACGTTTGATTCAGCGGGAGGGTCCACACCGTGCCGACCGGCGGGGCGCCGGTTACGCCCTCGGGAACTTGGACCAGCTCTAGGAGGTACTCGCGATCTGTCGGTGGCGGATAGGTCGCGCTGCTCTGCATCGAAAACTGCATCGTATCGCCCGAATACGTGGGTTCGGCCCACACGCAGAGCGGCGCCCAGGTCTTGCTCTCGTTTGCGGCTGGCGGGGCTCGGTAGTCCGCCTGGTAGAAACCAGTTTCCCCTGTCCACTCGGGCGGATCGTACTCGTGGTACACACCGGCGTGTCCCGATCCACTGGTGCCAATCAGATAGTCCAGAGCCGAATCAAACTGGTCGGTGGCGCTTGACCAAGCGCCGAGACTACCGGCATCTCAGCCGCAGTACGAACCGAACGCGAACCGCAACTCCCAGCGCTCCTGCGCGAGAGCTTGGCCCTGCATAATAAGGCCGAGCACCGCAGCCCAGCAGCGAAGTGACAACCTTGCCCCTATCTTTCTCATCCTCCCCCAGCCTGGATACAAACAATCCCTT
>CAYGAN010000065.1:13981-16565 GCA_964347585.1 uncultured Planctomycetales bacterium | reverse complement strand
CTCGTTGGTCTGATTATACTTGTTAGGGGCCGTCGAAGCGAGAATGCCGGCGGGCCTTGTGCTTCCGCCGATGCGGAGGGCGCCGCCGAGTCGGCTTTGCCTTGAGATCGGTTGCGACGGCCAGGCAGCGGAGCGTATCATGATTAGGGCATCGTAGCCTCGAGCGCATCATGTCATCATCGGGGTTCGGAATCATGCGATACGAGTCGCAAAGGCCCGCTCTTGGTTTCACCCTGATCGAGCTGCTCGTGGTCATTGCTATTATCGGGCTGGTGCTCGCAGTCATTCTGCCGGGACTGGCGGCGGCGACCGAAGCATCACGCCGGACCGTCTGCGCAGCACACCTGCACGGGGTCGTCAACGGTTGGGAGGCGTACGCAGCCGACTGGGGTTCGTTGCCGGTCATCGCGCGTCGAGGCGAGGACATCAATTTCGACATTAACGCGCCCCGTTCCTCTTACGCTCTGCTGCCGGTCAGCGGGTTCGGGCCCGAGACACACCAGATGTATCTTGATCGAGGTCGCTGGACCGCGTCCTGGCTGCGGAACGTGATCTTTCAGGCGGCCACCGGCACGAGCGATCCCGAGTACCCCGGTCGGTGGCGGAACTTCGGGATCCTCTACCGCGACGGGGTCGTAAGGAATCCGCGGGCGTTCTTCTGCCCCAGCCAGGCAGATGAAGACTTCGCTTGGGACACGCCGCTCAATCCTTGGCCACCTTCCGCTGCCACGATTTGGCGCCCCGACCAGGCCGGCACGGCCAATCACACGCAGGCGAGTTTCGAGCGCCGCCTGGGTCTGAGCCACGTCCCTTGGGAGCGCGTCAGCCCTCGCGTCGCCGTCACCACCGACATCCTGGACCCCGACAACGTTCGCGAGACACATGGGTACGGCATCAACGCGGCGTATCGCGACGGGCATGTCGTGTTTCTGACAGCCGACCCAGTGCTCAGCTGGTACACGGGTGACGAGTCAATGTCTCTTGTCGAGCAGTGGGAAAGGTTCCGGCGCGACATCCTCATCTATTATGACTGGCTGGACCGCCGGCAGTAGCGGCCTTCGAATGCCTGGAATGTGCAGAAGCGTGGCTGCGGCCGTGACAACGCGCTCCGATCGGCTGATACCCGTTGGGCTTGCTATCGACGCACGCCTCGTCGCGGCCACGGCCCCCAATTCTTGCTGGTCAGGGGATCATCCTGCCAACGAACGCGGCCCGGTTCGACTCGGCGGGCGTGCTCGGCGATAGTAAAGCCGCGTCGAGCCACCAGGCGGAGCGGATCGGGGCGCTCACCCAGCATCTCCGTTTCCCACCGGTTGAGCTTAGCCTGCATCTCCAAGGCCACGCTGCGATGTCCCGCGATAACGTTTTTCGATTCGTGCGGATCGTTCACGAGGTCAAACAGCATCTGCCTGGGCCAATCCCACAACGTATTGTCAATCGTGTACACGTATTTCCATTCTCGCGTACGCCACGCGCGCTGGCCCGACCACAGCCCGTATCCTAATGGAATCTCCTGCCTGCCGGCTGAGGCATCCCCGTTGATGAGCGGCAGGAGCGAGCGGCCGTGCAAGTCTGGGAGCGGCTTGATCCCTGCCAGCTCGGCCAGCGTTGCAGGCAAATCGAGCAGCAATACCTGCGGAGCGACCACCGCGCCCGCGGGCAGCAGCGCCGGATGGCGCATCACAAGAGGCGCATGCATGACCGAATCGTGCACGCTGCAGTGATCGAACAGCACCCCCCATTCGCCGAAGCTCTCACCGTGATCGGTCGTGACGACCACCAATGTCTCGTCGGCAATGCCCAGCTCTTCAAGGCACTCGAGCACCTCGCCGAGCCGGTCGTCGGCATAGCGGATTTCGGCATCGTAGCGAGCGACTCCGTAACGGATATCCGTGGTGTCCAGGAGGAAATCGCAGGCCCTGGTGATGAAGTTCCAGAACGGTCGGTCGCGAAATTCATCGAGCGAACGGTTGCCCGGGTCACGCGGATCGCCATCGTACAGGTCCTGCCACCAGTCATCGGGGATGTTGTAAGGCGTGTGGGGGTCCCAGTAGTGAAGATGGAGCAGGAAGTCGCGGCTGCAATTCCGCCGCAACCACGGAATGGCCACGTCGTTGACGTCGTCCGCGGTTACTCGCTGCAGATTCATCCCCTGGGCGGGACGGTGAAACTCGTTCCACCCCGTGAAAAAGAACTGCCCGTGATCCGCGAAGGTGCTGACTGCTGCCGTCAGGTGTCCGCTGCACGACAAGACGTGCTGTATTTGTCTGATCTCACTGCCGAGCACCTGCATATCGGGGCCGTGACTGACGATTCCCGTGCAGATGCCGAAACGGCCGGTGAACATCGCGCACGAAGACGGGACGCACGGCGCGTCGGATGCAAAGGCGTTTGCGAAGCGCACGCCCCCGGCGGCCAGGCGATCGATGTTCGGCGTGATCGACTTCGGATACCCATAGCACCCGACGTGGTCGGCCCGCAACGTGTCGATGATAACCAAAAGGATCTTCATGCGCTAGGTGCGCTCGAACGGCGGAGGAATCTGCCAGGCGCCGAGTAACGAGATCATATTGTCGGTGCCGAG
>CAYGAN010000065.1:0-13971 GCA_964347585.1 uncultured Planctomycetales bacterium | reverse complement strand
CACGCTCAACGGGCTGACGCTCGTGCAGGCGCCCGAAGCGGAATCCAGCCGCGGCGCCTTCAGCACCCGCCACGGAGCGAATGTGATGTTGGATGCGATCGATTCGCTCCCCCTCGAACTGCGACTTGTAGCATGCGACCGCCTCCAACTTCTTGCTGATTGTGTCGGTGATATCCACGACGAATTGGGTAGGCCAGAGCGCGGGCTCCGTCGATCGCGGAACGGCGCGATAGACCAGGTGATCGATGCGATGCGGGGGGATGTTCTCGAAACGATCGTCCCACTTGGTCAGTTGGGAGTAGAATCTGGCCGCCTCGGTAATTAGCTGGCCCTGCCAATGGTCAGGCGACGCCAGGGGGGTTTTGCCGGCTATGCCTACGAGAATCCGGGGTCTGTGCCGACGCAGGACCGTGCCCAAAGCGTATCGCGACGCCGGCGAGTCCATTAACTCACGATTGGGAAGGTCCAGGACCTCGCACACGGCAGCGCCGAGCACCTCGGCCGCGGCGGCCGCCTCGTTCGCGCGGACCTCCGCGTTGCCCCGCGGCGTTGGCTCGCCGCTGGTCATGTGAATTATGCCGACGCGGTGCCCGGCAGCGGCCAGCTTCGCCACTGCCCCCCCGCAGAGTATCTCGACGTCATCCGGATGGGGCGCCGTAAAGATAACGTCCAGTTCCATTTCGCCTCTCGACAGCCCAGTCGTTATCAACAGAACGTAAGGATTCGCGGACTATAGCGATCGCAGGTCGCGCTCGCAACGCCCACAGGCGGCACGTCGGCCCCCAGTCGCGACCGCGGCGCCTGTACCGGCCGGCGCCGTGGAGGATTCGGAATCAGCGTTGGCGGCAAAGGTCAACCGACAGTAGCATGGCATGGGCGTCCGTGCGAAGGCGATGCCGTGTTGGGTCAACTCCGGAGGCGTCACCATGTTCACGTTCGGTGATCACCGACCGGCGACCGTCGGGGGCCTCGTTGCCCTACAGGCAGTGTTCGGCATGACTTGTCGGGCTGAAGTTGTCGCTCCTCTCGGCAGCCACCCCGCTTCGCAAAGGAGCGGCGCTACTGCGCCGGGGCAGCTGCGGTGGCCTCGCCCGTTGATCTTCGGAATGAATCCGATGAGCGGGCAAGGGCTCGGCCTGGGGGAGTGGTTCGATGAGTACATGTACAGAGCGATCGCCTACGCCGGTGGACACTGCACGCGTATATGCGCATCGTGGCACGACGTCGAAAAGGAGCGGGGCACTTATAAGTGGGCCGATCTGGACCAGACCGTCGAGTGGCTTGACCAGATCGGCTTGGAGCCGTTCTGCCTGGTCGTCAACACGCCGCCCTGGGCATTAGCGCCAGGCAAGCTGCCGCATCAATGGCCGCCCGAGCCGCGGTACTGGCCCGATTTCAGACGCTTCTGCCGCGCCGTCGCCAATCGATACAAGGGCAGAATCAGGTACTACGAGTTCTGGAACGAGCAGAACGGCACGTGCTGGCGGGACGTGTCGTTGGAGCAGAAAGCCCGCGATTACGCCCCCTTCCTCAAAGCCGCCTATGCGGAGCTGAAAGCGGGCGACCCGGACTGCCTGGTCTCGATCGGGGGCCTGGACGGTTCCGGCTGGAAGGGATACTGGCGGAGTGTCGAGCAGTTGTACAAGCTCGGCGCCGGCGATTCGTTCGATGCCGTCGCCATCCACCCCTACAACTGGTTCGGGCCGATCGACATCTACAGCCTGCGCAAGGTCCGCAAGGTGCTGCTGGCCCACGACGACGGGCACAAGAAGTTCTGGATCACCGAATTCGGTTGGGATAACCGTTTCCCGATCGAGGCGCGGGCACGCTGGTTGAAGGAGTCACTCGACATCCTGGCCCGCCACGACTTCATCGAACAGGCCTCCTATCACACCATTATCGACTTCTCCGATGCCGGCTTCGGTTTGTGTCGGCCGATCATGACGCCCAAGGCCTCGTTCCACGTCTTCAACCAGTACGCGCATGGGAAGCTCAGCAAACAGCTCCGACGAGCGGTCACCTACGAATCGATGCCGAATACGGCTCTGCCGATCATCAACGCCGACTTCGAGTCCGCCGAGCGCGGGTGGACGAGGTTCGGCGATACCGAAGGTGTCGCCAGCGACAACGGCCGCAAGCCGGTCAAGGAGCCAGGCCACATGTTCGGTGCGCGTCACCAATCGAGGGCCATGCGGGGCGGATGCTATCAGCGTGTCCGTGCTCCTCGGGGCCAGTGTGTACGCGCTGCGGCGTTGTTCCTGACAAATGATCCGCAAGGCCGGAATAAGCGCGCCCGGTGCCGGATCGGCCTCGACGCTACAGGCGGGGCCGACCTGACCTCGCCGAGCGTCCGTTGGAGCGAGTGGAAGAACACCGCCCACGCCTGGGAGCGCTTTGAGGTCGGACAGATCGAGCCAATCGTCGCCGCGGGTGAGTTCGTCACGGTGTTCTTGGAGCACGACCAAGTAGGTCAGACCGTCGGACAGATCACGTACTTCGACGAGGTAGAGCTGTGGTCGTACCTGCCCGAGGCGATCGAGGTGCCCACGACCTCTCCGGCGCCGGACGATCTGCTCGAGGCGTTGTTGCCTTTGCCTCCGCCTTTTCGCTTCGAGACCGAGCTGCCGGCAGACGCGCAATTCGCGTGCGAATTCAGCAACGCCGCCGCGATGAAAGACTGGCGCGCCAGCCGCGGGGATTGGTCGATCAAGGACGGCCTGCTGATTTGCTCCGGCGAGGACCGATACTGCGAGATCGAATTGCAGCGGCCGCTGCCCGAAGGTGACTGGATCATCGAAGCCGATGTGCGCTCGCCTCGCGCCGTCTATCTGGGGCTGTGGGTTCAGCACGGCAGGCAGGACCGGGCGATGCTGCTGGCGACGAACTGGTCAATGCGAGACAACGTGGCCTTTCTGGTGATGGACCCGAATCGCCGTGCCCATCCCTATGCCGAGAAGGCGCTGGGCGACGCGAGAGGCGCACAAATGCTTACGTACCCGATCCAGCCGCGAGCCACGTACCGCATCTCGGTAACCAAGCACGGTGATCGGCTGACCACAGCGATCGACGACCACCAAGTCGCGACGATGGCCGACACCCCGGCGCCGTCTCGACGGATGGGTCTGTATTCTTTGCGCCCCGGCTATGGGGGGTTCAGCCGCGTGGTGGTTCGGCGACTCGGGTCTGCCGGTCGTACGCCGCCGCAAGGATAGCCCTGCCGACCGACACGGCCGGGCGAGCTGCCTTGGCTCCTAGGACGAATTGGCTCAGCGCCACGGTCTGGGAACGAACGTCCAGTCGACCGGGTGGTAGCGGTTGAGCCTGGCTTCGAGCGATTTGGCTTGATCGTCACGGCCCTCGGCCTTGAGCCACTCGATGCGTCTATGGGGGCTGTGGTAGTGGAACGGTCCGAGCTGGACGGCTGCCTCCAGCGGGTCGGGACCGCCCCCGTGCGTGACTTGCTCCTGACGCCACTCGCAGAGCAGGTGATCCATCTCATTGAGCTTGTCCGGCCTCTGCCTGGCGAGGTTGGTCGTTTGATGCGGGTCGGCGTTCATGTCGTACAGATAGGCCTCGTCGGTGTACGGATAGCTGCCGGGATGCAGCATCCGCATCATCGCCCAGTCGGGCGTGCGCACGGTCCGCGAGAGGGTGTAGATTCCGTGGTCCATGACCAGGTACGGTCGGCCGGTGAAGTCCTGCGCGCGGATTGCCGCCGCGAAAGACTCTCCGTCCCAGCGCGGAGGCGTCTCAAAGCCGAGGAGTTCACAGAGCGTCGGGGCCAGGTCGAGGTTGTAGATGAGCCCTTCAGCCCTCCCGCGGCCCCTCAAGCCCGGCCATCGCACGACCATGGGGATGTTGTGCACCGGTTCATTGGCGATGCCGTGATCCTTGTATTGCCCGTGCTCGCCGAACGAGTCGCCGTGATCCGCGCTGACAATCACGGCTGTATCACGAAGTACGCCGATCCGGTCCAGCTCCTCCAGCACCCGCCCCACGTGGTGATCGGCGTACGCGATGGACCCGTCATAACCATCGATCAGCTGTTTCAGGTCGTCGGTTGTCTTGATCTGCGTCGGCATGTTCGGGATCTCTTGGCCGGGTTTGCCGTACAGATGCCGCGCCGTCTGCGGGCCGTACATCTGGTCGAACTGGCGGTCGATTTCCGCCTGGTCGGGCCAGTCCGGGCCCGGAGCGTCCTCGAACTTGCCGAGCCACTCTCGGGGCACGCGGTAGTTACAGTGCGGATCCCAAAAATGCAGGTGCATGAACCAGTTGTCCTGCTGGCCGTAGTGGCCGAGCCAATCGATGCAGGGCGCAGAGCCCTCATCCGCAGTTTCGTTGCCCCGCCTGCGCGAAAAGGTCTGGATCTCCTCCCACCCGTCACAGAACCACCACGCGCTGTGACGTTCGTGAAAGGTGGTGAACGCGACGGTTTTCATCCCGTTCTTGCGGAGGTGCCGTGCCAGCATCGGATGGTCGGGGTTGTAGCCGTGACTGTTAACCAGCTTGCGGAAGGCGGACATGACCCCGTGGTGGCCGACGACCCCGTTGTTGAACCCGAAACGACCTGAGAAAAGCGCCGCCCGCGACGGCACACACGGCGAGTTGGCACAATAGCAGCGTGTGAAGGTGACCCCCTCTCGGCCGATGCGGTCAATGCTCGGCGTTGTCTGGCGCGGGTAGCCGTTGAGCGAGAGATGATCCGAACGGACGCAATCCAAGTCCACATACAGAACGCGCATCTTAGACCTCCTCAGACCGGGCGCGAAACTCGCCGATGATGCCGTGTCTCGCCGCCGAGCGCCCATGCTAGCCGACGAGCGTGAAATGAGACACGGACCTTGTCGCTCTGTCAACGCAAAAGGCACTGCGCTTCGCGGGATGATTGGTCCCGTCGTCTCTGGCCGGTCGAGTCGGAGACGTTGACACTCGCGGCTGCGAGGTGACAATCTCCTGCCGAGGAGGACCAATCCGCACGTGGGTCAGCGTGACATCAAAGACGTTTCCAGGCGAAAGTTCCTCGGCGTCGGATTGGCGGGCGTCGCCGGCTCGTCGATCTGCGAGCCTTTGGCAAGCCTGCTCGGCGCCGAAGCGCCGGCCAGACAAAGGCGCAACGTACTGTTCATCGCCGTCGACGACCTGCGGCCGCAGCTCGGCTGCTACGGCGACGCTGTTGTCAAATCGCCGAACATTGACCGGTTGGCCGGAGCGGGCACCGTGTTCACGCGCGCCTATTGCCAGCAAGCGGTGTGCAGCCCGTCGCGGACGTCGCTGCTGACCGGCCGACGGCCGGATACGACGATGGTGTACGACCTGCAGACGCACTTCCGTAAGAACATCCCCAAGGTCGTAACCCTCCCCGAACAGTTCAAGGTACACGGGTACCACGCGCAGGGCCTGAGCAAGATCTATCATGGCGGGCTCGACGATCCGCAATCGTGGAGCGTCCCGCACTGGCGGCCCAGGCGTCCTATGTACGCCACGGCCGAGAGTCACGCACTGCTCGAACGACTCTACAAAGAGGCACGCAAGGCCGGGAAAGACCTAAGCGATTGGAGGCAGCGGCCGAGGGGGCCGGCTTGGGAAGCGCCAGCCGTGCCGGATAATCAACTCGCTGACGGCGCCACGGCCGACCGTGCCATCGAGGTTCTCAATGAGATTAGAAATAGGCCGTTTTTCCTGGCCGTCGGGTTCCTCAAGCCGCATTTGCCGTTCGTGGCCCCGAAGAAGTACTGGGACCTGTACGAGCACAGCAAGCTGACACTCGCCGACAACCCGTTCGCACCGAAGGATGCACCGCAGTACGCACTGAGCAACTGGGGGGAGCTACGTGGGTACTATGGCATGCCGAAGAAGGGACCCGTCACGGACGAGCAGGCGCTCAGCCTGATTCACGGATACTACGCGTGCGCGAGCTACACGGACGCACAGATCGGGCGGCTGATGAGCGAATTGGGGCGGCTCAAACTGCGAGACGATACGGTGATCGTACTCTGGGGCGATCATGGCTGGCAGCTCGGCGAGCAGGGGATGTGGTGCAAGCACACGAACTATGAAACCTCGGTGCATTCGCCCTTGATTATCAGCGTCCCGGGACAGGCGTCCGCAGGGAGCAAGTCGGACGCACTCGTGGAATTCGTGGACATCTATCCTTCACTATGCGAGCTGTGCGGCGTCCCGCTACCGAGGGGCTTGGAGGGATTGAGCTTCAAGCCTTTAATCCGGGATCCCCGGCATCCGTGGAAGAAGGCAGTATTCAGCCAGTATCCTCGACACATTCCCGGCCAGGGGCGAGGAATGGGCTACTCGATGCGAACGGACCACTATCGCTTCACCGAATGGACCGTACCGGGAACCGACTTCCGGGAATACGAGCTCTACGACCATCAGATCGACCCAAAGGAGAACGTCAACATCGCAAAGCGCCCAGCGAACGCACAGCTTGTCAAACAGCTCGCCAGGCAACTGCACGACGGGTGGCGGGAAGCGCTCCCGCCAGAGGTGCGAGCGTCAGGCGAGTGAGCGGCCGCGCGGGCCGACACGCACGTCGAGGATTGTCCGACGCGCTCTTGCGTCGCCGCCAGACAGACCCGCTTTATTCGACCCGGACTTGACACCGCGTGCAGTTCCGAATGCGAAACGTGGTCGCGCCATCCGCGTTCGCTACGTTCGCTACCCCGTCACCCGCCACCTTACACTTCCGGCCCTTGTGCCACTCTATCTTCGTGTCAAGCTCTGAGTCGGACGCGATTGTATAGCGCAGGTTGAACCCCACGCCTCGATAGTGGATGTTGTCGATCGCATAGGTCTTGCCGGTTTCTGAAAGCCCTCTCGGGACGCTCGGGGCGAGGTCGAAGACGACCGCGCTGGTGTCGGCGCTCTCCTGAAAGCCCAGTAGATGGCGGATGAGAATCTGTGCGGTCGTGCAGCCCCAGCCATAGACCTCGTGTCCGCCGTCCGACGGATCACGCCCCCACACCTCGTGTCCGACGCCGGGCAGTGGTCTCGGTGGCGTCAGTTTGCGACGATCATTGCCGGGGTAAACGCGGGAAAGGATGCTATGCGCGTATTCGGCGGCCGTCGGGGCTGCCTCTGATGCGATCGATCCCTCCAGTAGAGCAAACGACCACGAAGCCCAATTGTCCGCACGCGTATCCGCATACTCGTGGAGGTGTTTGCCCATGGCCGCGGCCTGTTCGGCCGAAGCCACGCCGTAAAGCGGGATTGAATGGCTCAGCGGCGAGAAGCGGATATCCGCCTCGCTTACACCGTCCCTCGGCGCCGTCCAGGCCTTGGCCACCTTGTCCCAATCGCGAAATCGCTCGGCCTTCGCGTCCCACATACGCCGCGTTCGGTCTCGGTAGTTCTCGTACACCTTGAGCCATTCGTCTCTGATCTCTTCAGGCATGCCGAGTTCTTCGGCGAAGAAGGCGAGAACGTGTGCAGAGTGAGCGAAAGCCGCCTGGAGTTCACATGGCCTGACGATCTCAGTAAGCACGGCATCGCCGCTGTGCTCGGCGTCCAGGCGCGGGTTCGCATCTTCGCCCGCCTCCCACGTACATTTGTAAACGGCCCAACCCTCCTCGTCGGTGCGATTCTCCAGCCACCATTTCATGTAGGCGGCCATATATGGAAACAGTTTCGCAATCCAGGCCTTGTTCAGCCGGCGAAGGTACATAAGCCGGATATTGTGGAACGGAAGACACCACGCCGGGGATGTTCCGGTCGGCTCTCCGTCGCGGGCGACCATGTTGAGGTTGCCGTTCGGGTGCATGCAGGGAACGTTCGGCATGGGAGCCGTCTCGAACATCGTCAACACCGCCTGTTCCGCGGCGTCGGGGTCCGCGTAATGCAGGCGCATCATGTCCAGACAATTCTCTGCCATGACGATCCGCGGGTTGTAGAGCATCCACGATGGCCAGGGGTTCTCGAAAATGCCCATCGGCGGCATGAGAACGTGCAGCGTCGTATCGAGGTCGTACACGAACGAACGACGCCAACTGTCCGGCCAGTCTCCCGAGATCCTTGGCGCGTTCCGCCACCAGGCCTCGTCGGCTGCTCTGCGCTGCGAAGCCAGTCTAGAGATGGTCGGCAGGAGCCGTCTGACCTCGTCTTTGCCCTCTTGATACGTGGCCGAGCGGACCAGTACGGCGGACATCTCGCGCGTCTGGCCCCGCGCTAGGGCGCCCAGCCGATACAACTGGACTGCGGAGACGTCAGCAAAGTCGTTGGCTGGCGAGAGGTGGTTCGAACAGAGACGCTCTTGCATCCCGGGGGCATCACGGCTGATTGCAGACCGGCAGAGCTGATCCGCCGGCTGCTTGGAAAGCGCCCACCAGTCTGCCCGGCGCGTCGCTGCACTGACGAACCACGGCCCTTCGTCGGAGTAGATGCCCACATCCTCAGGACATCCGTGCCACTGAGAGTAGCCGAAGCCTTTGACGCGATCCGCGTGGTTGACGAGCAGAAGCTCGATCGGCACGCTGGCTCCGACGACCGTAACGCGGCAGCCAATGGCGTCCTTATGGGGTACGAGGAACTCGGCCTTGATCGTGACTCCTTGGCAGGTCCAATCGAAACTGATCAGGTTCAACGTGTGATGGTGGGAGACGAGGTCAACTCCCGCCGAATCGAAGTCCTCCGGAAGGAGGAAGCACTTGCCCGCAATGACTGCGCCCACGCGAATGCTGCCATTGCGGCCGGCGCCCAGTCCCCAGCGGAATCCGCAGGATTCGATCGAGCGGACGCAACTGGAGGCCATCCCATAGAAGCAACCGTGTCCGGGGTTGCGGAGATACCCATGCGGCGTGTAGTCATCCTCAGGGAAACCGAAAGACGTATTCATGATACCGTTTGCCTCCTTACCGCTCGTCGGCCAGCCGCGGTGTTTCATACATCTCTGAACACGCCTTGACCCGTGAATCGTCGGCCCCTCGGGAGCCCGCCCGGAGGCTCCTTCGTCGGCGCAATGTGCGGGCGTGCATCTGGTCAGGAGAAACAAGAAACGGCATAGCTTGCGGGAAGTCAAGGACGTGCTTGGCGATCGGATAGAAAGCTGCTTTGATCCGACCCCGGGACGGGCATCGTCTGGGCCTCGACAGTTGCGCGACGGTCTTCCTGCCGGGCAGGTCACGTTCTGCTTGGCGCACGGCCTGCGCGCTCCCCGAGCCGACCGCATCGCACGATTCTCCCGGACCGACCAAACGAGCTTCAGCCTTTCATCCCGCTATCCTGGCGCGCGAAGAGGCCTGAAAAGGCAGATTGAAACGCATCGCCGGGCGGCGTATGGTGCCTTTTCTCATGTAATGAACAGCTTGAACTGCTGAGGAGCGATCCGTGAAAAGAGATCCGTGCCAAGTCCTCGAGGGCGTTGTAGCCTTCCATGACGAGCAGACGTCCTTCAGCGATCGCGCATCGCGCGTCGGCGTTTTCGACGGGCCGAACCTCGGCATCAACGGTGTGGCCATCTCCTACAATCGCAGACACCGCACGCTGAGTCCGGCGTTCTGCACCCTGGCCGTTGTGGCCGAACAACCCGACCAAGGGGTGCTCTTGTCCCAACCTTCGAGCTTGCGGCACGCGCCGCACTGCCTACGGCAGGATGCCTCGGGGCACGGGCTCGGTCTGACGGCGCTTATTCTCTACCCGCAAAGAGACACTCCGTGCATCTATTGCACTATCGAGAACGAAGCAGATGAAACGCAGAGCTTTCGAATAGTCGTTAGTGGTCAGCTCTCTGGAAGCCAAGAATTGCTGCGAAGCGTCGAGCTTATCCCTGGTCGCAACGCTTGCCGCATTGAAATGGTAGAGCCCATTGAGGACAACAGGGCCCCGCGTTCGCTTTTTGACGTATATGGCATCATCAGGCCGAGTTTCCAGATAGAAAAGCTTGTTGCCGGAAGCGAATCTCTGGATTCCGAACTTGCGGTTGCGCGTGTCGGTTGTGACCGGTTCAAGCACTCTGACGAGATTCACTTTTGTCTGGTGGGCGAGTTATTTGATCTCGCGCCGAAGACGTGGCGGTGCGTACAGATCTTGACGGCGCTGGCGATCGAATCGCACGACGTGACGGAAGAATCCTTGGCCAGTGCAGAGAAGGCTTCGCTTGAGGCATCGAGGCTGGAGAAAGAGGCGCGAGCGCGATGGAACGTACAACTGTCGGCTGTCCCCCATCCGCCGGCCGATGCGGAAGCCCTCTATTATCACTCCTGGTACTGCCTTTTGAGGAACCTCTGTCAGGTCAATCGTGGTCTTTGGAGAGACCGCTTCGCCTGCTTGCCGGGCAAGGGCCATTACGACGCGGCCTGGCTATGGGATTCAGCGTTTCACGCGATCGGCCTGGCGATGCTGGACCCGCAGCTCGCACGCGACTCGGTCCTGATCCTGACGGAAAACCAAGACTCGCAGGGCAAGCTGCCCAGCTTCTGTGCGGAGGAATGGAATCGTCCTGGCGAGGCAGCACAGCCGCCCGTCGTGGCGTGGTGCGCCTGGCAAGTGTACCAGGCGGACCCGCGACGCCAATTCCTGGAAGCAATCTACGAGCCGCTTGTCCGGTGGAATCGCTGGTGGTTTTCAAATCGGGACGACGATGCAGACGGACTCGCGGAGTATTACGACGCGATCGAGTCCGGCTGGGATAACTCGCCGCGTTGGGATGATAGGTCGCTCAAGCTCGAGGCGACGGATCTGAACTCGTTCCTGGTTGTTCAGATGAAGGCCTTAGCTCGCATGGCACGGGAACTCGGGAGCAAGCGAGACGCAAGAGAATGGGAGAGGAAGTCGGCCGAGCTGGCTGAAAAGATCGTGGCCGTGATGTATTGCCCACAGGACGGGATCTTCTACGACGTGGTGTACGATACGCATGGGTTCCACAAGGTGCTCACGCCCGCATGCTTTCTTCCGCTTTGGGCGGGTGTTCCGATCGAACGATCGAAGGCCGACCGAATGATCGAGGACTACTTGCTGAATCCAGAGCACTTTAATGGCCCGGTGCCTCTTCCTGTGGTGGCCGCCAGCGAGCGCACGTACGCTCCGTCCGACTACTGGCGCGGGCCTGTGTGGATCCATCTGGCCTACTTTTGCCTCCAGACGCTTCGCCGGTACGGCTACGAACAGCAGGCCGAGGAAATGGCGACGAAGCTTCTAGACGCGGCGGCTCGGAATCGGTTCATCTACGAGTACTACGATTCGCAGACGGGCGAGGGGCTGGGCTGCGCGGAATTCGGGTGGAGCGCGGTGTTCTTGTCGCGCATGATCCTCGGCGTCTATTGACGCATGCCTCATACAACCGTGTCCCTCGATCGCGCAATACGAAACGTTGCAGTCAGGAAGGCGGCAGCAACAGCGTTTCTCAGTCTTTGTCCGTTCCCGGCGCGTCGAACTCGTTCATGCGCCGGGTGCTTGCACTCATAGCGAGGATCTCGTATAAAATGAGGAGCTGCCAGGCTGGTCCGGGAGGAGCAAATCTTGATCAACATGTTGAGAAGGAGCGGGAGAGCAGGTCGGCTCACCTGTTCTGGCCCATATCGTTTCGGGTCCAGAGCGATGGGGGTGAGCCGTTCATCATTCCGGCATGCCATCTTGCTCATGAGCGTTCTTGTGTTCTTTGGCAGGTCGTGCCCGGTCTTCTCTCAGGACCGGCCGGATGTTTTCGGAGTCGGGACAGCCTCCGGCGGGTGGACCTTGTTGGATCCGCCCGGATACGAACCGGCCATGTGGGACACGCTCGCCCATGTCAACGCCGCAAGCACTCGGAACGGCGCTAGTTGGCCTCAGATTGAGCCCGTCCGGGGCAGCTACGACTGGAGCGATCTTGACGCCGAGGTCGCTTTGTGCCTCTCTCGCGGGATTACGCCGTATTGCCTGATCGTTAACACGCCGGCTTGGGCCAGTCCCACGGGGGAGGAAACTCATGCCTGGCCTCCACTGGAGGAATACGCGCCGGATTTCGAGGCCTTTTGCGCAACGCTCGCTTCGCGGTATGCCGGGCAGATCAACCACTTCGAGTTCTGGAACGAGGAGAACGGGTACGGCTGGCACGAGTTCAACAGGGCGGATGAATATGTCCCCTGGCTGCGGCGCGCCTACAACGCGCTCAAGGTCGGAAATCCGGACTGCATGGTCTCCATCGGTGGAATGGATGATCCCGACATCGACCCCGGCGATCCGACGGGCTGGCGGGGGGCCTATTACCTGAACCTCGTGTATTACTATCGGGACCTATGGTACCCCGGCGAGGAGATATTCGACGCGGTAGCTGATCACCCTTACTGCAGAAAGGACGTCTTCCAGGACCTCCCCGCCAAGCTCCAAGCCATCCGCCAAGTCTTGGAAGCGCACAACGACGGCCACAAACCTCTCTGGCTTACGGAGTACGGGTGGAGCACGGCCGAGGACGGCTGGACCCATGCCAAACAAGCGCAATACCTGCATGACTACCTGACCGTTCTTACTGATCCGGCTTACGCGTATGTGAACCAGCATGTCACTCAAGCCAGCTATCTGGCTATAGGTGACTTCGGTACGGGGCGCGAGGGGTTCGGGCTCTGCGATCAGAACCTCCGTCCAAAACCCGCCTTCTATACGTTCCAGGGCTTTCCACGGTGCGACGCACCGCAAATCTCACGGGTGTCTTGGAGGCCGGTTGATTGGCAAACGGTCGAGGTCTCGTGGGAGACGCACATCCCGTCCACCAGTCAGGCGGAGTACGGGGTTACGGCAGCCTATGGCAGCGAAACGGCGCTGGATCCCACCCTCGTGACGCAGCATGCGGTCCTGGTGAGCGGGCTCAGTGCAGGAACAGAATATCATTTCCGAGCGCTCTCGACGGCGCCCGGAGTTCCGGACTCAAGCTCGCCGGACTACAGGTTTCGGTGCGCCGACGGAACGGTGCCGAACGGTGGATTCGAAGACGGTTTCGGGCCGGGCATTGGAGAATGGTGGACGACGTTCGGGCGGCCTGCCTGCACGGATGGATGGGTCTTCGATCCGCCGCGACTGCACTCCGGGCAACACGCCCAAGTGCTCGTGGTCATCGGCCACTGGGGGCAGGAGTACATGGACTACGGCCTGTATACCCAGGTCGCCATCGTTCCGGGCCGGGAGTACACCTTCGCGGCGTGGACGCGTTTGGAGACCGGCACCGCCGGGAATGATAAGGTCTATCGCAAGGTCGGAACCGATCCGACCGGTGGGACCGACCCGGATTCGCCGGACGTCGTCTGGTCAACTGAGAACTATATCGAAGACGCCTGGGCGCAAATGAGCGTGTCCGCCACTGCGCAGGCAGCGGTCTCGACCGTATTCGTCAGAGCCGAGGTGGTCCAACAGATTAGCGACGTTTACTACTGGCTGTACGTGGATGATGCCGATGTCGTGGTGGAGCCGGCGCCGCTGGTTCGGCCCGAGCCGGGAACGTTGGTATTCCAGGACGGTCGCCAGTATCCGGACCAGTCGATTTACTCCGGCACCCGCGACGCACACATCATCCAGAACCGACCGCTGTACAACACTGGTGGAGGCGACGTGCTTGAGGCCGCCCGCCACACCGGCAGTGACGCCGGCCACGACCGCAGCATCGTCATCAAGTTCGTCGAACTTGATACGAGCCTGGAAGCCGGCAAATATCTCCAGCAGGCCATCCTGACGCTGGACTACTTCGGCTCGCGGAACGGTCCCGGCGGGGTCGACAAGACGCTGTACGTTCACAAACTGCTTCACGACTGGGGCGAAGGCACCCAAACGGGCATCGACGGCGAATGGGCGGGTGCCAATGAGGTCTGCTGGACCAAGCCTTATGGGGCTACCAACGGGGATAATCCGAACTGGAATGGGACGCTGGACGCCCAGTATGCGGATCCGGTTGCTCTCGACAGCGCGACGCTGGCCGGACCGGATGACTACGGGCCGGTCAGCTTTGGTGTGACCGAGGCTGACCGGCCCGTAGTCATCCGGTCCGGCCAGCGTCGC
>CAYGAN010000064.1:21320-22471 GCA_964347585.1 uncultured Planctomycetales bacterium | reverse complement strand
TGAACGCTTCCTGGACGACCCCGCAGGCGGATGAATTGATCACCGCCGTCGGTCCGCCGGATTGCGCCACCAGACAGTTCCCTTTTACCTCAGCCATAGCGACCACATCCGCGTCGATCGATAAGCGTCTCGAAACACGGCCGCCCTGCCGTCCGTAATCGAAGCTCCCGCCGGATCAAGCGAGAATCAGCCGCCAGAGAGCCCCGATTATAGTCGAGAGCTCGGTGGCGCGGAAGCCTTGGCGAGCGGCTGCACGGACCGACTCACGCGGCGCGCAAAGCGTGGCGGCAAGTCGGCTCCCAGCTAGCTTGGCTGCAACGCGGGAGGCCGACCCGTGCCCTTGTCTTACGGGAGGTGTTCACTAGAATGGAATTGTGAGGCTCTGACGCTGGCAAGACAGGTCCCGAGGCAGTGTGGGAGCAGAGCTTATGGCGCCGTGGGCGGGCGAGCGCACTCGGTTCAGCATTCCTCGGCTGGGGCGATTCGGATTCACGCTCATCGAGCTTCTGGTCGTGATCGCGATCATCGCCTTGCTCGTCGCGATCCTTCTGCCCAGCCTGGCTGAGGCAAAGCGGCAGGCGGCCACAGCTATAGCAGCAACCTGCATGAGCTGGGGATCGGCTTCGCCTCGTACAACGCCGACTTCGATTACCGGTATCCGGGGACCGCAGAGTGGGGCTGGCCGAGCGACAATGACCTGGTGCCGCCCGAGGACGGGGGGAGCGACTGGCTCGGTCAGATCAATGATTACGGCGGGGCATGGCAGAGGGCAGGCATCGGCGACCCGGAGCGGGCGCGCGAAGGTCTCAAGCCCCCCGCGCTGTTCCCCTATGTCGGCGACCGGGAAGTGTATAAATGCCCGCTTGACAGCGGCGACGAGGGGTATGAGACCAGGGCCGGTGGTCGCTTGGTTGAAGACATCTCCGCAGATGAACAGGGATTCAGCTACACGATGAATGCCAGCCTGCGGGCTAACGCGGCCGAGTGGGAGGATTACCCATATGGCCCTGAACACCGCGCCTGGCGGTGGCGACGGAACCATCGAGCAGCCAGACGATGACCCAGGACTCGGTCAGCCGGGGTGGATGGTGGCGTCCGTGCTGCAATCGCCCCAGCATCAGGCGGCTGCCGTCCCACGGCATGTTCGGGTG
>CAYGAN010000064.1:9507-21310 GCA_964347585.1 uncultured Planctomycetales bacterium | reverse complement strand
CCGCGCCTGGCGGTGGCGGTCCTATGCGGAAGTGATGTGCCCTTCCAAGAAGATCCTCATGTTCGAAGAGGCCACGCCGAACGACGGCCACGCCCTGTGGAACAGCGATTACGAGTGGATCGCTTCTCGCCACGGTCCCAGGAGAAAGCTCGCAGCCTACGAGCGTCACGTCGTCACGTCGGAGTACATCCGCGGCGGGTGCATGCTGTTCTTTGACGCCCACGTGCAGCCCAAGCACCACAACGACGTCTGGTGCAATTACCGCATCTGCAACCCCTTCTGGCGCGGGAACCTCTGAGGGCGCAAGCGGCCCTCGAAAGGCGAGCCGTACTACTCATGTTCTGGCGGTGGAGCTCGGTTCTCTGCTGCGGCCTCGGCATGACTCGGCGGGGGTTCGAGCAGCCTGCTGGGTCGGACGTCCTGGGTAGCGTAGTTGCTCAGCAGGACCACGTGCTTGGGCCAAACGCCGATGCCGATCACGATCGCCGTGCAAAGGGCCAGCCCCATCCGCAGGGCGCCGCAGGCGACCGGCTTGACTGTCTGGATGGGCTCGCGCAAGTAGCAGGCCCCGAGGATTCTCAGGTAGTAGGCTGCGGCGATGGCCGAATTGACCACGCCGATGACCGCCAGGACGATGAGGGCAAGCCGGTGCTCATGCTCGGCACTGAGCGAGAAGGCCGCCGAGAACACATAGACCTTCGCGAGGAAGCCGGCGGTAGGGGGCATGCCCATCAGGCTGAACACGCAGACAGCCATCACGAGCGCCGCCGTCGGCTCCCGCCGTGATACCCCGGCCAGGTCGTCGAGTTCCTCGACCGGACGGTCGCGAATCGTCAAATAGGCCAGCACCGCGAAGGCCCCCAGGTTCATCACCCCGTAAGCGGCGATGTAGAAAAGCATGGCCGCCACGCCGTCGCGCATCGGCCCCTCACCCGCCACGGGTCCTACGAGCAGCCCGATGAGCATGTACCCGGAATGGGCGATGCTCGAATAGGCCAGCATCCGCTTGACGTTACGCTGAAGAAGGGCCAGGACGTTGCCGACGGTCATCGTCAGCGCGGCCAGCACCCACAGGGCCCAGAACTGCGAATCAGGCAGTTGCCAACCGGTCAGCGCCAACAGCTTGGTCAAGCCGACAAAGCCGGCCGCCTTGGGCAGGAACCCGAGCAGACCGGTGACCGGCGATGCCGCTCCCTGATACACGTCGGGCGCGTAGAAATGGAACGGGACGGCCGCCATCTTGAACGCCAGGCCGGCAAAGGCCAGTAGCAATCCTATGATCGCGAAGGGATTCGACGTGCCCTGCGTTGTGAGGTATGCGGCCAGTCCGCCGGTCATGGCTGTCGTGCCCGAAACCCCATAGAGAAAGCTGAACCCGTAAACCATCAGAGCGACCGACATCGCGCCGAGGAAAAAGTACTTGCCCGCCGCTTCTTGAGCGCGGATGTCCTGCGAGCTGGTCGCGACGAGGATGTACGTCGGAACGCTGACCAGCTCCAGGGCCAGTAGGAACACGACCAAGTCGTCGGCGGCGGCAACGAGCATCAGCCCGACGATCGAGAGCAGGACCATCGCAAAAAACTCGCCTCGCTCGTGAGCGGCGGGCAGATGCCAATTGACCAGCAGGATGATCGCGCCGACCGCCAGGGCAATGAGCCGCGTGTACGTGGCCAGATGGCCTATATCGATTCCCGCCAGGATAGCCCGACCGAGTCCGGGTGCGGGGATTAGTTGATAGTCCGCTTCCAACGCCAGCAGGATTGCCGGGGCCGCCAAGACGCCCAGAGCCACCAGGATCGCCAGCAGCGAGAAGACAGGCACCGCGCGACGCACGTCCTCTCGCCTGGACAGGCCCAAGAGCAGACCGATCGACGCAACGACTGTCAGTATCAACTCAGGGCACAGGGCTAGGAAATAGTTGCTAGTCGGCATCGCTTACTTCGCCGCGGTCCTGGGGTTCCTGCAGGTCTTCAGAGAACGCACGGCGCTTTCATTCGCCAGACCACAGGATCGAGCATGAAGATACGGCGGCAACCCAAGCACCAATCGCCGGTGCGGGGCGTCGGTACCCGTCGCCTCCGTTGCGGGCTCGGATCGATTTCGGGGCTTCTTCTGCATCGACTGGTCGGTAAGCGTCTTCTCATCGTTCGGGGCGCGTGCCCCTCTTGGCAGCCCGAAGGCGGGCGTGGCGTCGCTGTCTTCCGATCTTGCCTGCCAGGCCTGACCGGTCGGCAGGACGCGCTCCAGAACCTGTCGATCAAGCGCCGGCTGCATCACCGTCAAGAATGGTTTCGGCCACACACCGATGAGCACGCACAACAAGCCGATCGGTGCCAGCACGCCGATCTCTCGTCCGGTCAGGTCGTGGGTCAGGCCGTGCGAGGTGTCCGGCGTTCCTTCGGGCTCCTTGAGTGGCCCGAACAGGACGCGCTGGCACATCCACAGCATGTACAGGGCGCTGAGGATGACGCCCGTGGCGGCCACAGCTGCGTAGGCAATGCCCAGATGACCCTCGTGACCGCGCGACGTGAACGCGCCCAGAAGTACCAGGAACTCACCCACGAAACCGTTCAACCCGGGCAGGCCGACACTGCTGAGCGTGAAGAGGATCAGAAAGAAAGCCATCCACGGCATCCGCCGACCCAGGCCGCCGATCTCGCTGATCTGACGGGTGTGGTAGCGCTCATAGATCACCCCCACGACCAGGAATAGCGCGCCGGTCGAGAGGCCATGATTGACCATGTACAGCAGGCTGCCGGTCAGTCCGGCGAGGTTCAGGCTGAACATGCCGAGCATGCAGAACCCAAGGTGAGACACGGATGAGTAGGCCACGAGCTTCTTGACGTCGTCCTGGACCCAGGCGACCAGGGCCGCGTAAATGATGCCGGCGATGGCGATGACGGCAACAGCCGGGGCGAAGTGCCTGGCGGCATCGGGAAGCATCGGCACGCTGAACCGCAGGAATCCGTAGGTTCCGAGCTTGAGCAGGATGCCGGCCAGGATGACACTGCCGGCAGTGGGCGCCTCGGTATGTGCCAGTGGCAACCACGTGTGCAACGGGAACAGGGGGACCTTGATCGCGAAGCCCGCGGCAAATGCCAGGAACAGCCACCACTGTACGTCTCGCGGCAACAGCCCTCGCTCCGCCAGGCTGTACAGGGCCTGCAGATCGAAGGTGAATCGCTTCGGGTCCGAGTACTGGTAGGCAAAGTAGGCGATGTAGAGGATGCCCGCGAACGTCAGCACGCTGCCCGCAACGGTGTAGATAAAGAACTTGTTGGCGGCGCGGCGCTTCTCAGGCCCGCCCCAGATGCCGATGATGAAGAACAGCGGGACGAGCGTGAATTCAAAGAACACATAGAACAATAGCAGATCCATTGAGCAGAACACGCCCAACATGCCGGTCTCGAGCGCCAGCATCAGGGCGTAGTATTCCTTGACGCGATCCTGGATGCCCGAGAAGCTCGCCCAGATCGCCAAGGGGGTCAGGACGGCCGTCAGCATCAGCAGCCATAGACTTACGCCGTCGATGCCCAGGTGATACCGAATGTCGAGGGTGTGGATCGGGAAGTCCTCGCCGCCGATCCATGGCACGTTTACCTCGAGGGCGAATGCACCGTTGGCCGAGGGGTCGCCGGCTTCTTCGAAAAACAGCCCGACGGCCAGGAAGGCAAAAATCAACGTGAACACGGAGGCGGTCAGGGCATTGCGGCGGATCGCCCCGTGCGCTGCGGGCGGCAGCAAACAAACCACGGCTGCTCCCACCAACGGCAGGAAGATCACGATTGTCAGGATCGAGCTACGCAGCACTTCGATCATCGTCGCCCAACTCGCCAACGAGCGTGCCCGCGGCGCTTCATCACGTCGCCAAGAGCAGGATCAGTATCACCACCAACCCGACGGCCATGCTCAGCCCATACCCTTGCAGGGCGCCTCGTTGAAGGAATCGCAGCAGGAAGCCCGCTGCCTGTGGAATGGCCGTCACCAGCCAGATGATTCCGTCGATGAAGTAGTTGTCCACGCCGAAGAAGAACCGCCCGCTGGAATGCAGCGGCCGGACCACCGTCTCGTCGTATAGTTCATCCACGTAGTACTTGTTGTTCAACAGACGGTAGCCTTGCGGGGCAGCGTGCGGGACGGCGGCGGCAATGTCCGGCCGGCGGACATATAAGGAGTATGCCGCCAGGATGCCCAGGACAGCCAACAGTGCAGAGACGTACATCATGGTGTGATCGGCATGTTCGCCGCCGCGGAGATAGATCAGTGCTTGCGGCGATTCGCGGAACGAAGCAAGCGCCGGCGCGACGAAGTGATGGAAGGCGCCGTGCGGCTCGAAAAGCCCGGCGAAGCCCCCGGAACGAACGTGCACGCCGACGTAGCCGGCAAAGACCGCGCCGACGCTCAGCAGCACCAGCGAGAAGAGCATCCACCGACCCGATTCATGCGCGTGGACGCCCTCGGGCAGCCTCTCGGGACCGTGAAACGCCAGGTACACCATCCGGAACGTATAGAAGGCGGTCAAAACGGCGGTGGCCAAGGCCAGCACGCCGAGCACCGGCTCGTGGACCATCGCCGCGTGGATAATCTCGTCCTTGCTCCAGAATCCAGCCAGGAGCGGGAATCCGCCCAGCGCCAGTGCGCCGATCACGAACGTCACGTACGTGACGGGCATCCGCCGACGCAGGCCCCCGAACCGGCGCACGTCAATGACCCCGCCCAGCGCATGCATGACGCTGCCCGCGCCGAGAAACAGCAGGGCCTTGAAAAACGCGTGCGTGTACAGATGAAAGATGGCTGAATCCGCCGCGTACACACCCAAACCCAGAAACATGTAGCCGAGCTGGCTGATGGTCGAGTAGGCCAGTATTCGTTTCATGTCGTACTGGGCCAGGGCGATCGTCGCGCTGAACAAGGCCGTGACCCCTCCGATCGCGGCGACGATGATCATCGCGTTGGGCGAGGCGGCGAAGATCGCTCCGCATCTGGCGACCATGTACACCCCGGCGGTAACCATCGTGGCAGCGTGAATCAGCGCGCTGACCGGCGTCGGGCCCTCCATGGCATCGGGCAACCAGACGTACAGCGGGATCTGTGCGCTCTTTCCGACCGCCCCGCAGAAGAGCAGCAGCGCGATGATCGTGATGCGATCCTTTATGGCCAGCATGACGGGAAAGGCGTCGGCCTGATCGGCCAGGCCGAGAATCGCCGCCAGAGTGGCCGGATCCCCCCCGATCGCCGCTTTCGTCGCGCTGAAGACCGTCTGGTAGTCGAGCGAGCCGTAGGTCAGGTAGATCAACAGCACGCCTAGCGCGAAGCCGAAATCGCCGATCCGATTGACGATGAATGCCTTCTTGGCCGCCGCGGCCGCCGACGGCTTCCAGTACCAGAAACCTATCAACAGGTAGCTGCATAGACCGACCGCCTCCCACCCGAGGTAGAGCAGCAGGAAGTTGCCGGCCAGCACCAGCGTGCACATCGAGAAGACGAACAGGCCGAGGAATGCGAAGAAACGGCTGTAGCCCCGCTCCGGCTCGCCGTGGTGGCGCATGTAATCACGCGAGTAGATCACCACGAGCAGCGACACCGAGCAGACCGTCAGCAACATCACCGCCGTCAGTGGATCGATCCGGAGATCGATGTCGAACCAGATCGACGGCGTGGCGGCAATCCATTCGTAGAGCCGGTATGTGTCCGCGAACTTCGACTCGGGCGAGTGGTGTACGACGCCGAAGACGAACGCGCTGACAACGACAGCCAGCAGCACGCCGAGGATGACGGGCCAATGGCTCGCGCCGCGTAGCACGCGGGGACCCGCGATTCCAACGATGATCGCCCCGAGCAGCGGCGCGAGCGGGATCAGCGGCGCGAGCTTGAGCATGCCGAACTCTGAGAATGTCAGCGTCATCCGCCTATCCTCGCATCGCTCGCCAGGCTTCCGCGTCCAGCGTATCTGCCCGGCGGAACATGAGCACGATCAGGCCGAGTCCCAGCCCGGCCTCGGCGGCTGCGATGATCAGAAGAAACAGCCCGAAGGCCTGGCCCTGGAAGTTCTGATGGACGCGGCCGAGCACGACGAGGTTGATCAGAACACCTTGGAACATCACCTCTGTCGAGAGAAACATGATGATCAGATTTCGACGAGAGAGGAATCCGATCAGCCCGAGGCCGAACAGGACCGCGCCGATGGCAACATAGTGGGCAGCGTCAATCATACTTCCAGTCGCATCGGATGCCGCGCGCCGCGACGTCGGCCGACGGTCAGAACGGCGGCATTTCTCTGCCGATCTGGCCGAGCGGGGGCTCAGCCTTCGCGCCCGGCAGTGGGGCGAGACGCTCGTCAGCGATACGCTTCCGCGCGACGGCTATCCCGCCCACCATCGCCACGAGCAACAGCACACCGGCTAGCTCCAGGGCAATGACATATCGAGTAAGCATCTCCGTGCCGACGGCGGCGGTATTGCCGGCAGGCGTCCCGACGACGGGCTCTCCGGGCCCGCCACGTGGATCTTCAGCGCTGTCAGCGGCGGCGTTCATCACCGCGCGCGGCGCCGGGTAAGCGGCGGGCTCCGCAGCCGGCGGCAGATCGCCGAGGCGCCCGGCAATCGCCGCGGTCAGAACGAAGCCGACCAGTACGGCTGCTGCGGGCTCACGCGGCCGGCTATCGTACGGGGCAGCGTCATCAGCGGCGGCCGACCGGGCCAACATAATCACGAAGACGTAGGTCACAAGAATTGCGCCGGCGTAAATGAGCACGAGCGCTGCAGCCAGGAATTCCGCCTCAAGCGGCACGAGCAGACCCGCCACCGCGATGACGACCAAGACGAAATAGACGGCGCTGTACACCGGCCGGGGATGCGTAATGACACGCGCCGCACCGACCAACGCAACGACAGAGAAGATGTAGAAGTACACCGCCGTGCCGCCAGCGAGCGCGAAGTTCTTGCCCAGGAGTATCAGCAGCGCGGCCAGCGCGGCAGAGGCTGCAACGGTGCCGGCAAGCCTCGGCGAGCGAGGAGTGCCCGGAAGCACCAGGTACACACCTACGGCGCCGAGAGCCGCGATTGCGTATAGGGCGTAAACGCTCGTGAGGGTCACTGGCAGCGTGTCTCGACGCAAGCCGGGAACGAACCGTTCAGCCGGACTTCCTCGCACCCAGCTTGCCGGTGTCTGGATATCCTGTTATGTGCGGGTCCTTCCGCGGCTTGAGGTCCTTCGTCTGGTCATACACGGCCAGGAGCTTTTCCTTGTCGAATATCATCTCCTCGCGGCCCCTGCCAACGAGTTGATACTCCGGGGTCAGTTCAATCGCATCCACCGGGCAGGCCTCCTCGCACATCCCGCAATAGATGCACCGCAACTCGTCAATATCGAACTTGATCGGGTACTTCTCACGATCCGGCCAGGGCGCCTCGCCGCCCTCGATGTGGATGCAGTGTGCCGGGCAGGCGGTCTCGCACATGAAGCACGCCACGCACGCTACACGGCCCTGAGCGTCGCGATTCAGGCGGTGCACGCCACGATAGTTCTCGATTCGTTGAACGATTACCTGTTCCGGATACTGAACGGTGACCTTCTTGGCGAGCATATGGCGCAGGGTCGTGCGCATCCCGCCGAGGATCGCCGGCAGGTACAGCTTTTCGCCCGCCGTCAGGTCCGGTTCCCGGATGATGATGATCTCTTCGTCCTTCATGCTCGCTGCCGCCAGCCCTGGAGATCCGGCTCGTCTCGGGTGCCGGACCAGCGATCACTCCACTCGGATGACTACGTTGTTGGGGCCTTGCTTCGTCAGCTCGAAGCTCTTGACGCGGGTCTTGCCATCGACCCTCACCGACGCCTTATACCTTCCGAGGAAGCCGCGGAATCGCGCCTCGCCCTTCTCGTCCGTCGTGAGCGTCTCCTTGGTCCACCACTTGCCCTTGATCAGTCTCATCAGTTCCTCGTAAGCCGGCTTGGGAGTCATGTCCTCACGAAGGAACCCCGCCGGGGCGCCTTGCCACGCATTCTGGTCGGTGAAATCCCACCAGGTGACGGCCTCGACGGCCGGGTGGCTGAACAGAACGGTATAGAATCGTGCTACTTCTTCGGCCTGGTACTCTTCGCCCGCCGCCGTTGATTTCCACTCCTCGACCTCTTTCTTCTTCTTAAGATCCCAGCCTCGTTGGCCGGAAAGGATCGTCGTTTCCGTGAAATGCAGCGGCACGCCGAACTTGGCGAACCGCTCGCAAACCTGCCAGATCTGCTCCGTCGGCCAGGCGCCGCCGTGCATGTGGCTCTGGATGCCGATCACGTCGTACAGACGCTTGCCATGCTCGTCCACGAGCTTTGAGATGACCGTCTCAGCGTAGGCCTCGTCGCTGCGATAGTCGTTGATCAACAGAGTGGCGTCAGGATTGGCCTTTCGCGCCTCTACAAACGCCATTGCGGGGAACTCGGCTCGGCCGTACTTCTGCCACAGCTTCCCAAGCTTGGGCGCGCGCTCGAGGAAATCAGGACGGTCAAAGTGTGTCACTTCGTTGACGACATCCCAGACGTCGATCTTCCCGCGGAACCGGCGCACGCAGTCCGAAACGCGCCCCAACTGAAGTGTCTTGACTTCCTCGACGTCGTCGGGCAGCCACGCGGGCTCGTTGTGGTTCCACACGAGCGGATGACCCTTCATGGTGACGCCGTGGGCGCGGCACCACTTGGCGATCTGCTCGGTACGCTGATGGTCGGGCTTTCCCTGCTCTCGCTCGTAGCCCCACCAGTAGAAGGGGAGCGTGGCGTGATTCAGCAGGGCGCCGAAATGGCGACGGTACGCCGCCTCGCCGGCTTTGGTCTTGCAGCGGCCGAGCTTGAAGATGTTGCATCCGAACAGAAACGCATGACGAATCTGCTCGATCTTTACGGTCGCGCCATCTTGGCCGTTGGCGTCGGGCACGACGACGCGCACCACACCGTCGGCCATACGGTGTTGTTGAATCCGCTTCTCCGCCGTGGCAAGAATCTGCTCGCCTGTCGCCGCTGTAGCAAGTAAGATCGCCAAGCAAATCACGATCCGTACCCGTTCGCGAGCGCCGGGACCGGAGGCATATTCGCCTGCCTGCCGGTCACCGGCGTGCGTGCCAACTTAACCACAAGCCAGACGATAATCAAAACGACAACGTTGCCGACGGGTGCCCAGATGGAGATCGGCCCGGGCGCCCACCACCGCGCGGTCGGGCCGGCCAGATACACCAGGACGCCGGCCACAGCGACCAATCCCAAGCTCAACGGTATCAACCCCCGCCACGCCAGCCGCATCAGCTGATCGAAGCGGAATCGCGGCAGCGTCCATCGCACCCACATGTACACGAACAGGAAGGTCCACACCTTGCCGGTGTAGATCATCGCGCGAACCAGCCCGGCCCAGGGCGACGTGGACTCGTTCAACCACGGTGATATGGCGGGCACGTTGAAGGGCAACAGCGACCATCCGCCGAAAAACAGCGCGATCATCAACGCACTGTTCGTGATCATGTGAGCGTACTCGGCCAGGAAGAACAGCCCGAACTTCATGGCGCTGTATTCGGTATGGTACCCGCCGACGAGTTCCTGTTCGGCCTCGGGCAGATCGAACGGAACACGGTTGGTCTCGGCGAAGGCGGCGACCAGCAGCACCAGGAACGCCATCGGATGCAGGACCACGTTCCAGGTTGTGGCCACCTGTTGCGCGACGATGTGTTCCAGCCGAAGTTGGCCCGAGGTCAACACGACGACCAGGATCGCCAGGCCCAGCGGGACCTCATAACTGAGCATCTGCGCCGCCGCCCGCATCGACCCGTAGAACGAGTACTTGTTGTTGCTCGACCAGCCGCCCAATACGAGCCCATAGACGCCTATCGAGCCCACGGCCAGGATGTACAGCAAGCCGATATCGAGCGAGGCGACTTGCACGTCCACCTTGTCGCCGTCGGCAAACCGGATTTGCCCGCCCCACGGGATGACCGCGAACCCAATCAATGCGACCGCAAAGATCAGGGCCGGTGCCAGCAGGAAGATCGCTCGGTCGGCCCCGGGCCGGATGACGTCTTCCTTCAGAATGAACTTCAGGCCGTCGGCGATCGGCTGGAAGATCCCGCGCGGGCCGACTCGGTTCGGGCCGTAGCGGTCTTGAATCCACGCGCTGATCTTCCGCTCGAAATAGATGCAGTAGGCCACGGTGCCCAGGATCACGCCCAAGGCGACGACCATGATCGCAACGCTGAAGCCGAACTGCGTAGTCAGGAACTCCTTTAGCGCATCCACTTGTCGATTCTCACTTCGCCGAGCCGTGCCGTCGCGCCAATCAGTGTTGATGCATGGGCTTCGGGGGCGGCTCGTACACCTCAGCGAACTCCTTGATCTCCTGTGCCATCATTTCGCGCACCCGTTGGCCGCTGTAAAGGCCCGAGTAGCCGGCCAACTCGAATAGATACTGACCGTCCTGCCGCGCGCCCTCCGGGGGGTCCACGGCTCGCCGGAAGGGCTGGATCACGCCGGCGTGGTTCATGAAGCTGCCGTTCCGCTCCGCCCACGCGCACGACGGCAGGACAATCGTGGCCAGCGGCAGCAGGCCGTTGGGCAACATATCCTGGACGATCAGCAGCTGCAGTTGCTTGCAGGCCGCCAACATCTCCTTGGCTGGCCACTCAGGCGCGGCATAGCCACCCACGAGCCACAGGGCCTTGAACTGCCCCTTGTCCACTCGCTCCCAAAGTTGCTCGCGGGGCAGGATCGCTCCGCCGGCGCGCTTGAGGATCAGTTCGACTCCGCGTCGGTTGGGGTGCTTCTCGGAGCGGATGACGAACTCGGCGTCGTCCTCTGCGCAGCCCTGTGGAAAGCAGAAGTCCGCCCCGTCGTCGTTCACGTTGCCAAGCGTGAGCGTCGAAGCGGGTGCAACCTGGCGAATGAATCTGGCGAGCAGCCAAGCCTCTTCGCACGACATCTGTGGCGAGAGCTGAGCGGCGACATTCTCGCTGCCGTGCTGGGTGACGATCTGATTGAATCGGAACCGCACGATTTGCGGAATGTCCTGCCAAGTCGGGGTCTCGCGGGCCTGTCCACGTCGCAGGGCGGGGCGTATGATCCGATCCGGGCTCTGGATGTATTTCCACCCGAATCGTCCCTCGTCGCAGATCCACCAATGGTTGACCTTCGGGTTGTAGCGCGGCTTGAGCCGGTACACCCTCCCTCGGTTGTGATCGATGCGGATCGTGCACCCTGTGCTGCACAGTGGGCAAACCGACGGCGTGCTTTGCAGGAACCAAACGCGCTGGGCGAAGAGGAAGTCCTTGTCCAGCATCGCCCCGACGGGGCAGACATCGACCACGTTGCCCTGAAGCTTGTTGTCGAGCTGCCGACCATTAAAGACGTCGATCTCGCAGCGGTTTCCCCGGTTTACCACGCACAACTCGCCGCTGCCGGCCACCTCGCGGGTGAAGCGGACACAACGCGTGCACAGGATGCACCGGTCCTGGTAGAGCAGCGTGTCAGGCCCGATGTCTTTCTTGGGGTTCTTCGTTTTGCGATCGACCATCCTCGACGCTGCGGTGCCAAACTTGTAGCTGTAGTCCTGCAGGAGGCACTCGCCGGCCTGATCGCAAACCGGGCAGTCCAATGGATGGTCTATCAGCAAGTACTCCATGACGTAGCGCCTGGCGGATCGGACGGTATCGCTGTCGAATCGCACGATCATGCCGTCCCTGACGGGTGTTTGACAGGCCGGGAACAGCTTGGGGCTCCAGGCCGGCTGGCCGGTCCGTGGATGGGGCATCATCATCTCCATCAGGCACAGGCGGCAGGA
>CAYGAN010000064.1:0-9497 GCA_964347585.1 uncultured Planctomycetales bacterium | reverse complement strand
CACGTGCTCGACGCTACGGCGGACGTTGTCGGTGTCGAAGCGGACTTCGAGGCCGTCCGTGACGGGCGTCTGGCACGATGGAACCAGCCGCGGCGACCAGACCATGTCATGCGTCTTCGGGTCGCGCACCTTCATCTCCATCAGGCACAGCCGGCAGGAGGCCACCACGCTCAGCCCCGGGTGGTAACAATAGTGCGGGACCTGAACGTCGGCCTCCAGCGCTGCCTGGAGCACGGTGATGCCGCTGCGGCATTCAATCTCGCGACCGTCTATCGTGATCTTGGGCACGTGTCCTGTCCGCCATCGCGCGCAAGGCAAAATAACCGATGATCAGGCCCATCACCGCGACGATACAACCGATTGCCATGGCGATCACCCCTTCGTGCGACATCTCATCCGCCTTCGTCCTCGGCGAAAGCGCCCCGCCCGCAATCATGATCGCCCCGGCAAGCACCAGATGGCCCGGGAATCGATCCATGGCTGTCCCTTACCTTTCTCGGCAGAGCGCGTGTCCCGCTGCGACACACGCCTAGTTCCGCTGAGCATCTTGCCACCGCGTCTGCTGCAGCCATTTGTACCAGTCGGCGTTGGCAGCGACGATCGCGGCAAACCAGAAGATGCCTTTAACGACAAGCTCGATCTTGCGGCTATCCATCATCGCTCATCCACCGGCCGTTGCTGTCCTTCCTTCCGGACGTATCCGCCCGCCCGACGCCGACTAGAGAGCCGCGGCCAGAACCCGGTCAACCTTACCGACCTGCTGGGAGGCGATATGTTGCTCGAACTCGCTGCGGTACTTCTCCACGATCGTTCGAACCGCATAGGCCGCCCCGTCCGACAACCCGCAGATGCTCAGGCCGGGCATCATACCCATGTTCCTCGTCAGCTCCACGATCAGGTCGAGGTCCTCGCGTCGGCCGGCGCCGTCGGCGATCCGCTGACTGATCTTGTGCATCCATTCCGTGCCGGCGCGGCACTGCGTGCACTGACCGCACGACTCGTGTGAGAAGAACCGCGCCACGTTGGCCAGCACGTGCCGAATGTCAGCGTCCTCGTTGATCACCGTCAAGGCGCCGGTACCCATCCCCAGCAAGCCGTACTTGCGGGGCGAGTCGAAGTCCATGGGCATGTCCAGCTCGTCGGCCGTCAGGATCCCGACGGAAAAGCCGCCGGGGATCACTCCTTTGACCGCCTTGCCGCCTCGAGTGCCCCGGGCGAACTTGTCGCCAAAGATCAGCTCTCGGACGGTGATGCCCATCGCGGCCTCGTAGCATCCGGGCCGATTCACCGGCCCGCACACCCCGAACACCTTCGGGCCGCTGCTTCCGCGCGGGCCGATGCTCGTGAACCAGTCAGGCCCTCGCTCGACAATGTGCGGCAGGCAACAGAGCGTCTCGACGTTGTTGACCACGGTAGGCTTGTGAAACAGCCCTTCAATGGCGGGAAACGGCGGCTTGATTCGCGGCCACCCGCGCTTGCCCTCGATTGACTCGATCAGGCCGGTCTCTTCACCGCACACGTAGGCACCCGCGCCGCGGTGGACGTAACAGTCCATGGCGAAGTCGCTGCCGAGGATTCTCCGGCCGAGAAGACCGGCGGCGTAGGCTTCGTCGATCGCCTTCTGCAGAATGTGGAAGGGCTCGTGAAACTCGACTCGCATGTACACGTAGGCCGTCTTCGTCTGCGTGGCGTAGCCGGCGATAAGGATGCCTTCGAGCAACTGATGCGGGTCGTTCTCCACCAGGAACCGATCCTTGAACGTGGTGGGCTCGGACTCGTCAAAGTTGACGCACAGATACGTCAGCTGGCGGCCCTTGGGCAGAAAGCCCCATTTCACTCCGGCCGGAAAGCCCGCTCCGCCGCGCCCGCGAAGGTCAGCCTTCGCAACCTGTTCGACGACCTCTTCGGGCGCCATTTTCAAGGCTTTCGCCAGCGCCTCGTACCCGCCACCGCGCTTGTACACCGCCAGGCGTCTTGCATCCTCAACACCGACGTTTCTCAGCAGAACCGGTTCAAACGTCATGCCTATAGCTCGTCATGACTCTGACGTCGCCGGCGGGCCGGGGGCGGAACCGCCCTCGCTCGCGACAGAGTCGTCGAGACGGATTCCGTCGAACAACTCGCTCCGTGGCACGTCAAGCTCGTCGTTGTCCACGTCGGCCAGCAGGCTGGGGACGTCTTCAGGCCTTACACGCTTGTGAAGTTTCTCGTTGATGAGCAGGCACGGCGCATGTTCGCAGGCGCCGAGACACTCCTCCGTCAGCAGCGAGTACTGCCGGTCGTGGGTCGTTTCGTGCTCGGCGATTCCCAGATGCTGCTTGACGGCTGAGAGCACCTCGCGAGCGCCCGTCAGCTCGCACGAAAGAGACCGGCAGGCCACGATCACCTTCCTGCCCTTCGGGTGCGTCCAGAAGTGCGTGTAGAAGCTGATCGTGTCCAACACGTCCGAAGGTTGCAGCCCCAGCAGCTCTGCCACCTCGTGCATGGCTTGCCAGCTGACGTGGCCGTAAGTGTCCTGCACCACGTGCAGCGTCGGGAGCAGGGCCGCACGCCTGACCTCGTAACGATCGAGGAACGCGCGGATCTTCCGCTTGAGCCCGTCGGTCAGAAGCGGGGCCGCGTTCGGATCGATCACCGCAGCCCTGCGATCGACAGCTTTCCAGGCCATGTCAACATGCACCCCAGCCGACACGCTCTTATGCTGGTTGCATTCCCGTAGCCGGCAGCCATTGCCGCCACGGTCGCAAGCACGCGTACGAGGCGGCATATAGCGCCAGACCGATCACGTACAGGAGTCGAAAGCCCACGGCCATCGACGCATATTCGCACAGGCCTCCAAGAATGGCTCCCAGCAAATTCGACGCAAAGGCCGAAGGAACCGAGCGGCATCGCCTCAGCGACGTGGCAAAGATGACTCCGGCGAACAGCAGCGGCAGCACCAAGAGCGCCGTCGCACCGATCGCCGCCACGTGCCAGCTGACGGCGAGCAGCCGATGAATCGGGATTAGATAACCGGCCAGCAGGCTTGCTGCAAGCATCGTGTAATGAATCGTTAGCCTGGGCTCACGGACACGACTGACGTATAGGTTCGCCAGAAGGATCACGACCAACACCGCGGCGATCACCACTGAGCTGACCACCCACGTCGTGCCGAACACCAACGCCAGTTCCGTTATGCCCCTTGTCTCGATTAGCAAGAAGGCTGCGCCGAGGAAGAAAAAATGCCCGTCGAAACGTGCCCGCCGGCCCGTCGTGACGCCGATCCACAGCACCGAGATCCCGCCCAACAGCAGGATCAGCCAGACGTACCCGCCCGGAATGCGCCGATCCGGCATGTACAGGAACGGCCAGTCGTCCGATGTCGCAGGCGGGAAGACCGAAGCGGCGGCGACGCGCTCCGTCACCTCACGCCGGTTGGTCTGGCCCTGCACGTCGGCGCCGGCCACAAGCAGCGTGCCCTCATCGTAGCCCGTGGCGAAGCATCGCGGAGGCTTTCCGAAGAGCTCGTCGAGCATGTGATATATCCGTCGGCAGATGAACGACTCCGGCCCCGAAGAGAACGACAGCGCAATCACCCCTTCGTCAGTCAGAAGCTGCCGCGCCTCGGCGAATGCCTCGGCCGTGTACATGAAGTTGTCCAAACGAACGCTCGAAAACCCCGATAGCAGCGTGTGGGAATCCAGCAAGCCGAAGACAATGAGATCGTATTTCTGCTCGGCGTGCTCGCGGTCCCCAGTTACGATCTTTCGCGACGGGGGCCTCTTCATGAACGCCCGGGCGTCGTTGATTACCAGTCGCACGCGCCCGTCGGCGTAGGGCTGCTCCGGATGGTAGTGCTTGCCGATCCAGGCGATCGCCGGATCGATCTCAACGGCATCGACGGATTGCGCGCCGTTCCGCAGGGCCGCCGCCACGTCATTGCCCGCGCCGGCTCCCACCACCAGGACGCGCTTGAGATGCGAACAGAATGTGTAGGGCAGGTCGTACGCCTCGGCCATCTTCTCCAGCCGAGCGAAACGCCGCCCGTGAGCCGCAACAAACTCATCACTCAGATTGACTGCTCTAAGGTGATAGGATTTGTTCGCCTCGACGACTGTGCCGATCTCAAGACGCTCCGTCTGATCGTCGCCAACGAATTCCTGGCGAAGCTCGAGCTGTTGGTAGGGCGAATAGATGCTCTTGGCGTCGCGCTGCCAATCGCCCCCCACGACGACCAACATCGCCACGACCGCCGGCGCGCCGGTGGCCAGAGCCCAGCGATGCTCCCGCAAGAGGTACAGCAGCAGCACCGCGCTGAGCCCGAACCAGACCACCGGAGGCAGCCACAGGAATGAGACGCCCGCAAACAGGATGACCCCCGCCAGGCTCCCAAGGATGTTGATTGTGTAAGCCCTGATGGGCGAGAACTGGACCATCAGTCGGCCGGTCTGTTGTCCAATGGGAATGAACGCAAGGATGGTCGTGACAAACAGCAGGCCGAAGAACGCGAAAAAAGAAACGTGCGCAAAGGCGCTCCCCTCGGCCTGTACCCCCCACAGCCACTGTCCGCCGAAAGGGTCGCGGACGTACTCGTCGATGTCGAGCAGGCTTACGATTCCCCAGCCGATGATCTGGCCGGCCAGGAGCAACGGCACGACCGGCAGGTAGCTTCTGGGCCTGTGGGTCAGCCCAAAGCCGAGGCCCAACCCAAGGAATGCAGCCAGCAACGTAACGTTCTTGAAGTAGGCGCACGCGCGGAACGCCGTCGCGTGCCACCGGATCAGCAGCACTTCCAGGAACAGGGCCAGTGTGCTGACGACAATGAGATCAACAGCCAATTGTCTGCGGCTTGGGTTCGCGACGTTTGCGGGAGAGCAGCTCATACGACCACAACGGTGCCGGCGTCGGCCGGACGAAGCCTACCTGTCCAATTCCGCGGCGATGATGTTCAGCGAGCCGAGCACGGCCACCACGTCGCTGATCTGATGCCCGACGATCAAGTGCGGGAAGCACTGGTAGTTGATGAAGCTGGGCGGGCGGCACCGAGCCCGGTACGGGACTCGGCCGCCGTCGCTGGCCAGATAAAAGCCCAGTTCCCCGTTCGCCGTTTCGTTCGCCCCGTATGCCTCGCCGACCGGCGGGGCCCAGCCACGGTTCCACATGATCTGCTCGAAGTGGTGGATCAGCCCTTCGATCGAGAAGCAGACCTCGGACTTATCAGGCAGCGTCCACTTCTCCTCGGGCAGCACGTTGATCGGCCCCGCGGGCACGTTGTCGATGAGCTGCTCGATGATGTGCAGCGACTGCCTCATCTCCTCCAGCCGAATCAGGTACCGCCCGTAGCAGTCTCCCAGCTCGCAGATCGGCACGTTGAAATGAACGCGCGAGCTGCCCTGCCCGTCCCAATTGTCGGCATAACAGAGGTAGGGCTCGTCCTTGCGCAGGTCACGCTTCACGCCGCTGGCCCGCACCACGGGCCCGGTCAGGCTCCAGTTGATTGCCTCGTCGTGGCCGATGTAGCCGATGCCCTTGACACGCTCGATGAAGATGCGGTTCCGCGTCAGCAGCGCTTCGATGTCGTCTAGCACGGGCGGCAGCTTGCTGCAGAAGTCCTTGACGTTCGCCGGCCACTCGTCGGGCATGTCGTGCATTAACCCGCCGACGCGCGTGTAGCTGGTCGTGAACCGCGCGCCGCAGATCTGCTCGAACAGGTCGTAGATCCACTCGCGCGGTTTGAATCCGTACAGAAAGGCCGTCAACGCACCGGTATCCAGCGCGGCGCACCCGACGGCCAGCAGATGATCCGAGATCCTCGCCAGCTCAGCCACGAGCGTCCGCAAGACCTTGCATCGCGGTGTGATCTCGATCCCGAAAAGCTTCTCGCACGCGTGGTGCCAGGCGACGTTGTTGGCGATCGGGCTGATGTAATTCATCCGATCGGTCACGACCACGTACTGGTCGTAATCCAGGTGCTCGCCGAGCTTCTCGAACCCGCTGTGCAGGTATCCGATGTGCGGCGTGCAACTGACGACGCGCTCCCCGTCCAATTCGAGCACCAGCCGGAGCGTCGTGTGCGTGGCCGGATGCTGCGGGCCGAAGTTCAGCGTCCAGCGATCGCCGCCCGGCTCGTCCTGAACCAGCGTCGAAGCTTGCGGTATCATGTCAGGCTCGACGGACATCGATCGGCATCCTCGCCACCCGCGTTACGCACTATCCCGCCGGACCACCTCATAGTTCTCGCGTTCGCCGCGGCCCCGAAGCGGGTAATCCTTGCGAAGCGGATGGGGCTCAAAGCCTTCCCAGGTCAGAATCCGCCGCAGGTCCGGGTGGCCGGTGAACCGAACCCCGAACATGTCGTACACTTCCCGCTCCATCCACTCCGCGCCCTTGTAGATGCTCGTGATCGACGGAACCTCGGGGTCGGGGTCGTTGACGAAACACTTGATCCACAGGCGGTGGTTATGCGTGAGCGACAAAAGGGAATAAATCACCGCGAACCGGTCGCGCGCGTCCGGGAAGTTCAGATAGTCAATCCCGGCCAGGTCGCACAACTGCTCGAACCGCGTGCGCGGATCGTCGCGAAGGAATCGCAATACCGCCAGCAATCGCTCCGGCGGCACGCGAACGTAGATCTGATCGCTCGGCTGGTCGGCGTGCATGACGAGCGGAGCGGGCGAGAATTCGACATCGGGGAATTCCTCGGCCAACAGAGCCAGAGACGGATGTTCGATTTCCACGGTTCCATTCCGGCGGCCGATCGCCGGCCTCGCTCAAGATCGCTGCGGTGTCGCCGCCCTGTTCTGGCCGACGTCGATCCCCCCGCCGGCGCCCGCCACCAGCCCGAGCCCTCTGCCCCGCTCGGCGCTGGTCTTGACGCCTTCGGCGTCAACGATCCGCTGAATGGCCATCAAGCCCTCAAGCAGCGTCTCCGGTCGAGGCGGACAGCCCGGCACATAGACATCCACGGGAAGGAACTGATCCACGCCCTGCACGACGGCGTACGTGTCGAACACGCCACCCGTGCTCGCACAGGCGCCCATGCTGATGCACCACTTCGGCTCGGCCATTTGCAGATAAATCCGCTGGAGCACGGGCATCATCTTGATGGCCACTCGCCCGGCCACCACCATCAAATCGCATTGACGGGGCGTGAACCGCATGACCTCCGCGCCGAATCGCGCGATGTCGTAACGGGGCGCGGCCACGGCCATCAGCTCGATCCCGCAGCAGGCCGTCCCGAAGGGCATCGGCCAAAGTGAGTTCCGCCGGGCCCAGTTCACGCTGTACTTGCGCAACGCGCCCAACAGCTTGTCGAAGCGGGTGACCAGGAAACTCCGATCCGGCGTCGTGGACGGGGTCATTCGCGCTGCGCTCCGGATCCAGCCGGTGCCCGGCTCATCGTCGGCCGCCTCGCTGCGCTACCAGCGATCGTCACGCTCAATCCCACCGGAACACGCCCTTTCGCCAGGCGTACGCATAGCCTACCAGTAGAATTCCCAGGAAGACGGCCATTTCGACGAGCAGAAACCCCTTGCCAACCGGGCCGGTCCCGATCCAGGCGATCGGATTGCCCGTGGTAGCTGCTCGATGAAACAACGGCCCCCAAGGCCAGAGACAAACGACCTCAACGTCGAACAACAGGAAGATCATCGCCACCAGGTAGAAGCGCACGTTGAACCGGCGTCGCGCGTCGCCGACGGGAGGCATGCCTGACTCGTAAGGGCTGGATTTGACCGGTCCCCGGCGAGACGGACCGATCACGTGGGCCAGGACCATGATCACCCCCGCCGTCGCCAGCGCCAGGACAATCAGCACGAGGACCGGAGCGTAGGGATTGACAACGGCTGGTGGCGGATAACTCATTCATTAACCCTAGAATGTCTCGCCGGGTGCATTGTCGTTCGGCCGACTCGTCTTCCGTCCGCCTGCATCAGCAACGGACATCCCCCGAATCGCGCCAATCTCGGCCGACGGTGCCCAAGAGATTATGCGTACCGATCCGCCAGTCAAGCCAATACTTCAGCGCCGCGCCCGTTGCGGATATCAGGCCACCGACAGGGCGCGCGGCACGGACAGCGCAATTGTCTTGACAGCTCAGCCCCGCCCGCGTCACATGTGCCCCGACGGCGCGTCAACAGAACCTATTGGGCCGCTGAGCCAGGGCCATGAAGATCACAGACATCGAAGTGCACATCGTGGACAACCCGTGGAAGCCTTGGACGCTCTGCCGGGTCCATACGGACGCGGGAATTGTGGGCGTCTCGGAAGCGACGGTGTACGGCCATCCCCGCGCGGTCGCTGTCGCGATCGAAGAGGCCGAGCGCTTTTTCATCGGCACCGATCCTCGCGACACGCAGGCGATGCAGCAGAGCACGCTGAGACTGTGGCGTACGGGCACGATCGGCTCAGCCGTCGTGGCCGCGGTTGAGATCGCCTCTTGGGACATCCTCGGTAAGCAACTTGGCGCGCCGGTGCACGCCTTGCTAGGCAAGCACAACGTAGAGCCGCTCCGCTGCTACGCGAACTCCTGGTACCGCGCCGAGCGCGACCCGGAGACGTTCGCCGCCTTGGCCAAGCAAGTGGTGGATCGAGGCTACACCGCCATGAAGCTGGACCCGTTCGGTACGACGAAGTGGCGAATGGACCGCAAGGAGTTCGACCTGTCTGTGGTGATCGTTCGGGAGGTTCGTCAAGCGATCGGTCCCGACGTGGATCTGATGATCGAGGGGCACGGGCGCTTTACGACTGCTTCCGCAATCGAGGTGGGCCGGGCAATCGAGCCGTATCGGCCGGCCTGGTTTGAAGAGCCTGTCGCTTCCGATCGGATGGAGGAGCTGGCCCGCATCCGGCGGCGCGTCTCCGTGCCGCTGGCAGCCGGCGAGCGGCTGTACGATCGCCACGAGTTCCGCGCGCTGTTGGAAACACATGCTGTCGATGTGATCCAGCCGGACGTGCTCTACGTCGGCGGCATCGGTGAGTTCAAGGCGATCGCCGAGATGGCCGACGCCTTCGGGGTCGCCCTAGCCCCACACAACGCCGAAGGGCCGCTCGCCTCGGTCGCCGCCATGCACGCCGCCGCCACGATCCCGAACTTCTTGATCCTCGAGTCGTTCGAGGAGTTCAACGAGCGATGGACCGCTGAACTCGTCCAGCCGCCCATCCGAATCGACAGCGGCCACGCTCACGTGCCTTCCGGCAACGGACTCGGCGTGGAGATCAACATGGCACAGGTCAAGGAGCATCCATTCCGTGAGGAGCACTTCATGGATCTCTACACCGAAGGTTGGGAAAAGCGTACCGGTCAAGCGGAATCGGGGCGGCCGGGAACGACGCGCCCGAGCGCCCAGGCGGGCGCCGGGTGAGAAGGCTGGATTGAGGAGGTCTTGGTGGCCGGCGGGCAGCGTTCGATTTCCCGCATCGGGGTCCTGACCGGCGGGGGAGATTGCCCCGGTCTCAATGCCGTAATCCGCGCCGTGGTCAAGACGGCCATTCTGGAACAAGGCCTGGAAGTCTGGGGC
>CAYGAN010000063.1:6860-22505 GCA_964347585.1 uncultured Planctomycetales bacterium | reverse complement strand
CGGCCACGACGACACCGACGGTCATAGGGAAGCCGGGCAGTTGTCCACATCTGCACTAGCGTCGCCGGCTCACGAGGCCGGCTTTCACCAGCCGACCGTCGTGACCGTGGCGTTGTGCGAGCACTCTAGCACAGCTGTGGCTCTCTCGGAACCCCGAGGTCGAGACGTCGTCCGCCAAGGCCGCGCGGGGAACTCCGAGTGGTCCCGCACGGTTCCGGGATGGCGGCGGGCCGAGCTTTCCTGTAACATCAGCCCTGAACGGCCTTGAAGCGTCGGAACACCGCGGCGTTCTCGCCAACTGCCCGTGTCGTTCAGTCTCTGATCGGAGTCCAAACCGTACGGCGCCGCGGGACTCGCCACGTTGACCCCGCCTCGCTTTTCTGCCGTCTTGAGCTACTGAAGCCAACGGTGCGGCCCGCCGCCGAGTCGGGCAAGCAACAGCCCCGCTGACATGTGCCGTCGTCCGCGAGCAGAACGGTCCTTCAGGCGGGCTCGGCTGGGCGCGTCGTTTCAACTATGATGTAGGCGGTCAGCAAATGAGCCTCAACAGCAGCAAAGTTATCCGGTTTCGATCGACCGTGCTCGACCTGAACGCCGCGCGCTCGGTGATGGGCGTGCTGAATGTAACGACCGACTCGTTCAGCGATGGCGGCGAGTTCCTGGCCCCGGCCGCGGCCATCGACCACGCCTCAGAGATGGTTGCCGAAGGGGCGGACATCATCGACGTGGGGCCGGAGTCCACGCGCCCGGGGTCGATGCCTGTTCCTGCCGACGAGCAGATCCGCCGGGGTGTTCCGGTGATAGAAGGAATCCGCCGCCGGCATCCGAAGATTGTCATCTCCATCGACACTAGGTCAGCCCGGGTCGCCGAAGCCGCCATCAACGCTGGTGCGCAAATGGTCAACGACGTTTCCGCCCTCCGGGCTGATCCCGACATGGCCGGCCTGGTCGCGCGGCGGGAAGCGGCCGTGGTGCTCATGCACATGCAGGGCGAACCGGCCACCATGCAACGCGATCCGACATATGAAGACGTGATGGGCGAGATCATCAGTTTCCTGCGTGAGCGCATCCAAGCCGCCAGCAAAGCGGGCATTGGTCGTGAGCGAATGATCGTCGATCCCGGCATCGGCTTCGGCAAAACGACCGCGCACAACCTTGAAATCCTCGCGCGACTCGAAGAAATGCATCAACTCGGTCTGCCGATCCTGATCGGCGCGTCGCGCAAGCGCTTCATCGGCGAGGTCCTCGGGATCGACTCGCCGCAAGAGAGACTGATGGGAACGGCCGCTGTAGTGGCAACTGCCGCGGCGGCCGGGGCTCACCTTTACCGCGTCCATGACGTCAAACCGATCCGACAGGTGATGACAATGATCCACGCCGTGCGCACGGCGCCGCTCGCGCGCGCTAGACGGATAAGCCAGCAAGCCGACTGAGCAGCGGCTGCCGCAACGGTGTGAGGAGATCGGCGATGAGCAGGCGCGATTGGTGGGGCAACGAGTTTCGGCGTTTGGTGGTTCTGGGAGAAAGCCACGTCCGGGGCAGCGGGTGGCTGGGCAGCCAAGCGGAGCGTTGGCCGGACGTACTGGTAAGGCTGATCAACCAGTGCCAGACACGCAAGCTTCGGTATCTCAACCGCGGCATCTCCGCCAACGCCATCTCCCCGCGCAGTCCCGGGTATGCGGATTCGGCCAAACCCAGCGCTCTGGAACGATACAAGCCCGATGTCATCACAGCGAAACCGGACCTCTTCATCCTCGCCTACGGGCTCAACGACATGCGGGCCGGCATGCACCCCGAAGATTTCCGCGAGGACATGAACACCATCATCCGGGACGTTCAGCGGACCTGCAAGCCGCTCACCGTCCTGACGACCGTGTATCACATGACCGCCTGGACTCGGTGGGCGCCATACGACGAGGGTGGCCCTAGACAGACCCGCGTGTACAACGAGGTGATTCGACAACTGGCCGAGCAGCGCCGCTGCCTGCTCGCCGACGTCTGGGCCGGCCAGGGCGAAGCGGATTGGCTGATCCATCCCGACGGTGTGCACGCCAATCGGGTCGGCCAGTTGGTGATCGCTCATCGAGTGTTCGAGACGTTAGCACACCATTGCAGCGCGCTTTCCGCGGCCACGCGCCACCGTGATGAGAAGCTTCCCTGGACGCGCCAGTGCCGTCGGGCATGGCGGCGCGGCAAACGATGAACTCCAGCGGGGCACGGCTGCCGAGAAAACACACGAAGAACGCGCGTGATTTGACCGCAGTTGGGCGGCCGGTCTATAATAACAAAGTACGAGGTTAGCTCGCCTGAGGCACTTGTACTTGAGCGCGGCGTGCTCTGTTCGAACTCGGCCGCACGACTGTTTGTTTCGGACCACGGCTAAGCTCACGAGCCGCAGAGGGGGAGACAACGGCCACATGTTGCATGCCGTCGCACGCCGACGGAAGTGAGCTTGGATCAATGAACAGCTTGAGCCACTCGGGGCAGCAGCTCGTCGAGTTCGCCCGGCCTTTCCTGGAGGAGCAGGATGGAGTGGGCTTGGCCGCGGCCACTCCGCGCTATTGGCCGACCGAGACTCTGGTACAGATCCTGCGGTGCGACGAGCCGGACACGGTGAAGGTGGCGGCCACGTGCCTCGGACTCATCGGGACGATGGATGTATGTAAGCTGCTGGCAGGCGCGCTGCACCATGAGGACCCCATCGTCGTGGCCACGGTCGAGGACGCGCTGTGGTGCATCTGGTTCCGCGCCGGCGGCGAGCTAGCGAGCAAGCGGCTGCGAGAGGCCAGTAACAAGGTCGAGGCCAGCTGTCTCGACCAAGCGCTCGCCATGTTGACAGCCCTGATCGCGGACTACCCGCAGTTTGCCGAAGCACACAACCAGCGCGCCATCGCGTACTATCTGAGCGAGCAATTCGCCAAGTCAATCTCCGATTGCCAACGCACCCTGGCGTTGAATCCCGTGCATTTCGGGGCGATGGCAGGGATCGGGCACTGCCAGGCGAACTTGGGCCGGTATCGCGAGGCGCTCGAATGTTATTACGCCGCCTTGCGGATTCACCCACGTCTGGAGGGAATGCGTCGGTCGATCCGGCATCTCCGCAGGATACTGGACACACGTGACGGCGCTCTGCCCGCGTAGCCGGGCTTCCAACACAGCGCGCGGACCTGGCCGCGTGCTCCGACTTACACGATCGCTTTACCGGACGCGGTCATCACGAGTTGGCCGTGCTTGACCCCGCGCGTGCTAATGAGATGATCGGCCAGGCGCTGGAGTTCGTTACCAGGCCCTCGTAACACAACAACTTCGAGGCAATCTTGGGCGTCCAAGTGGACATGCAGGGCTGAGACGATCTGATGGGCATGCTTATGTTGGCACTCTACGAGCCGACGGGCCAAATCGTACGTCCCATGGTCGTACACGAGGCACAGGGCGGCCACGGCCGGAGCCGCACTTCGGTCCCACTGCGTCTTGATCAGCGCCTCGCGCACAAGATCCCGGATCGCCTCAGAGCGATTGACGTAGCCCTTTCGTTCGATCAAGTGATCGAACGCGGAGATAAGTTCAGCGTCCATCGAGACGCCGAATCGGACCAGTGAGCCCATGGCACGAATACCCTTGGGGTGCATCCCTTGAACATGCCGCCCCGAAGGCTATCCGCCGCTGCACACTCGGTCAAGACCAGCCGTACCGACGACGCGGCGAGTAGCCGAGATTTCCCTTGACGCGGTGCGGTCAAAAGGCTATCAGATAGACAGGGGAAACGATGTATAATATGGTGTGGCTTCGCCTTAAGCTCGGCCAGTGAGTACGAAGCTGAGGGGGTTATCCGAATGGTCAGAACGAGTTGTTCCCTATGGACAGCACTTGCGGCTGCGGTGCTGCCCACGGTGAGTTGTACGAACCTGGACTTCCCGCCGAAGAAGGACGGCAGCGGCTCGGACACCGGTTCGCCGGTGCGTGTTTCGGTACGCCTGCGTGTGTCCAATAACGTGGAAGTGCCCGAAGTCATCATTGAGCCGCTTAAAGACGGCAACGGGATCGCTGACACTCTCGCCACGGGCGATGACATTCAGGGCGTCCCCGTCGGGTCCAAGGCCAACGCCGGGGCGCCGGTTGTCCTGCCCGGCCCGAACGGCGAGTTGGACACGGAGCCGGTCGGCGACGACCGCCTGAGCGAGGTAGCCGTTGACGTTCGCGTTGACTTCCTCATCGATGGCATGCCATTCGTCGCCAGAGTCCCGGCATTCAGCAACCTCCTGTTTGACCTCGGCGACCTCCCGGACCAACTCATGCAGCGATTCCCAGGCTTGCCGGGATGTCCAAGCGAAATCACGATCGTAGCTGAAACGTGGTATCCCTCGGGAACGTACGAGTTCATCGGCGATGACCCAACATCGCGAGAAGTTGACCAAGCCGCGGCGGAGGAGACCGAGGCCCTGAGCAAGCCAATCGGCGGCCGAAGCTACCTGGGCACCAACGATTACAATTGGCTGGCGGGGGAACTGTCCTGCGGCGACACGGTTTGGTATGATCTCCGCTACGGGAAGTTGCTTACCTTCAAAGTGGTCGGAGGATGAACGGATGCTCCATCGGCTGGCTCGCTCACGTTCTTGGGCCGCTCAGTGGGTCGCGCTGTGTTTGCTCTCGGTGTCGCCGGGATGTGCGGACCTTGCGGCACTCGGGTTTAATCCCTCGTTCATTGCCTTGTTCGGACAGGACCCCGTCACGGCCTTGCCGCCGGTGACGGGGCACGTCCCGGTCCTGTTCATTAACAAGTCGGATACGTTGGCCCGAATGGAGACAGACGTGACGACCACCACGGGCGCGACGCAGCAGCTGGTCTATGAGGTGCGGGCCGCGGAATACGGCAACAAAGTTCCGCAGTGTGACATCAGCATGGTTGACCTGACTTCGATGGAGGTGTTTGTGGATGAGACCATCGAAGTCTGGGGATTCGATGAGACGGAGGTGGGTGGGACCACAATCCTCGTGCCCATGATGAGACAGCAGTTCCCGCCCCAGTTCTGGCCCCTGAGCGTCGATGCCATCCCGGCGATTATGAACGTGAGCTGTGGTAGCGTGATCTCGGTGACGCTGGAAGGCAGGCTGTTCATTCCCTCGCTCGGGGATATTGACGCAGACGGAACCGACGAGCTCGGCTGGCTCGAGGGGGTTCAGCCTGCGGAGTTCCCCTTCGTGACCACCGACGGGCTGGTGCCCGGCACCACTCCGGAAAGGCAAGTAATCACCATCGAGGTACGATAGCCCCCGCTGCGACGGTCGCAAGGAGTTCGCCGTGTTTGACACACCGACACATGAAACGGGCAGACTTTCGGCGCGTTCGAAATGCACGCTTGCTTTGCTGGGAGCGTTGTGCATGATCGCGGGCCAACTCGGATGTCTCAACCCGGGCTTCGTCAACATGGTGGGCGGAAGCGTTTTCCCCACGGCGCCGGGGGACACCAACTTCGTTCTTGTGGTTGTGGTCAACAAGTCCGGTGTGCCGATCACGTTCGTCGTCACGGCGGAGGCACCCGGCGCTGCGGGCTCGACGGAGCTGGAGACTTCTGGCGCTTCGGACAGCCTTGGCGTGATGTTCACCTGTCCGGTCGATCGAATCGGCTTGGGCGATCTGGACGACCCACAGTCCACCGGGTACTTCCTGGTCTTTCCGGATGGACGACTCGGCATGCCTTGGGGCCAGTTCCCGCTCAATTACACTTGCGGGGATGCTGTTGTCTTTCTGGCCACGGCTGATGCGAACGCCCCGGGCGGCGTGTCCATCACGACCGGCGTGGTTGACGGCTCGACGCAAGTGGGTCCCTTCAGCGGCGCTGACACGTTCGAGACCGTTGAAGACGTGCTGCGGGCCGCCGGGCTTATGTGAGACGCGGCTCACGCTTGTCTGGTCATTGTCCCTCACTAGCTGGTTGGCCACTGCTGCTTCTCGAACGTGGCAGGGCGAATGAGAAGCACGGATACTCGGCGTCTGATCATTAGCGGTGTGCCTCTTTGAGCGCCCGGCGATGGCGAGGGGGTAGGGCTCGCGAACCAGATAGGCCGTCCTCGCCAACGCCGACGAGTTCCTTACCGACCAGTCAACAGCCCATCTAGCCGCGTGCTCCCGCGAGACGACTTGATCGCCAGCTTTGCCTGCAGCCAACTGCGGTGACTTCAAGCCTCCATCGCCAGCGCCATCAACAACACGAGGGCGGATTCCCTTCAGGAACTGCAGAGCCGATTTGGCAAACGAATGGAGCATCCTTGCCACGCCGTGTACGTAGGTCCCGCCGCGGCAATCGACACCGCAGAGCCGATTTATCTTGCAAAGTCAGCTACCTGCTGCCATTATCTCCGTGCCCTAATCGGCCCGGGGGTATGGCGCTGCCCCGAGGCGGTCCGCAACATGACGGATCTCAGATTAGTCCCGTTTGAGCGGCGTACTGGAAATCGAGCACGGTGAGACGCCAGTTTCTCGTCGAGTTGCTGATTGCGACAGCCCTGGCTGCCGGCGTGGTCGGTGTGTCACCGGCACGGGCCCAAGCGCCTCCCCCCCGGGTACCCAGCGCGTTCATCCAACAGCAGCGGGCCATCGAGGAGGAAATCCGCGCGGAGCTCAACAAGCAGGTCCCCCCGACGCAACGGGCGTTCGAGTTCGACTGGGGTGGCTGGTACAGCTTTTTCCTATTCCTCTACGACGACGGTTTTAACAGCTCGCGCACACTGCGCCGCAGCGACCTGCGGCTGTGGGCCCGCGCCAGCCTCGACGAAGGTGTGCACGAGGGATACGCCCGCCTGCGACTGAGCTATTTGGACTTCAACACTGGCGATTCATTCAACGGCAATGACGACGACTGGGAAGGCCCGAATCTTGACCGCGGGTTCTACCAATTGGACGTTGCAAGGGCCTTCGACGTGTACGGGCGCACGCGACTGCCGTTCGGCCTGAAGTTCAAGATCGGGCGCGACTTCGCTGAGTTCGGCGCCGGTTATGTCCTCTCGCTTCCGCTGGATCACATTCTTCTGACCGGCGAGTTCCTCAACTTCGAGCTGACCGGGTTGATCGGCAAGACGGTGCGCAGCCAGGACAACATCGATCTGACGAGACCGGGCGGTGACGAAAGCGATCGGAATTTCTGGGGCATTCAGTTGGCGTACACCGGCCTCGAGCAGCACCGTCCTTTCGTTTACGCCTTATGGAACGAGGATCAACTCCGTGAATCGCCGCCCGATCTCTTCCAGAATTACGACTACGACTCGTTCTACGTGGGCCTCGGCTCGACCGGCGAGCTGCTGCGGAATCTGCGCTATGGCACCGAGTGGGTCTTCGAGTGCGGCCAAAGCTACGGGGATCGGCAGGTTTTGCAGCGCGACGACATCCGAGCGTGGGGCTTTGACCTGTTATTGGAATACCTTTGGGACGTTGCCAGCCGACCCACGTTCTCGTTCGAGTACATGTTTGCCAGCGGGGATCCGGATCGGCTGTTCAGCCCCACCGACGCGAGCGGCGGGAACACCAAGGGCAGTGACAATAGCTTCGTCGCCTTCGGTTATCGCAACACGGGCTTGTCTTTCGCTCCGCAGCTCAGCAACGCACACATCTGGCGATGGGGTGCATCGCTGTTTCCTTTCGAGCGTGTGCGGGGCTTAGAGAGGCTCCAGGTCGGCAGCGACTGGTTCCTGTATTGGAAGAACCGCAGCCGCGGCGCCGTTTCTGACCCGTTGGCCGACCAAACCTCTGGATACCTGGGCTGGGAGATGGACTATTTCGCCAATTGGCAGGTGACATCCGACCTTTCGGTGACGGCGAGGTACGGGTTATTCTTTCCGGGAGACGCGTTCAGCGATCAGACGACGCGGACGTTTTTCCTGACGGGGCTATCATGGAGCTTCTGACTGCCTCCGGCGCTGGGCGGTCTTGCGCGCGCAGGGCGTTGCCCCCTGCGGGCCGATTCGTCCTTGCATTGACAGCAGCAAGCGTCCTAGCAGGCTGCGCCGCACCGGCCAAGCCCTCCGGACAGATCAATCCGGCCCAGCTCGACGATGCGACCTTTCTGGCATACCTGGCTGATCAGCCGCTTGTCAGCGTGGATGAGGCGTACCGGGCCACCCTCATTCTTGCCGATGGCGAAGACACCTGCACAAGCCACGAGCAACGCCGCGAGAAACTGACCCAGAGAGGCATCCTACGCCCACAGTGGGGCCTTCAGCCCGACCAATGCATCGACAAAGGCTCAGCCGCCTTCATGATCGCCGAGGTCTGCGGGATTACCGGCGGCCTGAACCGCATCCTTTTGGGCAGTTGGGGCTTGGGAGACAGGCGGTACGCCTATCGTGAACTGATGGACCGCGGACTGATCACCGGGGGCGTGGATTACCAGCTCATTACCGGCGGAGAACTGACGGCGCTGCTGGCCAAAGCCGACGAGTTCATGGCAGATCGCAGGATGTACCCGGCCGCATCGGCGGATCTCGGTCCGCCGCCGGTACCGGGCCGAGCGACGAGGCCGCCACAACCCTGACCCTCCGAGCCGTGAGCACAAAGCGGCCATGCACAAGACCAAATCACGCCTGCATGGTATGATTAACGAAGACGCCCGGCCTCGGTGTCCGCAGGCTCAGCTTTCGCCGAAAGGTGTCAAGATGAACGTGCACGAGCTTCGACTTCTGGTCGGCCTAGGCTGCGTGGTGACGTTGGTCGGATGGTCGGCTCCGGAAACGGTGCAGGCGCAGGCGAGGCCCGAAACGGCCGCCGCGCCCGCACGCGCGAGAACGGACGATCAGCAAGCCCTTACAGCCAAAGTCGAGCGGGTTGAGGGGACGGTCCGGCACGCGCCCGGCGGGACGAGGGTCACCGACGTTGGCGCATGGAAGCAGGCCAAACGGGGCGATGAGCTAGGCGCTGGCACGCAGATCCGAACGTCGCTGAGATCGTTAGCGCTCCTGCGATTCGGTGATGACACGATCGTTATGGTCAAGTCAATGACGTTGGCCAGCATCGACGAGTTCTACAGGACCGCCGTCACCAAGACGACTCGTCTGGGTCTTGGCTACGGCACGGTGCGGTGCGGGGTCAGCGAAGGCGAGCTTCGAAGCGATTTTACCATCGACACACCGGTCGCCACCCTGTCGAAACGAGGCACGTGGGATTTCCAGGCGGCATACTATCGGGATGGATCATGGCGATTCAGCGGCCCGGTTGTGGGTCTGACCGAAGCCTTGTACAAGCTTACGGGGCAGCGTCGCCTACTGCACACAGGCCAATACGTCAACAACCTGAACATTGGCATGACCTGGATTCGCCAGGCTAGGTTCGACCGCAGCTTCTCCCTGCACCAGCTCAGCGGGCTCACGGCGTCGGAGAAGCCCTTCATGTTGCTGCAGGCTGGCGGCCAGGGCGTGGCAGCCCCGGACGGCCAGCAGATCACTGCCTTTACCAAGCGCGCGCCGGCCAACGCGCTCAGGCAACGCGGCGCCGTTACGCCCCCGATCCTGCCGAGACCCACCTTTTTCGACAGGCCGGAAGGCGATTTCGGCACCTTCAGCCGCACGCGCCAGGGGGGTGCTGCCAAGGGGCGGTAACAGCCCTTGCCTCGCCGGGGCGCCACGCGCGCAACGCAGCGGCCCTTCGGCAACGACGCACCCGGCAATTCCCCCACAATCCTCGGAACGGCAGGTATCATCTTGAGCCCTTGAGTCCCTCGATTCCTCCACATACGATCCGGTGTTCCTAGGAGAACCACGGATGTGGTCTCGCTTGCGTTTCAGAACCCGAGTGTGTGGCTATCTCGTCGGTCTGGGCGTGACCATGGCGGCCGTTGCCGCGTACATCCTCGGTTGGTCGAAGCCGCTCGAGCACATCGCGCTTGATTTCCAACTTCGTAGATTCAACGACCTGCCGGGCAGTCCTGAGATCGTCCATATTGACATCGACGACGCCGCCCCCGAGCGCGTCGGCCGATGGCCCTGGCCCCGCGACGTCCACGCAGCTCTCGTGCGTACGCTGAGCCCGGCCAGCGCTCGAATCATCGCACTCGATATTGTGTTCTCCGAACCTGAGGCGCCGAACGTCCGGGTTGCGAACCTGACCGCGGACGCCGACATCGAGGGCGCGGTTGAGCAGCTTGGAGAGCTATCCGCCGAGGACATCGTTCACACCGACGACGAGCTCGCAGCAGCGATCCGAGAAGCCGGCAACGTCTATCTGGCGATGTTCTTCGAGCCAGCGTGGGATACCGCCGCACGTACCCCACTCCGGGTGGCAACGACAGAGCGGGCCTCAGACATCATTGGGCGCTACCACGAGGACGAGGCGCTACGTGGGAAGATACGCCGCCTGCTGTTGAAAAACTTTGAGCTTGATGCTGACGAGATCGCCGCGCAGCTGAACCGCCGTGAGCTCGATGTTCGTGCGGTTCTGCCGGGCGTCAAACGTGCTGCGGCGTTCGAGCTAGTTGGAAGGATTCTCGATGCAGATCCGGACGTCAGCTTTGCGGAGGTCCACGCGGCCCTGCTGAACACCCCGTTCGACAGGCAGACCGCCGACCGAGCCGATGTCCTGGCAGCCTACCGGAAACAGTTATCGATTCGAGGCATGAAGCACAGCTGTTCGACCGTCCCCGGCGGTTTGGTCGGATGCTTACCCAAGGTGACTGAATTGACCCCCCCACTACACAAGTTCGCCCGCGCAGCCCGGGGGAATGGCTTCGCGACGTTCGAGCCGGACCGCGTCGATGGCACCATGCGACATCTGCCGTTGTTGATCGAATACAAGGGCTTGTTGGTAAAGCAGCTCGCCTTCGCAGTCGCATGCGATGTGCTCGGTATTCGGGACGATCAGCTCACGATGTCGGACGGGTGGCTCGAGATTGCCGCCGCCACCGGCAGACCGGCGATGAGAATCCAGCTCGATTCCCACAAGCGCATGCTGGTCAACTGGCATCGCCGATCCGACCGATGGCAGGATAGCTTCCGCCACATCCCCGTGAGCAGGATCCTGCAAGTCCATGACCGTGAAAAAAAGACCCGCCAGAACGAGATCCGCAAGCGTTACGCGATTGGCCGGGCCGTTCAGATCGTCAAGGGCCAAGGCTTCAAAAACTACCGCGAGAACGTGCGGGAGATGCTCAACGCCAAGCGCAAGCTCCGTTGGGCCGAACTTCGCGGCTCCGGCGAAACGCCGGAAGCTACAGAGATGCGAAAGGGCCTGGAAACGCTCCAACGGCAAATCCACGCCGAGGAAGAGGCGGCCGCGGACTTCGTTAAGGCGGCCTGGGCTGAACTGAAAGACACCGACCCTGACGACCCTCAGACCGGCGCCGATTACCGCAGATACCAGCAGGCCAATTACCTCCTCTTCGAGCGATGCACGGAGTTGGATGCCGCCAACGCGGCCCTGCGGGCAGACATTGCGCAGATCGAATGCGAGCTTCGCGCTGAGATCGCCGACAAGATCTGCTTCGTAGGCTATACCGCCACGGCCGTTGCCGACTTCGTCACCACGCCAGTGTTCCGCCCCGCCCCCGGCGTGATCGTCCACTCGAACACGCTGAATACCTTCCTGCAACGCAGATTCATCCGGTGGAACCAGCCGGTGATCGGGATGCTGGTGATCCTAGCCGCGGGCGTCGCGATGACACTGGTGACAGTCTCACGCGGGCCGATCGTCAGCCTGACCTGCGTGCTGTTAGCGATTCCGGGGGTGTTCCTGGTCAGCGCGGTGTGGCTGTTCAAGGGGTTGGGGTTCTGGCTGACGATCATCCTACCATTGGCGGTCATCTTCGTCTCGTGGGCGTTCATCACGCTGTATCGCCAACTCTCCGAAGAACGAGAGAAACGGAAGGTCGCCGGCGTGTTGGGCCAGTACACTAACCCGCAGATCGCCCAACAAATCGTGCAAAGCCCGGACCATCGTGACCTCTCGCCGCGACAGGCCGAAGTAACCTGCTTCTTCAGCGACCTGCGGGGATTCACGGCCACTTCCGAACGCCTCGGCCCCGGAAAGACCAGGAACCTGCTCAACCCCTATCTGGAAGCCATGGCCGAGGTATTGGTCGAGCGCCGCGCCATGGTCAACAAGTTTGTCGGCGACGGGATCTTTGCGTTCTTCAACTCGCCGCTATTGGCCTGCATGGATCATCCGCGCCAAGGATGCGAGGCGGCATTGATCTGTATGGAAAAACTCGAGCAACTCAAGCGGCAGCACTCGGACGATGAGTTGGCGGCTGAGTTCGCGAGTCTTCACATGCGTATTGGCCTCAGCACCGGGTCGGTCTTCGTGGGCGACTATGGCAGCGAGAACAAGCGGGACTATACGTGCATCGGAGATACGGTGAACCTAGCCGCGCGGCTTGAGCCGGCAAACAAGGTCTTCGGCACACAGATCATGGTCGCAGCGCCCACCAGGCACCAGGCTGGTGACGGGTACGAATTCCGATATCTAGGCCTGCTGCAAGTTACGGGCAAGCAGGACGCGGTCGGCGTTTTCGAGCTGCTTGGTCGGGCCAGCGAAGTGCCGGACGAGCAACGCAGGCACGCACGCTTGTTCGGCCAGGCCGTCGAGCTGTTCCAGCAACGCGATTGGCAGCGAGCTGCCGCAGCCTTCCGAAGCTGCCTTGCCTCGCGAAGTCCCGACGCGGCCGTCGATGTGTACCTTCGCGCGATCAAGTCGTACATTTCGACCCCGCCACCAGCGGACTGGCGCGGCGCGATCTCACTGACCGGGAAGTAGGATCAGACAGGACCCAGGCGCCCGAACGTACGAACTCGACACGATAGCTGCGGAAGTGCAGCAAGGTGACTCGGCGAGATCGCCGCCTGCCAAGAACACTCCATCGCTACGCGAATCTTACCTCACGGCCCGTCTCGGCACTGCGGTACAGGCCGTCGAGAATCTTCTGCACCTCGAGCACCTTTTCTCCGGACGGGCCGGGCGTTCGGCCGGTCCGAAGAGATTCGATCAGGTGGTGAACGGACGACGGCACGGTGGGCGGCGCGCCGATCGGACCGGTATCGACTCGATAACCGGCCACCTCCTTGAACACGCGCACCTCGAGCGAATAGCCACCACCCACGTTACGTTGAACGGCCCCTCCTCGCGTCCCGAAGAGCTCGGTCCACATGGCTTCGGGGGTCTGGCAGTAGCTGGCCCAGGAAGCGGCCACCTGCATGCACCGGCCGTCGCGGAAGCGGACGAAACCAGCGGCAAGATCCTCGACGGAGTAGCCTTTGATCTTCTTGGCGAGTTTGGTGAAGACTTGGCCGCTAACCGACAGGACTCTCGGCTCTCCCATCAGGTACCAGGCTAGATCGATGCGATGCACGCCGAGATCGATCAGCGGGCCGCCGCCGGATAGCTCCTTGCGATAGAACCAGCCCGTGCCCCTCGGGATGCCGTTCTGCCGCATCCAGCCGGTCCTGGCGAAATAGACCTCACCGAGTTGGCCGGCATCGACGATTTGCTTTAGTGCCGCGGCTTCGCGGCCGAATCGAAACGACATGTTAATCATCAACTGGCGCCTGTTCCTCCGGGCCGCAGCGACCATGCGCTCCGCCTGGCGGAGGCTCAGTGCCATGGGCTTCTCGCAAAACACGTGACAGCCGGCATTTAGACAATCTATGGTAACCGGGGCGTGAAGAAAATTGGGCAGGGCAACAACGGCCACGTCCGGCGCGACTCGCCGCAGCATTCGCTTGTAGTCGCGGAACAAGCGTGTCTCGTCGAGCTTGACGCCTACCTCCCCTGCAGCCGCGCACGCTCGCTTGAGCCGGGCCTGTTCTTTGTCGCAGACGCCGACCAACTCCACGTCCTCGATCGCCAGCAGCTGCCTGGCGTGCCCCATGCCGAAGCCTACCCCGATAACCACAGCCCGAAATCTCCTCTTCTTTCGGATCTTCTTGGCCACTTCATCCATCTCCTACACCTCTGCCCATCACGCGGACAGGGAAACCCAAAGCGGCCAGGCAGTGTAGCTGCCTCATGAACACTTGCAAGCGCATGCAGGTTCGCAGCCGATCCAAGCGCACATTCAGGTCTCCCCAAGGCACCACTCGGCCCCTTCAAGCAACCAGCCAATTCCGCCAAGCCATAGATCAAGTCGCGTCCCTGGCGAGCCGAAAGACCTCGTGAGGTCACGGTCCGAGGCCCGAGAAATCCCCCGCCGAGCCGGGAGGGGTAGCCCGGCGGCGCGCTTTGGCCTCTTGCTTGAACCGGCCGGGCGGCTTGGCACAGGCCGGACTCCGCAAAACCGTGATCCTCAACGGCCGCGTCCCTGTCCGCTGCATGCTCGCCGTGGCAGCTGATGGGCCGGCCAGAGCGGACTGAGAACACGTACACAGTTACTCCAGCCGTGTATGCCTTAAACCAAGCACCGACGAGAACCATCCACGACGAGCGGATCCCCCCACCCGCAACGACATCCGAGAGCGCCGCGGCCCTCGATGAGTGGGACGATCTAGACGGGCAACTACGATTGGCTAGCCAGGTGCAACGTGATCTCCTGCCTGATCCGCTCCCGAACCTGGACGGGATTGACTGTCGCACGTTGTACTGCCCCGCTGGGTACGTCAGCGGCGACACTTATGACATCGCCCGCATAGACGAAACGCACGTGGCGATTTCCTTGGCGGACGCCACAGGCCACGGCGTGCCTGCTGCCTTACTGACCGTGCTGATAAAGCACTATTTCCGCGGCAAAGAGGTGCTCGACGGCAGCTACCGCATCATTCCGCCCGACGAAGTCTTGTCACGGCTCAACCGCGACCTGATCGACACGAACCTGTCACAGTGCCAGTTTGTGGCCGGCTTGCACAGTGTGTACGACACCACCACGCGTCACATTGTCTGGGCCCGCGGCGGTGCGCCTTATCCGATCCTGATCCGCCAGGGCCAGTTCGCTCGGCAGGTACGTAGCGCCGGCGGCTTGATCGGGGCATTCGAAGAGCAACGCTAAGAGCCGGTCCAGATGACGCTCAGACCGGGCGACACGCTCCTATTCCACACCGACGGTCTCGAGGCGCTGCTCCAGGCTGGCACCCGAGGCAGTGCAGATGCCGACATCACCCAAACGAGCTGGTTCGCCCATCTACCCGAAGGCGCGATCGACGATCACGTCCGAAGCATTGCACAACTGATCGAGGGTACCGAACGATCCGCCTGGCGGCACGACGATATTACGGTCGTCGCCATTCACGCCAAAGCTACATAGCTCCGCCGTCTCTTACCGGCCCCGGCGCGCTTGAATACTCATGGTGCCCTTCCAGCGTCTGAGTCATCGGCAGCCGAACTACCGTTCAGGCCTTCACGATCTTGCGTCCAGGGTTCTTGACCCCCGCGGTAGCGTTGCGCGTATCGATCACCAACTGGGAATGGCGGACGATCCAGTCGTAGTCGTACGCGGAGTGGTCCGTGGCGATCAGCACACAGTCGTAGTGACCCAGCATCCTTGCCGACAAAGGCCGGCTGCGCATCCGCAACACGTGCTGACGCTGCGGATACGCACGCGGAATGTGCGGATCGTTGTAATCGACCCGAGCACCCCGCGCGCGAAGTAGTTCGATCAGCTCCACCGCCGGTGACTCCCGCATGTCGTCTACGTCCTTCTTGTACGCCAGGCCCAGCACGAGTATCCGCGAGCCGTTCAC
>CAYGAN010000063.1:4971-6850 GCA_964347585.1 uncultured Planctomycetales bacterium | reverse complement strand
ATGGCCGTGTTGATCTGGCCGGCAAGCTCGATGAAATGCGTCGGCATACCGAACTGTCGGGCCTTCCATGTCAAGTAGAACGGGTCGATGGGAATACAATGCCCGCCCAGCCCCGGTCCGGGCGTAAACAGCGTCTTATTCTCCCGTTTGCCGAACCCGAACGGCTTCGTTGCCGCCGCCTCGATCACCTCCCACACGTCGATTCCCATCCGGTCGAAGAGCATCTTCATCTCGTTGACCAACGCGATGTTGACCGCCCGATACACGTTTTCGAGAATCTTGGTCGCCTCGGCCACTTCGCAACTGCTGACCGGGACGACCTGCCTGACGACCTGACCATACAACGCCCTGGCAATCCATCCGCTTCGCCGATCCAACCCCCCCACCACCTTCGGAATGGTGCTGGTGGTGAACCCGGTGCTGCCAGGGTCCTCACGTTCGGGTGAGAACGCCACGTAAAAGTCGCGCCCCGCCTTCAGCCCGCTGCCTTCAAGGATCGGGACCAATTCCTCGCGCGTCGTGCCGGGGTACGTGGTGCTTTCCAACACGACCAGCTGGCCCTTGCGCAGGTGCTGACAGATCGTCTCCGCCGTGTTCCTCACGTACGTCAGGTCGGGCTCGCGCGCCCGCGTGAGCGGCGTCGGCACGCAGATCAGGATGGCGTCGCACTGCCTGAGCCGTTTCATGTCCACGGTCGCTTCAAACCGCCCACTGTGGACCATCTCCCGGACGAGGCGACCGGGGATGTGCTTAATGTAGCTCTTGCCCGCATTGAGTCGCTGAATCTTGCTGTGGTCCGTGTCGAAGCCCAGCGTGGGGAACCCCGCTTCGTAGAACGCCCGCACCAGCGGCAGGCCCACATAACCCATCCCCATGATCCCCACGCGGGCCTGGCATTTCTCGATGCGCGAAAGCAGTTGGTTATCGGACAAGTTTGTGCTCCTTGTGCATAGCCGACGAGCAAAACGCACCAGCCGAGACGACCGCCCGCCTGCCCGTGCGCTTGCCGACGCCTCGCCGGCAACGCCGCACTACCTCTCGTGCGGGCCCAAGCAACGTATCGGCCGAGCGCCAATCATCCTTCAGTCCGTGAAAGGCACATCATATGAACTTCGGGGCAGGCGACGCAACCGCTTGGCCAACAGTGCTTGTATGCGACGCCGGCACAATCTATATTACGGTCAAGCACTCTCTTGAGATGTCCCCGGAGTTCGTGATGACCAAGATTAAAGCCAACAACATCACTTGGCACGAGGGACACGTCGCTCGCGATCAGCGCCAGGAGCTGCTCAGACAGAAAGGCGCCACCTGCTGGCTGACGGGGCTGCCGAGCTCGGGCAAGAGCACCGTGGGCTTTACGCTGGAGCACGCCCTGGTCCAGCGAGGGCACCTGGCCTACGTGCTTGACGGAGACAACGTCCGGCACGGCCTGAACAAGAATCTCGGGTTCTCGGCCGAAGACCGCGAGGAGAACATCCGCCGACTCGGCGAGGTGGCGAAGTTGTTCGCCGACGCGGGCGTGATCATCATCACCAGCTTCATCAGCCCATATCGCCGAGACCGCGACCGCGCCAGGCAACTCAGTGAGGAGGCCGGGCTCGAATTCCTTGAAATCTACGTGGACGCCCCTCTCAAGGTCTGTGAGCAGCGTGACCCGAAGGGCCTGTACAAGAAGGCCCGTGCCGGCGAGATCTCCAACTTCACCGGAGTCAACGACCCCTACGAGCCGCCGCTGAAGCCCGAACTCGTCGTCAACACCGCGACGACCTCACCCGAGGATGCTGCCGCCCACATCCTTCAACTACTCGAACAGCGCCAGATCATCCCGGAACAGCAAGGCCAGTCCCAGGCGGGCTTCGATGAATGATCGCGCCCTCGC
>CAYGAN010000063.1:0-4961 GCA_964347585.1 uncultured Planctomycetales bacterium | reverse complement strand
GGCCAGTAGTATCGCTGCTGCTTGTCGAGCCCGGCTAGATGATCACCTTGCCGATCATGTCGCCGGGCGCAGGTTGATCCATAAGCTTGAGCGTCGTGGGGGCAACATCGTAGAGGGTAACGCCATCAACGCGGCCGCGGGCCGGCAGCGAGGGATGAGACAGAACGTACAGTCCATCCTGGGCGTGGTTAGCGTCGTCCGGACCGGTGTCGTTCTCAAAGGTGTACGTACTCGGATTACCGACCGTCCCGACGCTTCGCCAGCGTAAGTCGCCGAAGATGCAAACCAGATCCGGCGGCACGCCGTTGACACGGCTATAGATGTCCTGCGGCTTGTACACGCGCGTGCCCATCGGCCTGCGCTCGTGGTCCGGCATGGCTTCCAGCTTTCCGATGATCTCGTCGCGGAGCGACTCGTATTGGCCGCGGGGAACGATGCCCTGAGGCTCGCGCCCTTCGACGTTGAGAAAACACCTGCCGTAATAGCCCCCTTCGCCCCAAGCCCGCGTCCTGGGCCAGTCGATCTGGACTTCGGCAAAGCGTGTCGGCACGGTCGGTTGGGTCCTGAGAGTCAGGTATCCTTCACGGATCAGCCAATCGTTAAAGCAGACCCCGCCGACCATGCACTTCGCCCCATGATCGGATACGATCCAGACCGCCGTCTTGTCCAGGTCCATCACGTCGAGCAGCTCACCGATCTTTCCGTCCGCATACTTGTAATAGTCGAGAATGGCGTTCTCAAAGGGGTTGCCAGGCTCGTAGCGATGGTGCGAGGCATCCATGAATTGCCAGAATCCGTGGTGGATACGGTCGTGGCCCATCTCGACCATCCAGAGCAAATCCCAATCCCGCGTCGTCAGGAGATGCTTGACGACCTTGAATCGCTTCTCGGTCATCTCGTAAATCTGGTCGAGCAGCCATTGTTTGTCTTCCGTACGAAAACCTTTCACATCGACCATGTACTCGCCGACCAGGTCGGCAATCTCCTGCTTCAGCTCCCGCGGCCAAGTATAGTCGGAATCGATTCCGGGAGTCAGGAAGCTGGTGATCATGCATCCGTTCACGGGCTTGAAGATGGGGAACGTAGCGGGCACGCCGACAATGATGCACCGCTTGCCCCGGTCGCCGAGAAGCTCCCAGAGGGTAGGCTCCTTGAACGCCAACGCCGTCGCCACGGTCAGGTTGTCGTAGGAGTGATCCGCGCGATTGCGGAACCCGTAAACCCCCAGCGTACCCGGGTCCTTGCCGGTGGCCATGCAATGCCACGCCGGCACTGTGATCGGGGGAATGCAACTTGTCAGCGTTCCATACGTTCCGGATTCCATCAGCCGGCGCGCCGCCGGCAGATCAGTGATCCACTTCTCGAACATCAGCGATGGCTCGCCGCAGTCCAACCCGATGATCGCGACTTTCTCAACAGTACCCATTAAGCGCCTCCGCACATTCGCGCATCCCGCGCTGGTCCCGCTTGCTCAGGAATCTTATAGCGCGGCCCGCCGCGCGCCCATGCGCGCCTGCAGGGCCCGTGCTCAACATGGCTGAACACGCACGGCCTCGCCGTCCACCAGCCAGCGATACGTCTTCTCGATGCGGTCCCAATTTTCCTCTCGGTCGAGCGACCAGAATCGACCGATCAACCCGGCCAATCGCCCGACACCCAGCTCGTGAGCCTTCTGCTCGACATTACCAATGTAGATCGCTCCGCTCTCCGGGCGCTCGCCCCGCCTCCCAAGCATCGCGTGGATGTATACCTCCGGCACGGCCTCACGCCGCGCCAGTTCCAGCAGCGCGTAAAGGTGATCGACCGAGCCGTGAGAGCTGTAGAACGAGACAATCCCCAACAGGTGCAGGCGTTTGGCGTCGCGCTTGGCCCCGCGCATCGCCCACAGCCACGCGTCATTGCCAAAGAAGCTGCCGTCGGCGATGGCTTGGTCGATGCGCACGCGATCGGCAGCAATCACGCGTCCGGCGCCGATATGCAGGTGGCCCGTCTCAGAATTGCCGACGCTGCCTTCGGGCATGCCCACGCGCGGCCCGGCGGCAACGATCGTGGTCCATGGGTGTCGGCGCAACAACCCGTCCATCACCGGCGTGTCGGCCTTTAGAATCAAGTTGCCGTAGGCATCATCATTGTGGCCCCAACCATCAATAATGAGCAGCAGCACTCGTCGCTTCGGCGAGGGCGCGAGCGCCCGCGAGAGCAAACTACGCCCCGTCATGGCCGCCGGCCTTGCGATCCCCAGGATGTTCAGTACAGTCGGGGCGACGTCGGTCAGATCTCCTCCGCACCGAAGCGCAGCCTGCTTGTCCGTCGCTACGAGCGGATCGATAAGGACAAACGGCACGGGGCTGTCGGTGTGGCCTGTGTCAATGGCCCCGTCGGGATAGAGCCATCTCTCCACCGTGCCGTGATCCGCCGTGATTACGGTCGTCACGCCCGCTTTGCCGGCCTCGGAGACCACCTGACCGATGCACACATCGACCGCGCGCAGGGCCGTCAGGATCGCCTCTTCGTCCTCCAGATGGCCAATGACATCGCAGTTGGCGAAGTTGGCGATGATCACATCGGGTTGCGGGTCGCGGAGCTGCTTGATCGTGCCAGCCGCCACCCCGACGACGTTAAGCTCCGGCGCCGTGGCGTAATCGTCCACTTCCGGGGACGGAACGACGACGCGTTGCTCATTCTCGAACGGCTCGGCCCGCTTCCCGCCGAGAAAGAAGCTGACGTGGATTGCCTTCTCGGACTCGCAAACCCGCACATGCTTCAGACCTGCCCGAGAGACCGTCTCGCACAAGGTGTCGGTGATCTGTGCCACGGGCGGGAAGGCGACCTTGACGTTGAGCATCGGGTGGTACTGAATGATCGTCGCCATGTGCAGTCCAATCGGTTCCACGGCGAAGTGTCTGAACGTCGGATCAGTCAAGGCCTGGCTGAGTTCGACCTCGCGCTCGCCTCGGATGTTGTAGAAGATGATGTAGTCGCCATCCTGGAACCTGCCGATCGGCCGGCCCTCGGGATCAACCAGCACTCGTGGGTCCATGGCTTCATCTTCTTCCCCCGCCGCGTAGGCTGCCCGGAAGGCCTCGGCCATTGGATGACTACACGCAGCCATTTCCTGCCCTCTTAGGTGGCGCTACCCCGCATGCGCCGGGCGCCCTGACCCAAACTGTGCAATGATAGGTTGGTGCCCAGCCTCGTACAACCGAGGCTGGGGGCGGTTGCTACCAAAGCGTATGGGATTGGTCTGGAGCGCCTCTGGCACTCAAGGAACGGCCGAAAAGGGCCCCACAACGAGAAGGCGCGCGAAAAAGGCAGAAAAGCGCTTGACTCCAATGGGAGTGCTCTTTACACTCCCATTGGAGCCTATGAGGAGTGAGTTGTGCCGAAACGCGTTGGACGCAGCGATAGGGTCACGCTCAAGATCCCTGCCGGTCTCTACAACAAGCTGGCGGAACTTATTGAAAACACAGGATTTAGGAGCGTCACTGAGTTCGCTGTTTACGTGCTGCGCGACGTGGCGACCGGGGGCAAGCTTGACCAGGAGACCCCCAGATTGTCCGACCGCGAGATCTCAGCGATCCGGCAGCGATTACGAGCTCTAGGCTACATCGAGTGATGCAGTCCCCCGCGGAATCGAGCTGACAGTTCTTATAGCAGTTCGTTCGGTGGAGCAGTGAGGGTCTGCGCGGAGGTGTGCCCACAATGAACGATCGGAATGCGAAGGTTGCCGCCCGTGTAAGCGCACGAGCCGTTTCTGCTTTGACGCGCCTGCCCGGGGCCCACAATCGGCGTGTACGTATCTGGGCGAGCGCGGTGCTGGTCATTGTGCTTCTGCTAGGCGTTCAGGCCGCCGTGCCGGAGTGGCATCTGTTGCCGGACCTCGCCGGAGCGCTCGCACCGGGAATGGTGTTGGCGGTCTTTCTGACGGCGCTGGCGTGCGAGTACGTCGACTCCAGCCTCGGCATGGGGTACGGCACGACACTGACCCCGCTTCTGTTGCTGGCCGGCTTCGAGCCGCTGCAAATCGTCCCGGCCGTCTTGATGAGCGAGTTCTTCACGGGGATCAGTGCCGGCCTGCTTCACCACCGTGACGGCAACGTCGATTTCCTGCGAGATGCGCGCGCCCGCAGAACGGTCATCTTGCTCTCGGTTCTCAGCGTGCTGGGGGCAGTAGCGGCGGTGACGCTCGCACTGCGCCTGCCGAAGTTCTGGCTTACGGCTATCATCGCAGTGATTATCCTGTCGGTAGGAGTGCTGATCCTGGCGACGATCCGACGGCAACTCAGATACCGGCGAGGCCACATCATCGCGCTTGGCGCAGTCGCCGCCTTCAACAAGGGGCTCAGTGGCGGGGGCTATGGCCCGTTAGTAACGGGCGGCCAAGTCGTTTCCGGGATGTCGCCGAAGCACGCTGTGGCGATTACCTCCCTGGCCGAGGGCCTGACGTGTTTCGTCGGCTTGGCGGCTTACATCGCTATGAGCGGAGCCCCCGATCTCTCATTGGCCGTTCCCCTGACACTCGGCGCGATGCTCTCGATCCCGATCGCTACCCTGACGGTACGTAGGCTCCCGGAGTCCTTCATGCGTGCCAGTGTTGGAGCAGCCACCTGCCTACTCGCCACAATAACTTTGGCAAAGCTCGTCTGGTGAGTGCCGCGTCGCTGCTGAGGGAGCACCTTCCAACGAGGGCTTGCCCATAGCGGCGATCTCTCGCATCATTACGACAACCTGGCGGAGGGCTATGTTCTCAATCGGTCAGCGCCCGCGGCCGCACGAGTAGCGATGCGCACTAGGCGGCGACAACTTGCGAAGCTGGCGATTGTCTCGATCGCCCTTATAGCAGCTGTCACGTTGACGGTGGGCCCGGCCTGGATCGAGCCAATAAACCCGCAGACCACGCTGCCCTACCACCGACTTCCTCTTGGTGATCCGGACTTCTTGTCCCCCGGCGCGCCCCAGCG
>CAYGAN010000062.1:16982-22606 GCA_964347585.1 uncultured Planctomycetales bacterium | reverse complement strand
CCCAGTCGTCGCAATCCACGTCGTTGTCGCAGTCGAGGTCCGCTATGACGCAGTAGTTGGGATTGAAGCACGCGACGAATGAGTTGATGTCATCCTGGTCGGTGTCGCCGTCCTGGTCGAGGTCGGCCGGCGAGTACGTCGGGCACCCACCGCCGAGACCTGCCACGCAAACCTCGACCTCATCGACGAACGCGAATGCCCAGAACTCAGGATCCGGACGCGGCTCGTCTAGGAAGACGCGCATCCGCAAGAAGACCTGCGGCGCACACGCGGCTATACCGTCGATATCCACGTGAATCTGCCCGGTATAGACCCACGCGCCCTCGCACCAGTTGTCACCAACCATCGAAACGCTGCCATCCGTGTTGAGGATCTCCACCCACGTCAGGCACGGATCGTCAACATCCGTCAGTGGACGCTGGTCATCCCTGTACCCAATCTCCCAGACCATGTGAATGCCACTGGGGAACGGCTGATCGACTCTTGCCAACGCCAAGAGATAGTAGCAACTGAAATCGACGTCCAGCGACGTCCCGCCAGGGCTCGTCACGTCGATGATCCGAGACAGCGTCCCGTCAATGTCCATGTTCTGCGTGTGAGCCTCAGCGAAATACGTACCACCAAACGTCGGAACCGGGCCGTAAGCGCAGAAGTAGACCGGCGGACCGCCGCCGGGCGTGACGCCCATCCCACTGGCTGTCCAATTGGTGAAGTCGCCGCTTTCGAACCCGCCGTTGGTCAGCGGACAACCGATCGATTCGCACGCGGCAAGGCTCGGCGGATCCACAGGCGGACCCGTCCACGCCTGCACCAACGTGTTGTAATCGATGCAATCGACGTCGTTGTCGAGGTCGGTGTCGGCCCGATCGAACCCGCAAACGATCGGGTTGCCCGAGCCGGTATAGCAGGCGGCAATCGTCAGGTAGTCATCGTTATCGACATCGCCGTCGCAATCGACGTCCGCCACGTGCGCGTTGTAGCACGGACAGTTGCCATAGCTGGCAGGCGGATCACCCACGTTCCAGTGGTCAACCAACGTCGAGAAGTCCTCGCAATCGACGTCCGTATCGGCGTCGATGTCGGACCGAGCATCCTGATCCGTACACGACGTCGGCACGCCCTCGCCGCTGAAGCAGCCGTCCAAAGTGTTAAAGTCATCGAGATCGACATCGCCGTCGCAGTCGATGTCAGCAATGTCGCGCCCGACGCACGGACAGTCCTCGTAGATCGGCGGATCGCCAGCCGTCCACTGCTGGTACATGGTCGCCCAGTCGTCGCAATCGACGTCGTTGTCCTGGTCAATGTCCGCTATGTCGCAGTTCGGATCGGGCAGCGTAACGCCGAAGCAGCCGTCGAGCGTGCTCAGGTCGTCCAGATCGACGTCGCCGTCCTGGTCGAGGTCGGACGGTACGATGCCTTCCTCGAAGATCAGGACGCGGTCGATGAGGCCTTGAGAATAGCCGTTGTTGAAGCCCACGTAGTCGATGAAGACGGTTACCGTGCCCGAAAGCTCGCCGATCCACTCATAGGGGGTTGCCAAGTTCCAATCACCCCAGTAATTGGCACCCCAGGACACGTTAACGGAGCCCGGATCGATACCACCAGTCGGATCGACGCCGACCCGGACGCTGATCGCGTCGGGGGTGAGGACCCAGCCCCAGTCGCAGGTCAACGACCGGACCCACGCCCGTATGGTGGTGTTTTCCCCCGGGAGGTTGACGTCGTCGTACTGTTTGTAAATCCCAAAGTCCCCGGTAACACTTCCGCCACTCTGGTACCCGGCGATGCCGTCCTGCTCATCGGCCCTGAGGTAGCAGGGCACCCACAGGCTGAAGCCGTTGCCGGGCGGGTTACCGATCGTCACCGATCCATACGTCGTCCAACCGTTCATGTCCTGGTCCGGCAGGAAATCGTCATCGACGTAAGTGACGCCGAACGCAGGCGTGGCGAGCAGCAAGCTTGCCACCACTAATACGCGCCTCATAAGGCAACCTCCTTTCCCATTGTGTGCCCCCGGTCTTTCACGATACGATCTTGACTCTGTTTTCCGATCTGCTTACTGCCGTCTGCCGGCGCCGTCCCTGTTACGTGTCAGCAAACCTCGGCGCTACCGCCGTTTACCGACCTGGCCGGCCCGGCAGGTGGAACGAAACACTTATCTCTTCCCCTCAAGGGTACCGAAAGTGTGCAGTTACCCCCGTTCCCGAACTGACCTCCTTTCCCTATCGGGACACGTTACTGTCCTCACTCCGGATACAACCCCACCTCACTGATGCAGTCTAACGCCGCACCCCCTGTCCTGTCAAGGTCCGACCATGTCCGATTCTGCCAAGTTTGTCCCCCCCGGGCCACCGCGTAAACCCGGCCCGGGCGTCCAGTTGCGTCGGGTGGCGCCCTGCGAGGCGTCTGCCCAGCGCCGGCTGATTCGTAGCAGAGGCCCCACCACGCCCTAGCCCTCGGAACGGCCATGGCTACGGGCCCACGACTGCCTATCCGTTCGCGCCCGCAGAGCCCAGTCACCCCGGCGAGCAGATGAACTCGCCGCCCCGCCCCCTCGACGCCCATCTGTCCAGTCTCTATCCTACGGCCGCAAGGAGTTCGGTCAGGTCCTTTCGACGGCGGGCGGTTGCGGACCGGAACCATGTTGACACGATTGCACAGCGTGACGCTGGTGGGGATCGAGGCGGTGCCCTGCGAGGTGGAGGTCGATGTGGCCAGCCGCGGCTTTTCCGGACCGACGATCGTCGGTCTGCCGGACACAGCCGTCAAGGAGAGCGTGGAACGCATCCGCACGGCCATGACGAACTGCGGGTACCCGCCGGCGCGCTATCGGACGGTGATCAACCTCGCGCCGGCCGACGTACGCAAGGAAGGCCCGGCCTTGGATCTGCCCATCGCCATCGGGCTGATCTTCTCCAGCGGGCAAGTGCACAGCGACAAGTGCGACCGTTGGCTCATGGCAGGCGAGCTGGCGCTGGACGGGCGAGTCCGACACGTCAAGGGGGCGTTGTCCATGGCGATGCTCGCGCGCGAGTACGGCTACGCCGGCATCATATTGCCGCAAGACAACGCCGCCGAAGCTGCCGTCGTCGATCGAATTGACGTGATCCCCGTCACCTCGTTAACCGAAGCCGTCGGGTTCCTGACCGACCAACTGCCAATCGAGCCGGCAGCAATCGACCTGGAGGCGGCTTTCCAGGCGGCCGGCACGTACGACGTGGACTTCGCAGACATCCGCGGCCAGGAGCACCTCAAACGCGCGCTCACGATCGCCGCAGCCGGCGCACACAATACGCTGCTGATCGGCCCGCCCGGTGCCGGCAAGACGCTCGCTGCGAAGTGTCTGCCGACGATCTCGCTGCCCATGACCATCCACGAGTCCCTTGAGACAACGCGGATTTACTCGGCCGCGGGCCAACTCCCGCCTGCTCGATCATTGCTGGCGACCAGACCCGTGCGCATGCCGCACCACTCCGCCAGTGTTGCCGCGCTCGTCGGCGGCGGGACCGTCCCACAAGCCGGCGAGGTCTCGCTCGCCAACCACGGGGTGCTCTTCTTGGACGAATTCCCCGAGTTTTCGCGCGCTGTCCTGGAAACGCTGCGCCAGCCGCTCGAGGACGGCCAAGTCACCATCGCCCGGGCTCACAGCTCGGTGACGTTTCCGGCCAAGTTCATGCTCCTGGCCGCTATGAACCCCTGCCCTTGCGGGTACTTCTCCCACCCGCGTAGGCCGTGCAAATGCACCACGCCGCAGATCGACAAGTACCTCTCACGAATCAGCGGCCCGTTGCTCGACCGCATCGACATTCACGTCGAAGTGCCCGCCGTGCCCTTCGAGGAGCTACGCAGCACGCGGGCCGGGACCGACTCAGCCACCATGCGCGGCCAAGTCGCTGGCGCCCGCCGGACTCAGGCAGACCGCTTCGGGCCGCGCAGCACCATGCTGAACTCGCGAATGACTCCCCGCCAGCTCCGCAAGTTCTGCAAGCTCGACGAAGCGGCCGAAGCCCTGCTCAGACAAGCCATGACGGAGCTCGGCCTGTCCGCCAGGGCACACGACAAGGTCCTTCGTACAAGCCGCACCATCGCCGACATCGAAGGAGCCCAGCGGATCCAACCTGCCCACATCAGCGAAGCGATCCAATACCGGCGGCTGGATCGGCAGTTGTGACGCAGAGAGTGCGGAGCGTTGTATAATACTGCGAACCATCGACGACCAATGGGAGTGGCTTTATCCGGCGTGCCGGGATCATGCGGAGACTGGACGATATCAACCTGAGCAGCAAGGACCGTCAGGCAGTGCAGGCGGCGGCGGCTCTCTTGCGACAGCAGTTTCCTGTCGAGCGGGTGGTCTTGTTCGGCTCGAAAGCACGTGGGCATGACGAGGCGGAGTCGGATATCGACCTTCTCGTGCTGACGCGGTGCCAGCTGGATTGGCAGCAGCGGGATGAAATCACCAACGCGCTGTTTGACCTGCAAATGCGGATGGACGTGGTGTTGAGTACGCTCGTGGTAGCGATGGATGAGTGGAACGAAGGAGTGTACCAAGTCCTGCCGATCCGGGCCGAGATCGAGCGAGACGGGGTCGTCGCATGACAGGCGAGCAGGCGAAAGAAACCCTGATCGCCTACTGGCTCGAATCGGCTGACGAGTCGCTCGAATCAGCTCGATCCGAGGCACAGGCAGGGCGTGGGCGATTCGCGATGAACCGCGCATACTACGCGTGCTTCTATGCTGCCTGCGCGGTGCTTCTGCATGAGGGGCGGAAGTTCGTGAAACATGCCGGCGTCCGGGAAGCGGTACACCGTGACCTGATCAAGACCGGTCGGGTGAACCGAGAGTTCGGGCAGACGTATGACCGACTGTTCACAGCCAGGCATCAAGCGGACTACGGCGAAATCGTCCACTTCGATGACGCGAAGGTCCGCTCGGAGATCGAGCAGGCCGAACGATTCGCCGCCGAGATGCGCCGGCTCATCCAGGAGGGCCGATGACGGTCAGGCGACTGTCGCCTTGCATCCTGCCCTATTATGCACCAGCGCCGAGACGAGCAGCTCTGGCCTCCAGGCGATTCCAGCGGGGGCTGCTGGTCAGGCTGCGTGACGCCGACGGTGTTGACCTGATCGACTTCTCTACGTTCCAGAGCCAGTACACCGGCTCACATCCCTCGCTCTGAGCCGAGGTGTGCAGACGGCAGGCGCCGCAACTGGATGGCCAGATCGGCTGCGCTCACGCGAGGTCGAGACGGACGCGCTCGTCTGCGACTATTCCGGTCAACAACGGTCCGAACGCCTCACCGTCGGCGTGACAAAGGGCGATGCGGTGTCTTCCCGGGGCAGCGGGCACGTGGAGCTCAAACGTGCAGTATCGTGTCCGATCCGCGCCTTTTCTGCGCACGGTAGCACGTGGGCGTCGAGATGGCGCCATTGGCTTGACGGAAAACCAGCAGCCCGAAGACTGCCCGCCGCCAATACACCCAGTGCACGGGAGCAATGTACAAGCCGCCCTGCCGCCACCAGCTGTCCGCGCCTCGCTCTACATCGGTGCGAACATGCCCGGACCGGACAAATAGACTTCTCGGCGGAAGCGGCGTCGAAAACGCTCTGAAAATGCGGTCAATCGGC
>CAYGAN010000062.1:12785-16972 GCA_964347585.1 uncultured Planctomycetales bacterium | reverse complement strand
CGGCTGAAAGAAAAACGGAGGAAAAGACTATCCGAGCGGACCACCCGGCGCCTGGCGAAGCTGGCGAGTTAGCCGTTTCGTCTGGATTGCCGGCTGGGGCAGCTTCCGTCTTGTCTTGGCCGCTGGGTATCACTGGCCTGGCAATGGCTGCGTTATCGGCGACCGCCTTCCCCGAGCCCACTCGCTTCGCCCACGTTCTGGTCACCCGCCAACCCAGTAATGAGAATGGTGCCCGTATCGCCATTCCTGTTCGACTCCTCACTTCGCAGCTTGGCTTGTATGCAGGTCCTGGTTCGACCGCCCGCCACATTGTTCATGGATCATGAATAGGCGCCAGCAGCCACATCCCGAAGGACACCCGAGCGTCGAAAACGGTCTCACATTATTCAATGCGTATTTGATGCTGACCATCCTTCAGCTCAACCAAGGCCACATCACGTGTGCGTGCATGCCGCGTCGAATTGTCGATCAGTCGGCCGGGATGTGGCGCCAGGGGTTGCGGAGCCCAGTGGCTCGCCGGTGAGGACGTGAAGGCGGTAGGCCAGCCAGTTGTGAAGGTAGTGCGCATAAGGGAGCTTGCCCAGTTCAACCGAGCTGTGGTATGCCGCGATGACATCGTCCCGCTTGCCCTCGATCTCCATCCGCTGGGCGCTGTAGAACCACGGGAAGAAGGCCGACCTTTCTTTGAACTTCTCGTCCTGGCGACCGATTGGTTCCAAAGATGATGCACTCCTGGCCGTCCGGCTGCCGTGGCACAAGTCATTCGTTTGGCTGGGTGGCTGCACGTGTTTCCGGCCGCCATAGGCGGATGACCCCGTCGTAGCCCCCTGCCGCAATGGTTCGGCCATCGGGAGAGAAGGCCACGGAGTAGACACCCCCTTGGTGCCCTCTGAGCCTGACGCGCCGCCCATTGCTGAGGTTCCACAGGTCCACGGCACCATTGGCGCCGCCGGAGACGAGCGCTCGCCCGTCCGGCGAAAACGCGCACGAACACGCCCACGCGCTACCCGTGAACAGCGATTGCGCGACCTGCCCGCTCGCCGTATCCCAAAGCGTGATCACCCCGTCATCAGACGCCGCCGCCACCAGCGTCCCGTCGGGGCTGAAGGCCACGCATCGCACGGCCGATTCATCCGGCGCCGACGCTCGCGTCCACGTGCCGCGGAGTTCACCTGCCGGCAGGTCCCAGATTCTGACGGTGTGGTCCTGACTGCCGCTTGCGAGCCGGGCACCATCGGGCGAGAAGGCCAGGGAATACACGGCATTGTTGTGGCCCTTCAAGGTCGCAACTTCCTGCCGGGCGTCAAACCTCCACACTCTGATGATCCCTTGCCGGTCCCCGCTGGCCACCCTGCCCCCATCAGGACTGATCGCCAGCGCGGCTATGTAATCGGTGTGTTCCACCCGGCTCAGGAGCACCTGCCCTGAAGGCAGTTCCCAGAGCTTGACCGTCTTGTCATCGCTGCAGGACACCAGGCGATGGCCATCGGGCAAGAAGAGGACCTCGTTCGCCGAATACCGGTGGCCAGTGAGGGCGACCAACTCCCTCCCGGAAGCGACCTCCCAGAGCCGCACGGTTGCGTCCCCCCCTGTCGAAGCGAGGCGGTCCCCTGCGGGAGCGAAGGCCAGGCCGCCGATCCAGCCACGGTGCCCGAAGAGCAAGATGCACTTCTCATCAGGAGCCGGCCGGCGGCTGCCCACGGAGCCGGCCGGCCCCAGATTCGCTGCTTTTGCCAACGGCAGTTTCGCTGCTGGGCCTGAAGCGACGGTCGTGGCAACCGCCGCCGGAACGCTTCCCGGGTGCTCCCACAGGCGGGCGTCCGGAGGAAGCGGCTGCGGCAGCCCGGGGACCTTACCCTCCAACTGCCGAAGCCGCAGGCGCGCCACATTCGACGGCCAAGCCTCAAGCACGTCCATCTGGCTTCCGATACACTGCCAATACGCCTCCACAGCCTGCTCGCGATTGCCTGCCAGGAGATGCCGCTCACCGATAAACCACCAAGGCAGTTCGGGGTTCTCCGTCGTGACCAGGTCTTCAGCCGTAATCCGCCCCAGAAACCACGCCGCGATCCGGGCGGCACGCAATTGCTCGTCGAATTTGCCGGCATTGGCGATCCCCAGTTCGAAGGCGGCGCGTGCCGCCACCGGTCGGCCGTTGAGCAGCTCCGCCCAGCCGACGAAGGTGTTCACGTTCACGCTCTTGAATTCCGGGTCCTCGGCCAAGCGTCGCAGGAGCCTGCAGCCACCCTCGAAGTCGCCAGCGAGCAGCAGCAATCGTCCCACCCTCTCGAGGTCCTTCCCGATATGACGGGAACGGATCAACTCCTCCACATCCAGCCCGCGGCAAAACGGGAAGAGCGTTTCCAGGCGGTCCGGCGCGCTATCTGCAAATCGGGAGGCCATCCAGAGCTGTTGATGCAGGCTTAGCCGATCCAGCGAGGCCAGCACGATCCGGCCGTAGTCCTTGGAGCGGTAGTGCTGGAGGGCACGGACTGCGAAACGAAGCGTGGGGGTGTCTGTCTGCGTCGCCATCGGGACAAGGAACTGGGCCAATTCCTTGGGATCGGCCGTGCTGCCGCGCGTGCGGAGTGCCTCCACCAGCCGGCTGAACTCTCTGCCTGGCGCGTACTCGCGCCTTAGTTCGAAGGCCTTCTCGTCCAGGCCGGCCTGGCCGTACACGGCGGTCAGCCCGTCCACCGCAGCGTTTGTGCAGTAGTGCTCCCTACCGAATACGCGGACAGCGATGTCGATCAGCTCGCGGTATCGCTCCTCGGCCTCAGCCGTTTTCTTCTGCCGAGCGAGCAAGTTGGCCAGCTCGCAATCGGCCATGAACGTGTCGGCGTGCTGCGGGCCTTTGATACGATTGATCCGATCGCGGCGCTCCTGCAAAAGCGCGTGGGCGTCCTTCCATTTCTCCTGTTTGGCCAAAACATCAACCAGCTCGTGAAGGTTGCCCAGCGTGATGGGGTGGCTCTCGCCGAGCACCGCCACCTGTTTCGGAAGCAAGGCCCGGCAGATCTCTTCCGCTTCGGGGAACTTCTTCTGTTCCACAAGAATGTCAACCAGAATCCAGGCCGAGCGGCTGGGCGTTTTCGAGGGCGGCTCAACGGCAAGAACCTCCCGCGCCAGGGGCTCGGCTTCTGAAAGCCGACCCCTCTCCGCCAGGCATTTGGCCAGATCGTGCTTGAACCCCCACATCGCGGGGCAGCGGGAGTCCTTCCCTTGCGGGCATATTCGAGTATGAAGCTCGATTGCCCGGCGGAGCATCGCCTCCTTCTCCTCAGAACCCCAGGGCAGAGTGTTGGCGAGTTCCTCCATGAGCCTGACGGTCAGATGGTGCTCTTCACCCAGATTCGTTCGGCTCAGCTCGAGCGCCTTACGACAGAGGGACTCACCGCGGCGGTCCGGCATGAGCCACGCCAGAGCCCCCATGGCCTGAATGGTGTGGGGATGCTTGTCTCCCAGCGTTCGCTCATAAATGCTCAGAACAGCACGCCGGTGGGGTTCGGCTTCGGAATGGAGCCCCAGCGACTCGTACGCGGAGGCCAGAGTGGCGCGCACCGCAGCCTCAACCGCCGGCTGGTCCTTCAGGCTGCCGGCTTGGACCTTGCCAGCTGCCTCATCGATGACCTCGCGGACGGTGATCTCCCGGCCGAGAGCCTTCTCGGGGTTCGCCGATGATAGCATCTCCTGCAGGAACCGCTTGATCGCGGTCGCCTTGGCGGCCTCGCTCTCGGCGCGCACGCGGGCAGCGGTCGCTTCATCCGAGCGAGCGTCGGCGAGCTTCCGGGCCGCCAGCGTGTCGTCCAGCGCCCGGCTGCTCCGATGCCAGAGGGTCAGCGAGACGATGAGGCCGGCCATCAGTATCAGGACGAACCCGGCCGCAACGGCCACTGGAGCCCGGTATCGCCGGAAGTTCTTCCTCAGCACATACCAGGTGCTGTCCCGCTTGGCCTCGATCGCCTCGCCGTTCAGGTAACTGCGAATGTCGCGCCCCAGCTCGCCGGCGGACTGGTAGCGCCGTTCCCGATCCTTGCTCAGGCACTTGAGCATGATGGTCTCGACCTCGTCGTCGATCTCCCGGCGCAGCGTTCGTGGCCGGACCGGCGCGGCCTTCATGACCCGATCCAGGACCTCGTGGAAACTGCCCACGATGTCATACGGGAACTTGCCGGTCAGCATGTGAT
>CAYGAN010000062.1:8548-12775 GCA_964347585.1 uncultured Planctomycetales bacterium | reverse complement strand
GACGTCGGTGCGGATGTCGATCCTGGCCGAGATGCCCTCGGCCTGCTCCGGCGAGGCCCAGGGCAGCGAGCCGATGAACTGCCCGGTCATGGTCATCGCCACGCTCTCGTCGCCGATCTGGCCGGGAGCCACCTTGGCCAGGCCGAAGTCCAGGATCTGCGGCTGGCCCTCCGGGTCGATGCGGATGTTGCCGGGCTTGAGGTCGCGGTGGATCACGCCCCGCAGGTGCGCGGCATTGACCGCCTCGCAGATCTTCTGGAACAGAGTTAGCGTCTCCCGCACGCTGCGCCGGTCGGCGGCCATGTACACATCCAGCGGCTGGCCGGAGACGTAGTCCATCACGAAGTAGAAGCTGCCGGCCGCCGTGCCGCTCTCGTGGATGGCCACGATGTTCGGGTGCTTCAAGGCGGCCAGCACATGCACCTCGCGCTCGAAGCGGGCCTTGTCGTGCTTGCCGGCGAAGGGGCCCTCGCGCATCACCTTGATGGCGACCTTGCGCCGGGTGGTCTTCTGAATGGCCTGATAGACCACGCCCTGCCCGCCGCGGTGGATCTCCCGAACGATGGAGTAGCCGGGGATGGAGTCGGAAGTGACGGCTACCTCATCCTTGAGACAATCGGGCAAGGACGCGCCGGCCGGCAGGTGCAGGGCGGAGCCGGCCGTCAGCGCGGCGGTATCCACTTCCCGGCCGGCCGATTTGATCAGCTCGCGATCCGTCCGCCCGGCGAGCATCGGTGATGGGGAAGGCTCTTCAGGCATGGATCATTTGTACGGCAGCCACCGTCCTGAGTGGCTCATCGTCAGGCCCCAGAGTCAGGCGCCGCTGAACCCGAGTATCTCGCGCAGGCGGTCGTGGGCTCGGGCGCGAAGCATGTACACGGCCCCCGGTGAGCGCTGCAACGCGGATGCGATTTCCGGCACCGGCTGCCCCTCAAGGTCGAACATCTCCACGACCCGCTGATAGCTGTCCGGTAGTGTTCGGATGGCCGCTTTCAAGAGGTCGACCAGTTCGCCTCTGGCAGCACGCCGGGCCGGCGTCGTGGACGTCGCGCTCAGCAGGTCCAGCAGTTCCTGATGCGAATCGCTGTCCTTACGCTGAACCCGCGCCCGCGGGTCCGGCCGCTTGGCCCGGGTCAACTCGCGGATCGCGTCGCGCAGGTTGTTTCGCCCGATCTGCAGCAACCAGGACTTCAAAGCCTCGGGGCCGGACGTAAACTGCCGGATGCGTAGAAACGCCTCAAGATACGTAGTCTGCAGCAGATCGTCGATATCGATCTGCGATCGCCAGACGGGCTCCAACTCCCTGCTGAGGACCGCGCGAATCTCCGGCGCGATCGCCTCCAGGAGACTGGTGAGGGCCTGGCGGTCGCCGCTCACGGCACGGGGGACAAGCTCGTCAGCACTGGCAGCCACGTCCGCTACCCCTGAAAACGAACGGAGATGGACTCCCATACGATTACCTTATTCCGCGGCTGAGGACAACCCGATCCCGCGCCCAACCGACGCAGCCGTATCTCCTTTCCGCGTTGATGCTCACATGCTTCCCACTTTGCCATGGGGTGCACCGGCCGGCGGGCGAACGCAAGACTCTCTCCCTTCAGCGTCCAATTCGCGCGTGAATCTTGCCGCCAGATGTCGCCTTGCAGTTATTGGGTTCGCGCCATGGCAGCGCGGATCAAAGCTTGGAGATGAGACATGAACAGGCAAAGTTTCGTTCGTTTCATGGGAATCTTCGCCCTGACGGCGGCCGCGCGGGCGGACGTGCCGGTTGAGTTGATAGGCCAGTGGGATGGCGGCGGAGACCTTGTCGCCCAGAGCGTGGCGGTGGCCGACGGCTACGCGTACGTGGTCGGGAGCTTTGGCGGCCTGCAGGTGGTCGATATCTCGGACCCGGCGGTGCCCGTCCTTGTGGGCGTCTACGGCCCGGAAGGGTATGCCCAAGACGTGGCCGTGTCCGGTGGGTACGCGTATGTGGCTTGGTATTACTGTGACTACGACACGTGCGTGGGCGGCCTCGACGTGATTGACGTCTCGAATCCGGCGGCGCCGGTCCGCACAGGCGGGTGGGCCATGGACTGGTACTGGGCGCCGGAAGCCGTGGCCGTCTCGGGCGACTACGCCTACCTGGCCGACTGGTTTAACGGTCTTCAGGTCATCGATATCTCCAACCCGGCGGCGCCGGTCGGCCTGGGCTGGTGTGCCGGCGTGTATGCCTATGACGTGGCCGTGTCAGGCGGCTACGCGTACGTGGTGCACTGGCCGGACGCGTCTGTGGACGCTGAATTTGAGGTCATCGACATCTCCAACCCGGCCGCGCCGTTCCGCGTGGGTGGGATAAGTACGAATGCGTATGATGCCGTGGCCGTCTCCGGGGTCTACGCGTACCTGGCGGGCTCTTCCGGGCTTCAGGTGATCGACATCTCGGACCCGGCGGCGCCGGTGCGCGTGGGCGGGTACGCGAGTGGGGATGCCTATGACGTTGCCATCTCGGGCGATTATGCGTACGTGGCGGCCAGCGAGCTCGGCCTTGAAGTGATTGACATCTCGAACCCGGCCGCACCGGTGCGGGTGGGTGGATACAACACGAGTGGGTTTGCGCACGGAGCTGCCGTTTCGGAAGGCTACGTGTACGTCGCTGACTCCAACGGCCTGGTCATCCTTCGAGTCGCTTGGGAGGATATCGACGGCGACGGTGTGCCTAACGACTCCGACAACTGCCCGAGCGTCTGGAATCCTGATCAGGCCGACAGTAACGCCGACGGGATCGGTGACGCTTGCGAAACGCGTGTCATAACCGCTTGGCGAAGCGTCCGCAGTCACAGCGGCCTGGGGGAGTTGGCGATCGACCTTGATCCGACCCGAACCGGTAACGGCTCGACCGGTCCGACAGTCGAGAGCCGTGGGACGGCCGCGCTGGGCATGGGCCTGCGGAGCATCGACGTGGACTTCGATGCACCAGTCACGCTGAATGACCCGGCCGCGGTTACCGTGACTTACTGGGTGACCTCCCGCCGCAAGGTTGGTCCGCCCCTGACCTGCACGCCCGCCGTGAGCATGCTGGACGCCGACACCATGCGAATCAGCCTGAACGACGTGCCCGACGAGGCCTGCTATGCCATTGCTGTTGGTGCGGGAGCCATCGCCGAGGCGCTCGACGGGGACAACGATTGCATGATCCGTTCCCTGGTCGCTGATGTCGATGGCAGCGGTAGCGTCACCAACGCCGACGTCAAGCAGATAAAGAGCCGCATCGGTCAGCCCGCAAGCAGTTATCCCAACTCAGACCTGAACCTGGACGGCGTGATCAATGCCGCGGATGTCTCCTATGCCAAGAGCCGCGTCGGCAAAAAAGTCCTGTGCCCGTAGTGGGCGAGCTCACCCGGTTTGGATTCGCACAAGTCGGACCGATCGAAGGGTCCAGTGTCAGGAGTCTTCGGACGATTGATCCTTCTGCTTCCGGCGTAACGCTGAAAACGTTACGCACACACAAACTGAAAGGAGCCTGTCATGATCATTGACAAACATCCAGCACTCATTACCTTTGCTCTGTGCATTCTTGTTGTCCCTGCGGCTGCCAGCGCGCAAAGTGCCGGCACATTTCCGAGCTTCATTCCGTTCGACGCCGATCAGATGGAGTTCGCTGAGGGCGTCGCTGTGGACAAGGTCGGGAACGTCTATGTCAGCATCCGGCAGTCGCCGTTTGGCCCCCTGCCGAATCTCAGTGACCAAGTCTTGAAGTTCTCGCCCTCCGCCACCAAGTCGATTCTCGCCGATTTCGGCCCCCCGGGTGGCGGGGGCTGCGGCCTCGCGGTGGACGCGGAGGGCAACGTTTACATGGCCCGCACCCCGGCAGCAGCGCCTTATAACGGCGTGTACCGGGTGGACCAGGGCGGGAATATCGCGCTGTTGCCCGGCACTGACCAGATCGTCTTCCCGGACGGCTTGGCATTCGACCAGCAGGGCAATCTGTACGTCACCGAGGTGTTCTCCATAGACCCTTCCAGCGGCGCCTTTGCCCAGGGCGGCATCTGGCGTGTGCCGAAGGGTGGAACGGCGGAGCTGTGGGTCCGCGACGACCTCCTGACCGGTTTGGCTCCAACCTTGTTTCCGTTTCCTGTAGGTGCCAATGGCATCGCATTCTATCGGGGCGATCTTTACGTCATCAACACGGACAAGGCGCTGGTCGTGCGGGTCGCGGTGCTACCGGATGGCAGTTCCGGCCAACCG
>CAYGAN010000062.1:0-8538 GCA_964347585.1 uncultured Planctomycetales bacterium | reverse complement strand
TCTACCAGTCGCCGTATTTCCCGCTGATGCTCGATGGCCTCGCCCTGGACGTACACGGCAACGTGTATATCGCGTTGCCCAGCCGCCTCGCGATCGTTCGCGTCAATGCCGACGGTCGGTCTCAGGAGACCGTGGCGGCGTACCCGCAGGTGCCGCTTGATGCGCCGTTCAGCCTGGCCTTCGGGACAGGAAACGGCGAGCGCGAGAATCTCTTCGTTACCAACTCGGGGCTCACGGGAGCCCTTGTTCCCGGCGTGCCCTGGCCCGGGCCGGGACTAACCAAAATCGAAGTCGGAATTCCCGGCCTGCCGCTGCCGTGAGAGCGTGAAGCATGAAGGGGACGTTCTGGCTTTCCAAGGAAAGTAGAATGTCCCCTATTGTTCGCCCAATCATAGAGATAATACGAAAACCCTCGCGCCAAGGAGTCCCTTATTTGTCCCCCCAGGGTGCGCTCAAAGTGCGCCCAAGCTACCCACGGGCAACATACAAGCTGCTCCGCCGGTGCAAAAAACGCGGTCTGGAGTGCGAGAGCAGGGGGTCTGAGCGGTCTACCCAACGAAAGGTTCTTCCGCGCTCGAGCTTGTCCGATCTGTGCGGACATGACCTTGCCCCCTGAAACGGGTCCAGGTGGAATGTCAGTATCTGAGTCCACTGGACCAAGGAGGGAGACTCGGCACGAAGGGCAGACGGAACAAGCCAGAGCAGATCATTCCGAAGCTCCGGGAGGCGGACGTAGAACTGGCCAGGGGTCTGAGGGTGGCTGCGGCGGCCAGGAAGCTGGGGATCACGGAGCAGACGTACTACCGCTGGCGGAAGGAATACAGTGGCCTGACGATGGAGCAGGCCAGGCGGCTGAAGGAGCTGGAGCGTGAGAACGCCCGGCTCAAGAAGCTGGCGGCGGAGCAGGCGCTGGACATGGCGATCCTGAAAGAGGCGGCATCCCCAAACTGCTGAGCCCGCCGCGGAGGCGCCAGGCCGTCCGGCGGGTCGCGGAGAAGCTGGGCGTTTCCGAGCGGCGGGCATGCGATGCTCAGAAGCAGCTTGTGCTGATGTGGGGGCGGTCGCACTCGACAATCGTTCGCAGTAAGCTGACACGAGCCAAGCGCCGCGGCTCGATCGAGCGGCCAGGCAAGAAAGGACCGGGCGATATGGACTCGCTACTCAGGCTGCTGTGTCTGGCAGGTCTGCCTGTCTTCATTGCGTCAGTGCCTCGCGATCTTTGCGCTGCCACGCAATTGACCCTGTCGGGACGGGTGACCGCAGGGGACGGTGGCCGACCGCTAGCGGGAGTGCGGGTCGGAGTCATCCGGTGGGGGCAGCTATCCGCACGTATGCCACGAGACCGCATTAAGCCTGAGAAGACCGTACTGACCGATCGCGACGGGCGGTTCGTGCTTGCCGTTCCGGACAACCTGCCACAACTCAGAGATGTCGTGGCGTTCACATGCGCTCAGGACCGGCCGAATCTTATCTATCGGGGTGTTCGCGTCGATCGACGGGTCCCTCGCCTGAGCGATCTTCACCGCCGAGGCGTGGTGCATCTCGATCTGACCAAGAGCCCCTCAGGAATCGATTTCGTACTGCCGCCGGGGCCGAGAATCCTACGGAATGTCATGGTGCCGATGCGCGACGGGGTTCGCCTGGCCACCGACGTCTTTCTGCCGGCAAGAGACAAGGGTCCCTGGCCTGCCCTGCTCGTGCGCACGCCCTACAACAAGACCAACGACGAGCTTCCCCTGCTGCACATTGAGCGCGGCTATGCCGTGGTAAGGCAGGACTTCCGCGGCCGATTCGCTTCGGAAGGCGACAGTGACATGCCGTTCCTGCCCGACGGGTGGGGCAAGTGCCAGGATGGCTACGACACCATCGAGTGGGTTGCGTCTCAGCATTGGTGCAACGGCAAGGTCGGCACGTTCGGGGCTTCGGCGCGAGGCATCACGCAGGTTCTGACGGCTGGCGCTGCCCCGCCGCATCTGACCTGCCAAGTCATCCACGTGGCATGCGGGAGCCTGTATCATCATGCTGGCTACGTAGGCGGAGCTTTCCGCAAAGCGCTCGTCGAAGGGTGGCTCGCTGGCAACCGCTTCTCGAATCAGTGTCTCGATCTCTTCCTAGCTCATCCAAGGTATGACGACTTCTGGCGGGCGCTCGACGCCAGCACGCGCAGCGACAAGATCAAGACGCCCGGGCTCTTCGTCGGCGGGTGGTACGATGTGTTCGCCCAGGGCACTATTGATGCCTTCATGTGGCGCCAGTACGACGGTGGCCCCGGAGCGCGCGGCAAGCAGAAGCTCGTGATGGGACCCTGGGTGCACGGCCGCAGTCGCAAGATCGGCGAGCTCATACTGCCCGATCACGCCGTGGTGGTTCCTTCTGAAGGGGACGTCGCACGGTGGCTGGATTACTGGCTGCAAGGCGCTGCCAACGGCATCATGGATTCACCCGCCGTTGTCTATTACGTAATGGGCGCTTTCGGAGAGCCTGACGCACCCGGTCATCAATGGCGCTGCTCAAACGTGTGGCCGGTGCGCTGCGAGCCGACACCGCTCTACCTGCATGATGAGGGAAGCCTGAGCACTACGAGACCTGCACCTGAAGGCCGGCTCCGCGCGTACGCTTACGATCCAGTAAACCCCGTACCGACGCGAGGCGGGTGTAACCTGGTTCTCGACCGCGGCCCGTTCGATCAGCGCCCGGTCGAGAGCCGCCCCGACGTCCTGCTCTACACCTCGGAGCCGCTGGCGCAGCCGCTCGAAGTCACCGGACGGATCAAGGCGCATCTGTGGGCCTCTTCCACATGCCGGGATACCGATTTCGCAGTCAAGCTCACCGACGTCTATCCCGATGGCCGATCGATCCTGATCCAGGACGGAATCATCCGGGCCCGCTATAGAGACTCCTTCGGGCACGAGCAACTGTTGCAGCCCGACGCAATCCACCGGTTTGAGGTTGACCTCTGGTCCACCAGCATGATCTTCAACAGCGGCCACAGAATCCGGGTCGCCGTCTCTAGCAGCAACGCGCCCCGGTTCAAGCCGAATCCCAACGTCGCAAATCCTTCCTCTGCCAAGGCCAGGACAATCGTGGCCAGGAACTCGATCCACCACGACGCCGAACACCCCTCGCACATTCTGCTGCCGGTGGTACGGCACAGCCGACAGAGGTGATCTTCTTGGTGGGGTTGGCGGGGGTTTCGTGATGAGCATCAAAAAGGGAGCCAGGAGGGTAGCCACGGCATTTTCCGCTAAGCTTCTGCTGTGCGGCGCCTTATCCGGGACAAGCCTGCCCCCTCGGCAACTGTCTTGCGGCCCCCCCCGAACGAAGACCACAAGCTAAGCTAGCTGACGGGTGTCCCGATAGGGCGGGAGGATGCCTCAGCGGGTTCTCAAGGGGGCAGGGCCCTCGGCGCTCATAGCTTCGCTCCCTCCTACAGCTCAGGCGGCCGCAAGCCGAGGGCTTGTCGTCGCACGCCTCCGTGCTTGGCGGTTGGCCTGTTGGAATCACACAGCAGGTGGTACCATCCGTGGGGGCAGGCCAGTTTTTCTGGCGGTTCGCCAAAGGCCAGCAACAATCGAAGACACAACAAAGCGGGGCGCTGTCCAATCCGAAACTGGGCGAGGCGTCAGTGTCGGGCGGGTCGTATGGTCAATCTCGCTTAGCTTTCAGCAAAGACCAACGCAAGGCGAAGGCACCATGCGAAGAATGATCTGCGTGTTCTCCTTGATGGGAACGGTCGTGATGACCGGTCTCGCGGGGGCTGCGGGCACGGACAAGCCTGCGGGGGGAAGTGCCCTTACCGCCGGAGTGGCGGTGGTGGATATCACACCGCCCAGAGGTTGGCGGATGAGTGGTTACTTCCACGAGCGGTTCAATACCGCCACGAGCAACCCCCTGCAGGCCAAGGCCATCGTGTTTGCTCAGGGCGATCAGAGTGCGGCGCTGGTGATCTGCGACCTGATCGGGATATCGCTCCAGGTCTCCCGCAAGGCGAGGCGGCTCGCCAGCGAAAAGACCGGCATCCCTGCTGCCAACGTCGCCGTTATCGCCACACATACGCACACGGGGCCTTTGTACTTCGGCGCTTTGCGGGAGTACTTCCATGAACGGGCGGTGGCCGAACATGGCCATGACCCCCACGAGAAGGCAGATTATCCCACTGTCTTGGTCGAGAAGATCGTCCAGGCAATCGTTCGGGCGCAGGCTTCCGCTCGACGCGTTCAGATCGAGGTCGGCGTGGCCAGCGAAACGCGGCTTTCGTTCAACCGACGTTTCCTTATGAAGGACGGCACGGTGAGGTTCAACCCCGGCCAGCAGAACCCGGACATCATCCGACCGGCCGGGCCGACAGACCCCGACGTTGGCGTCCTGTTGATGCGTGATGCGGGGAGCGACGAGGCACTTGCGACTCTGACCGTCTTCGCGCTGCATCCCGATACCGTTGGTGGTAGTGCGTACGCAGCTGATTACCCATACTATCTGGAAAGAGATCTACGCAAGTCTCTCGGCAACGAGTTGGTATCGGTGTTCGGCACGGGAACCTGCGGCGACATCAACGACATCAACGTGAGCACCAAGGGACGACGCAGCGCCGAGGAGATCGGTTCAATGCTGGCCGAAACGGTGCGGACCGAGCTGCCCAGGCTCCGTCGTGTGGACGAACCCTCGCTTGCCGTGCGAAGTGTAACGCTGCCTGCCGCCATGCAGCAATTCACCGATGAGCAGGTCACCCGGGCCGCCAAGGAGATGGCCAAGATCGGCACGCACGAGTTGCCTTTTCTCAAGCAGGTCGAGACTTACAAGATTTGGGACGTGCAACTGCGCGGGGGGCCGACGCTGCCAATTGAAGTACAAGTGTTCCGGCTTGGTCCGGACGTGGCCATCGTGACGCTGCCAGGTGAGGTCTTCGTCGATCTGGGGCTGGCCATCAAGAAGGCGTCACCGTTCAAGACGACGCTGGTAATCGAACTGGCCAATGATGCCCCCGGATACATCCCGACCAGGAAGGCGTTTGCCGAGGGCAGCTACGAGACCGTCAACTCCCGCATCCAGCCCGGTGGCGGCGAAATGATGCTCGAGGCGGCAATTCGCCTGCTCAAAGGGCTGGCCGAAAGAACTGACTGACTGTCTTGCCGTCTTGGTGGATAGTCGTAAGGGAATAGAACCACCGAAACTCGATAGGGCCTCAAGAGTGCGACCCGTTCGATGCTTCCGGGGAGGGTTTCGGTGGCTGTCGTTGCCGTGCTCATCGGGAGGATTATACCCTCAGCCGCGAAGAGCTTTTTCGCGCCGCTCTCAACTGCTGTTGCCTGCCCCCCGAACGAAGACCACAAGCTGAGCTAGTCAATGGGTGCCCAATTGGGCGGGATGATCCCTTAGCAGGTTCTCGAAGGGGGTGGGCACTCGGCGCTCATAGCTTCGGTCCCTCCTACAGCTCAGGCGGCCCCAAGCCGAGGGTTTCGCTTCGCCTGCCTCCGTGCTTTGCGGTTGACCTATGGGAATCACATAGCAGGTGGTACCATTGGCGGGGTCAGGCCACTTCCTCGGCCCGATTGAGGATAGACTCGAGGCCTTGTTCGGCTAGGCTGGATTCTGGACAATTCATCCAATCGCCCGGAGCGTATCCGGGCAAGGCTGAGGGGCCGGCATGTCGATCGGCAACATCTGCAGAGGGAGGAACCATGAGTCAAGATCAAGAGACCCGCGCGTCGCGTCGTGAGTTTCTCAACACCTCCGGCCGTATTGCCGCCGCGTCAACCCTCGGCCTTGTGGCCGTCCCTGCGGTCCATGCGGCTGAAAACAACACTATCAAGGTTGCCCTCGTTGGCTGTGGCGGACGGGGTACGGGCGCTGTCGTAAATGCCCTTTCCACGAAAAGCGGTCCGAGCGAACTTCTAGCCATGGCCGATGTTTTCGATGATCGGCTTCAGTCCAGTCTCGGAAAGCTCTCGCCGCAGTTCGGCAAGCGGATCAAGGTTCCGAAAGATCGCCAGTTCATTGGCTTTGATGCCTATAGGAAGGCGATCGATTGCCTGGATGGATCGGGCGTGGTGATCCTGGCCACACCTCCGGGGTTCAGGCCCTTGCACCTCGCGTACGCGGTCGCCAAGGGTTGCCATGTGTTCATGGAGAAGGCGTTCGCCGTCGACGGCCCGGGGATTCGCCGCGTACTCAAAGCCGGCCAGGAAGCGGGTAGAAAGAACCTCAAGATCGCCGGAGGCTTGATGAGCCGCCATTACGCGCCACTGGAAGAGGCCGTCCGCCGAATCCATGATGGCATCATCGGCGACGTGATTACCTGTTGGGCTTACCGCGAGCACGGCCCCGTGGGTTGCAGGCCGAAGTCGGCGGGCACGACGGAGATGGCCTACCAGATTCGTAACTTCCACGGCTTCAACTGGCTGGGCGGTAGTTTCATCCTGGACTGGCTGATCCACAACCTCGATATCTGCTGCTGGGGCAAGGATGCCTGGCCGGTGTCCGGGCAGGGACAAGGTGGACGCCAGGCGCGTACGAAACCGGATCAGATGTTCGATCACTATGCCGTCGAGTACTCGTTTCCCGACGGGACACGGATGCTCGCCCAGGGCCGGCACATGGCTAAATGTTGGGGTTTCTGGGGCAACGTGATTCACGGCACGAAAGGCTCGGCCGTTCTGGGCGAAGGTGTGCCCGACCCGCTCATCTATAAGGGACACAACAGGACTGAAGACAGCATCATCTGGCGGTACAAGGGCGAGAAGGTCGATCCGTACCAAGTCGAGTTCGATCGGCTGTTCGAGGCGATCCGGCAGAACAAGCCTTACAACGAGACGGAGCGTTCGGCCTATGCTGCACTGGTGGGCATTCTCGGCCGGATGGCCGCCCAATCGGGCCAGGAGATCGGCTGGGAACAGGCGCTCGCGTCAGAGCTCGTGCTTGCCCCGGGACTGGGGAACCTCACGATGGACTCTGCCCCGCCGGTCGTGCCCGATGCCCGGGGCCGGTATCCGGTCGCGATGCCGGGGCAATCCAAGGTACTGTGAGCATCGCCCGACCTGTTGCGGCATCTTGCTCGGGGCATCCGACATTGATGCCTGTCATTCCATCCTGTGATCGGATGGTTGGACGCCCTTCTTGTGGCCTGCGAAGCCGAACGACAACGGCTTGTATCGCCCCACGATATCTACCTTGGCCTTGGGCGGAATCTTCTTCTCCATGCCGAGGCACCAGTAGGCGGCGTTGACCAGCAGTCGACGCACGCCCTGGCTCTCCAGGTCGGTCGCGGCCCCCATCGTGGTCGTGAAGACTCGGCCGGTTGGACCTTTGTCGCCCCGGTATGTCTTGATCCAGGCGATGGGCATCATCGGATCGTTCTTCTTCCCCTGGACCGGCTTGTCGGACGGGTTCATTCCGGTCAGCACCTGTCCCAGGACGAGGGCCTCGCTGTCGTCGGGCAGGGGCAGCCGCACGGTATAGACATCAGTAGGCCCCCAGATGTCATCGCAGCCTCGCACGATCGGATGGTCCTTCATCTCTGGCGCGATGACGCCGCGGGAGCTCTGTTTGCCATGCTTTCCATGGTGACTGATCCAGGTTTCGCCGAGGATCCGGCGACCGAACCCGCCAGCCCAGCCCTCCTGCTTGCTGTCAAAGCTGTAGCGATCGTAAGTCTTACCCTTGGCGATCTTAAACGCGTGGGTTGCGGTTCGCATCCCGAGGATCGGCTTGCCCGACTCGACGTACTCGACAATGTGCTTCATCTGTTCGTCAGGCAGGTCGCGAAAGCGGGTGGCGATAATCATCAGGTCGGCCGTTCTGAGAGCCTCCAGGCCGGGGATGTTGTCCCGAACCACGGGGTCGATCGTCCCAGTCTTGGGGTCCACCGCGAAGAGCACCGTGCACTTGAACCCATGGTGTTTAGCGAGGATCTTACCGAGTTGCGACAGTGCCTCCTCTGAGCGGTATTCCTCATCGCCCGAGACGAGAACGACGTGTTTGCCCTTCCCCGGGCCGTCGTAGCCATCATAAATCACCCACGGCTCGGCAGCCCTGAGCGAGTCTGACACGGTGAAGGGAAAGATGATCGGCGCAGCCGTCCACATCACGCGCTGAATCATGCCTTGTATCTCCTTTGCTGGTGGGGCGCATCCGCCCTGAACGTGAGTCTCGATGCACGGCCTTGTGCACCGCAGATGTTAGTTAGTGTAGCCAAACAGCCGACCCCTGTCGCAGAGTCCCCAGCTGTTGATACGGCAGGATCGCGCAGTAGCGCCTGTACGGTTTCGGCCGGGCTCCTTGCAGCGGCTGGCCTATATTGCGTTTTTTCAGAGGCCTTTACGCGCAATCTAGGGGCATTGTGGAGGCGGCCTGATGGCTGGCAAGACGCCGCCCTAGCCAATACGCAAAGCGTCCAACGATTGGAGCCGCGGCGGCCGCTTTGGCCTGGACCCACGCGCTTGGCGTAAGTGCAGGTATGCCGCCCGTCCAGGACTCGACCGGAATGGGACCTCCCCAGGGCCTGCCCGCCGAAGCCTTGGTGCAGGCTGGTTGCCCCCCTAC
>CAYGAN010000061.1:9353-22700 GCA_964347585.1 uncultured Planctomycetales bacterium | reverse complement strand
GTCGCCTGCCGGCTCGGCATCGATCCGACTGGAGGCACGGACCACAACGGGCCGTACGTCTTGTGGACGCCCTACCGGCCGAGTCACAAGAAATGGTCTCACGTGACGCTCCGTGCGGCGGCGAATGGCGACCGCATGACCATCTTCCTCGAGCATCTGCAAGTGCTCGGCCTCGTGTACAACTTGACCGTTTTCGATGACGTCAGCATCCGGCCGGTCGAGCCGCTTCCGCCGGAGCAGATGATGGTTCTGCCTTCGGGCGAACCTGGTCGCTGAGGCGCGAAGCCGTGCGGATTCTGGCGTCCGCCCGGCTCGTAGCTGATCGGCCTACGGCAACAACGGAGGCAAACCGGCGATGAACAGTTATCAGCGTGCCCGCTTCGTGTCGGTGGCCGCCTCTGCGTTTGTGGCGGCCGGCGTAACGATCGCCGCACGAGCTGGCCAGCCCGCTCGCTTCCCTGTTGTCGAGAACGGCAAAGCCATCGTGCGCGTCGTCGCCGCCGGGGACAATGAAGCGCTCACCGGCGCACTGGACGATCTGAGGACCTACGTTCAGCAGATCACCGGGGCGACGCTGCAAATCACCAAGGGCACGCGCGACCTTGCCGGTCCGACGCTGCATCTGGGCCAGACCCAGCACTTCGGTCGGATTGCCGAAGCGTGCCGGGCGATCAAGGCAGACGGGTTCGTCATCGCGTCAGCAGGTGAGGACCTCATCATCGCTGGCAATCTTGAGCAAGGCACGGCCAACGGCATCCTAACGATCCTTCAGGATCACTTCGGCGTGCGGTGGTACTATGCCGGCCCACTCTGGCAGATCATTCCGAAGCGCAAATCGCTGGCCATCGAATTTCGGCCGAACGTCGGGAAAGCAGCGCGCGTGGAGAATCCATCGTTCGTAGGCCGGCGTCTGTGGGGCGACCCGCCGTCGAAGGACTTTGGCCGAAGGATGCGCTTGACGCAGCCGGGCGTGCCCATGCCCTACGCAGGCACAGGCCACGCGCTGTCCGGCGTCGTTCCACTCTCGAAGTACGCCGAGACGCACCCCGACTACTTCGCCATGATCGACGGGCGGCGTGTGCTCTCCGGCGGGCCGCAGCCGTGCTTTACGCACCCGGACATGCCCAGGATCTTCATGGATCACGTCAGACAGTCCGCCGCAAGAGGCGCGCAGAGCGCTTCATTCGGCGTGAACGATAACCTCCAAGCGTGCCGCTGCCCCCGGTGCACGAAGGTGGACGGCGAATCTGAGCCGTACATGGGCATCTGGAATTGCTCCGAGAGCTACTTTCAGCTCTTAAGAAAAGTCTCGGAGCAAACGGCAAGAGAACTGCCGCACATGAAGCTCGGCGCCTTTGCCTACCAGATCACCAACGCGCCGCCCCAGACGGTCGATCGGGTGGGGGACAACGTCAGCATTGTTCTCTGCCAGGATACGTCGCAGCATCACGACCCGCAGTACAAGCGCATCGATCAACGCATGTCCGCAGAGTGGGTCAAGAAGGTCGGCGCCGTTTCCTTCTACGGATACGTGGGCATCGACTACTGGACCCCCCGCTACTTTCCGCACCTCCTCGCGGATCAGCTGAATCACCTGGCTAGGATAGGGGTGCTCGGCTTCGGAACGCACAACCCGACGATGCCGGGCAGCTCCATGCCGATGTTCTACTTGCTCTATCGGATGTTGTGGGACGCCGAACTCGATCCCGACGAGTTGATCGAGGGCATGCTGCGGGACCTGTACGGCGAAGCTGTCGATCCGATTCGACGCTTCTACGCCCACTGGGAGCAGTGCTGGGACCGGCCGCGCAAGGGGATTTGGTTCCACGGCATGGACAACATTCGCGGCGAGATGGCGATCTATTCGCTCGAGGACATCGAGAAGGGCCAGAGGTACCTGGACGCTGCCGCCTCGCTGGCGAAGGAGGAAGCCGTAAAGAAGCGCATCGACTTCCTGCAGTCTTACTTCGCTTTCACACTTGCAGCAGCCCGGGCTCATTATGCCTACGTGCGCGCCGTGGCGTCCGCCGTCCCTGAAAGCCCGGGAGCGGCGCGCGCCGCCTCCAACGCAGCCGTTCAGGCCTGGGCGGCCTTCAACAAGCGGCTGGGCATCGCCGAGCGCTTACCCGGGTCCTCGGTCAGCGGGTGGCACCCAAAGACATTCCGCGTGCGGTACTGGACGTTGAGGGATGAGATGCACGACGGTGTTCTGGCGCCGCTGGTCAGGTGGGTTTGCGCCCACGAGGGGAAAAGACCTGCCATCCGGCTGCGCTCGGTTGAACGCAGCCTGGCCGAACTGGCCCTTGCCAATCTTGCTGCCCTCGAGAGACACTGCGTGGACAACGTGGGTGCTGCCGACAGGCCGCCGCGGGCGGAATGCCTCCAGGTCGCTGATGTACCGCCCGTCACCGCGCGGATTCCGCTCGGGGCTGGTCCGGCGGACTGGGCCGACGTCCCACACGTCAAAGCCGCGCCGTGGATATTCCGCCGCGAGCCGCCGGGCCAGAAGGTCGGCAAGTACGACGAATCGCCGGAGAATATCATCGATCCACCCGCCTCGAAGGACCTTTCCGCCGCATGGCAGGCCGCCTGGGACAGTAGCACGTTGTACGTTCGAGTGGTCGTCACTGATGACGTGCATGTGCAGGATACTCGCCCTGCGAAGATGTGGACGCAGGATAGCGTGCAAGTGGCGCTGACCCCGAACCGCAACGACTTCGAGAGGTTCGAACGTGGCTTCGACGAAGATGACGCCCAACTGGGCGCATCGCGCCGCAACGGGGCGACAGAAATACATTTTTGGAAAACACCTTTGCTGCCGGCGGGAGTGGAAGTGGACTCGCTCATCCGCGCTGTAACCGCTCGCCACGAAGCAAAGACCATATACGAGATTGCCATCGATTGGCGACTGATCCCCGGCTTCTCGCCGAAAGCCGAACGCAGCTTCGGTATCACCGTGGTTGTCAACGATTCCGACGGCCGGACCCGGCGATCAGCCGAGTATGGCGGCGGTGTCGTGCTCTACAAGAAGCCGAGGGAATTCGCTGCGCTCAGGCTGGTGGGAGATTAGTCCGCCTCGAGTCTCGCTGGGTTCGCCGAAAGATCCGCGCAGACTGCCACGAGCCGCGCCGCTCCTTCCTATTGGCTTGAGGCGAAGCAGCCCGGTGCCGCCTTCGACGCGCGCAACGGCTGGACGCAACGACCAGCAGGTGCTATGGTTGCCGAGCCGGCGTGTTGGGCGCCGGCGGACGCGGCGCGATCTGCACAATTCGGCCTCGGCCACAGGAGCCAAGCTATGAGTCGGCTTCCCGGGAGGAGATTGCTGCTTGTGGCAATTGCGATGGTCGGGCTGATCGCGCGCCAGGATGAGGCAGCCAAGCCTCGACTCATTTCCGCCACGCTGCGAGAGCCCGAAGCACCGGTACGCGCCGATCAGCCCCTGACGGAACCCGCTCGCCGTGATCGACTCTTCGCGGGCGCCTCAGTGGCGGATCCGACGGCGATTGTAAGCTACCTGGTCAATCGGCCCGATGAAAAGGTAGTAACTCTGGCCAGCGGGCTGACGGTGATCGTGAGAGAACATCATACGGCTCCCGTGGCCTCCGTGCGGATGTACGTTAAGACGGGCTCTGCCTACGAGCAGGAATACCTCGGCGCCGGCATCAGTCACCTGTTTGAGCACCTCATGCACGGCCGGACGACCGAGACGCGCACGGAGGCCGAAACGGAAAAAATCATTAGCCGCCTCGGTAACCGGTCGAACGCTTACACGTCGATCGACCATACGTGCTACTTCATCAACACGGTCCCCGAAGACGCGGGCACGGCCATTGAGTTGCCGGCGGATTTTGTCATTCGTCCGGCCTGGGTGGATCGAGAGTTCGAGCGCGAGTGGCAAGTGGTTCAGCGTGAGATCGAGCGGAGCGATCGCAGCCCTCGGACCCAGATCTGGTACGCCATGCTGGAGGCGCGGTACGTCCGACACCCGGCCAGGTTCCGCACGATCGGCTACCGAACGGCGATCCAGACACTGACCAAGGACGACATCATCGGGTACCACAGGCGGATGTATGTTCCGGACAACGTAATCGTCGCAGTAGGAGGGGACTTCGACGCGGACGAGATGCTCGAGAAGGTTCGGACCGCGTTCAAGGAGTTCGTACGCCGACCTATACGTGACGTGCCCCTACCGGCGGAGCCGCCCGTTGGTTCCCCGCGGACGATCGTCCGCAATCTAGCCACCACGCCGCAGGTCTTCTTCAGCGTCGCCTTCCCGACGGTGACGCTGACGCATCCGGACCTATACGCGCTGGACGTGCTGGCGTACGTGCTCGGCGAGGGAGCCAGCTCGCGACTGGCCCTTGAGGTCCGCGACAAGGGCTTGGCCCGCAGCATCACCTGCAGCAGTTGGACGCCGGCGTGGGGTCACGGCACGTTCGTGATCAGCGGCGTGACAGCACCCAAGGATTGGCAGGCCTGTTACGCAGCGATTCTCGAGCAAGTGCGTCGCGCCAAGCACGAATCTCCCGGCGAGGCCGACCTTGCCAAGGCCAAGCGCCAGAAGATCGCCGATCACGTATTCGGGATGCAGACGGCCGAGGCGGTCGCTTCCGCGATGGCGCGCGACATGCTCACAACGGGCGACCCGCATTTCAGCGACTATTACACGGAACTGATTCAGAGGGTAACGGCCGAACAAGTGCTTTCGGCCGCACGCCGGTATCTACAAGAGGAACGAATCTGTCTGGCTCTGGTGGGGCCCCCGGGGTTCGCGCCGCAGCCGGCCGGAACGACACAGCCCGCCGCCGAGACTGGGCCTATTGTGGCCCAACAGCTTGACAACGGCCTAACGGTCCTGATCAAGCGGCAGACAGCTGTGCCGGTCGTCGCCATGCAGTTCTACATGAAGGGCGGCCAGATCGGTGAAACCGCACAGCAGGCCGGCATTCACAACATGATGGCGCAACTCCTGACGCGCGGCACGAAGAAACGATCGGCTGAAGGGATCGCCGAGTTCTTCGATTCGATCGGCGGATCGATCAGCGCCATGAGCGGGAGCCACACGGTCGGCGTGAGCTGCCAGCTTATCAAAGACGACTTTGAGAGCGCGTTCGAGGTATTTGCCGACGTGATACGCAATGCTGCGTTTCCCGACAAGCAACTTGACATCTTCAGGCCGATCGTCGTCGCGAACATTCGACGGATCGGGGAGGACCTCGAATCAGGCGCGTTCGACTTGCTCACACAGCGGTTCTACCTGCGTAGCGCATACAGTCACCGCCGCCTCGGCACGATCGAGTCGGTTTCGGGGTTCACCACGGAGCAGATCCGCGACTTGTACTCCCGGCGGCTGTGCGGCCGGGATTCCGTCTTGGCGATCGTCGGCGACGTCCAGATCGAGTCCACGATGAAGCAGGTCCGAGCGGCATTCGGCTCGTTGCCGAAGGCACCGGCCCTGCCGATGCCGCGTATTGAGTCCGACCCGCCGATCGAGCAGAGCAGACTGTACGTCAAGAAGACTTCACACGCCGGTGCGATGCTGCTTATTGCGTACCGCGGCGGGACGTTCACCGACGAGCAGGACATGGCGGCGCTCGACGTGGTGGATACGATCATCAGCGGGTACGGCTATCCAAGCGGCTGGCTGCACGCGCATTTGCGAGGTGAACGGGAGGGTCTGGTGTACGCGGTGCACGCTTTCAATCAACCGGGCGTGGTGCCGCGACTGTTCGGCGCATACGGGAACTGCCAGCCCGACAAGGTCAGCCGCGTGTTTCAGATCATGACCGACGATCTCGCCAAGGCGGCGCGCGGGGAGTTCACAGCCGACGAGCTCGAAGAGGCGAAGCGCCAGATCATCACCTCCGAGAAGATGAGCAATCAGACCGCATCCGAGATCGCGCAGCGAATCGCCGTGAACGTCATGATCGGCAGGCCTTACGATTGGGATTCACCCCAGAACATAGCGCGTCGGGTGGGGGCAGTGACGATCGAGGATGCTCGTCGGGCCGCAGGCAAGTACCTGACTGATTTCGTGGCGATCGTGACCACTCCTGAGCCGGCCAACGTCAGCGTGGGAATCGAGCCGGTCATGATCAACGACGAACGGTCCACGACGGCCCCGGTGAGCGCGACAGCGAAGTGAAGACGATGACCGATCAGCAACCGGACTACCTCAAACAGCCGCTTGCCAGGTTCCTGGACGATGCAGGGGCTCGTCGGCCGACGCCCGGCGGAGGAAGCGTCTCCGCACTGATCGCTGCGCTGGCCACGACGATGGGCCAGATGGCTGCGAACTACACGCTCGGCGAGGCGAATGGCACCGAAGCCGGCGGCACCGTCGGTGGGATCCTGCGAAAGCTCAGGCGTGCCGAGCTGGTGTTGCGTCAGTTGATCGGTGAAGACATGCTCGCGTATCGGCAATACGCTCAGGCCGCCAAGCTCCCGGCTGACTCGCCTGACAGGGATGACCAGGTTCGGCTCGCGCTTTCAACCGCCATTGCGGTTCCGATGGAGATTGCGATGGTGGCCGCGGCGACGTTGCGGGCGATGGACGAGCTGAAGCACAAGGCCAATCGCAACCTGCTGGGCGATTTGGCTGTTGGAGCCGTCTTGGCTGACGCGGCTGCGCGGGCAGCAGGTTTCAACATCCGGGAGAACCTCGCGCATCTGGCCGACCGCAACGAGGCACGCCAATTGGAAGACCAGCTCGACCAGCTGCTCACCCAGACTTCGGCGGGCGTCCGCAGCGTTCAGCAGTTCGTCGAGCAGCGCCGGGCCGAAGGGAAAGACACAAAGCGGTCGGGGCAGTAGCGGCTGACATGTCGGATCAGCCTGACTACATCGTCGAAATCGCCGGGGTGGAAGCTGCCGGCCAGATCGGTGGGGGCCAGATCACGGCGCGCGGTCGCCGGAGATGGCTCGGCATGCATTTCGATTGCTGCGGGCTGTATTGCCGCATCTATCGCAACAAAGAGGGCACGGCGTACGTGGGGCATTGTCCTCGGTGCGCGCGGCCGGTCCGCGTTCCCATCGGGCCGGATGGCACCGACTGTCGCCTCTTTCGTGCACGCTGAGGCAGGCCCGAGAACAGGCGACGAGTGAAGTGGACCCAGCCAGTGGGGGGCAACATCTGCGGCGGACGAGTCCCGAAAACGCGCTCGCAGGGAGGCGGTCATCCTGTATAATGGAATATTGCGTCACGCCGCAAGGGCAGTAAGAAGCATTGCACGAGGTCGATGATTAAGTCTTCCAGGCAAATCTACCGGGACTACCGCATATCACGGCATCAATCGAAGGGGGCCATGCAAGCCGAGCCAAACGGGCAGGCCGAAGAAGCCCCGTCGCCGGCCCGGCGTTACTTCCGCGACTACATGGCTTGGCTCCGCCCGCACCGGTGGGGGCTGTGCGCTGTATTCCTTCTGGCTCTCATGGCGTCGAGCCTCGGGCTGGTGCCCCCCTACGCGACCCTGTTCATCACCGATAACATCCTGCTCAATGACGACATGTCTTGGTCGGACAGACTCTCGCTGCTGCATCTCGTCGGGGCGGGGCTCCTGTTGCTGTTGTTGGTTCAGCAGGGGATCCAGCTACTGCGCAACTACCGGGCCACAGTCCTGAACGCCAAGATCGTGGTGCGGCTCAGGCAGCGGCTATACGATCATGCTCTGCGGCTCCCGCTGGACAGGCTGGCGGACATGAAGACCGGTGGGGTGGTCTCGCGCCTGTCGGGCGACGTCGATCACGTCACCCAGCTCGTCGAGACCGCGATGCTGACGCCGGGCGTGGCTGCGATCAGGGTATTCTCGACGCTTGTGGTCCTCGTTGTCTTGAACTGGAAGCTGGCTCTGGTCGCGGGTGCGATGATCCCGCCGATCGTCCTCTTGAACTTTGCGTGGGTGCGAAGGGTCAAGCCAATCCATCGCTCGGTACGTAGAGATCGGGCGGCGGTCGATGGGCGGGTGGTCGAGACTTTCATCGGGATCCGGACGGTACGCGCATTCCAGCGGCAGAACAAGGAGCGACGGGACTTTGCAGTTGGGCATCACGCGATCATGCGCAAAGCGATATTTGCGCAGATGCTTCAGCTCGTGGTCCGTTCGGGGTGGGGGCTGCTGATTCCGGCGGTCAGCCTGGTGATCATCTGGTTCGGAGGCACGCTTTGCTTGCGCGGTCAGTGCACCATCGGCCAGATCATGGCGTTTCAACACTATCTGCTGCAGCTGCTCCACCCGGTCGCGCAAATCGTCAATTCGTACGGGGCGACGCAAAGGGCGCTGGCGGCGATGGAGCGTACCTTCGATCTGCTGCGCGAGCCGATCGACAAGCCCGACCCGCCCGGCGCTTTGCCGGGCCCAACAGATGTCGAGGAATTCGTCTTCGACGAAGTGTGGTTCGAATATCGTCCGGACGAGCCCGTTCTACAGGACTTCTCACTGGCCGTTCCCGCCGGGAAGACCGTGGCCTTGGTCGGGCCCAGCGGGGCAGGCAAGACTACGGTCACGAACCTGGTGGCGCGGTTCTACGACCCGACGGCCGGCGCCATCCGGCTGAACGGCATTGATCTGCGCGACATTCAGCTCAGAAGTTACCGTCGGCTCCTGGGGATGGTCCAGCAGGACGTGTTTCTGTTTGACGGTACGGTCGCGGAGAACATCGCCTTCGGTCGGCGCGCGGCGAGCGAGCGAGAGATCATCGCGGCGGCCAAACAAGCCAACGCCCATGGATTCATCACTGACATGCCCGACGGCTACGATACGATGATCGGCGAGCGCGGCCTGAAGCTCTCCGGCGGGCAGTGTCAGCGCATCAGCATCGCCAGGGCGATACTGGCAGACCCGCAACTCCTGATCCTCGACGAGGCGACCAGCAATCTCGACACGGAGAGCGAACAGTTGATCCAGGCCTCCCTGCTGAAACTGTTCGAGGGACGCACGACGTTCGTGATCGCCCACCGGCTATCGACCATCACACACGCTGACATCATCGTCGTGCTCGAGGACGGCCGGATCGAAGAGATCGGCGACCATCCATCGCTGATGGCGTCGCGCGGCACGTACCATGAGATGGTCTCCCGCCAGATGCGCCTCCACGCCGGGGTGGCAGAGACGGCGCGATGGGGTTAACGTCGGTCTCCTCGCGGGACGCAGGTATCCTTTTCGTTTCCGCTTCGCCGTATGCTCTTGCTCGCCCCGTGGCGGAGCGGGCCACGCAATGCCCCGGCGCCGAGCAAGATGATCAGAACAGCCTGTCGGCTTCCAGCAAATAGGGGTATCCGACGGGGAACGCTACGGCTAGTAGTTTGCGCGCCCCTGACGTGAGAAGTACATTATGGTCGTTGGCGATGTCCTCGGCCGGTCGTGTGCCAAGGATCAACTCAGTCAGAGCTTTCTGCGGCAGTTCGACACTCACGGCTCTTCGGCGTGTTGCGGCGCGCCCATAAGCCCTTCCTCCGCGGGCAGGAGCGGCTCCATGCGGCGAACCGGACGGCCGATCGTAACGTGCCTTGATTTTCCACGGGCCGCCGGCTTGAACTTCACACGCCAGCGCCAGCGTGCCAAGCTCCGTCTTGAGAGTCAGGTCACGGTTCCGTCCGGCAGCCTTCAGTCGCGAACCCACCACACGCGCGAACCACTTCTTGAGGGCGGGCAGATATGTCACGCGAACGAATGTCCCCTGTGGCGGCCTGACTCGGTGCTCGCCTCCGAGCTTCAACGCCGCTCTGGGCAGTGATTGGGCCGGAGGAAGCTGTAGAACGATGTCTTGGCGGTCACCTGCGCGGTCGCTTAGGGCCGCCAGCAAGGATGAGGCGACGACCGCGTCGTCGCAAAAGCCTTCGACCACCGCCAGGTGCCTTTCCGTGCGGCGCCAGACAACGTAGCCGACGATCGACTGTCGATCCTTCCGGGCGGGCCTGCCCGAGCGTGCGGTTTGCGGCTCATCGGCTGTCGCCACAAGCACCTCGTCGGTCATGGGGGTCGTGGGCTCGTCGCGAAGGTGACTCCGCCGTTCGTCCCCGGGCAGATGAAACTGCCACCACGAATCTGCCGACCGCACCTGCGCAAGGGTCATCTTCTTCGGGGCGTGTCGATCGTAACAAGCCCGCACACCCGACAGGTCATCCTTGCCGAATCGCCGAACCCGCGCCGATCGGCGCGCTCCAGCGGCCTTGCAGGCGGGTAGCTGCGTCTCGTACCAGGGCATGGCCTCGACCATGTCGAACCGCCCGTAGTACCAGGAGTGACCGTAGAGCTGCGCGATCGCGATGCGGTGAGTCTCGAGATACTTCAGCGCGTCTCGCATGCAACCGCTGGCCATGCCGCGCCGGCGGTAGTCGGGATGCGTTACAACGGGAGTCAACGAGGCCAAGCTGATCGGCTCGCCCCAGAGCCAGCAGACACGCGGGACTATCCCCACGTAGCTGACAAGCTGACCGTCATGTTCAGCCACACGAAGCCACTCAGACAGATAATCACCGCGCCCGTACAGGTAGCTGAAGATCGCTCGATGCCATCGGCCGCTGCTTTCGTCCCTTCCAGCGGGCGCATTGCGGGCCTTGACCGGATGTGCGAAACCGACCTCGCACAGATCGAGGACAGCCGCTATCTCGTCCGCCCGCGCTTGGCGAAAAACGGTCGCCATGATCGCTCTGCTAATCAGGGGATTTGAGTTCCTCGATTTGCGGCAGCTCTTCCAGGCTGGACAGACCGAACACTTCCAGGAACTTTCTGGTCGTGCCGTACAGCATGGGCCGTCCGAGGTCGTCCGCCCGACCGACAATCTTGATCAACCCCAGCTCCCGCAAGCGATTCAGCATCTCGCCGGCGGCCACCCCGCGAATCGCCTCGATCTCGGCCCGCAGCACGGGCTGCTTATAGGCAACGATAGCCAGGGTTTCGAGGGCCGCCTGCGATAACTTCGACTCCGCGCGCTTCTTGCGCAGTTTGTTGACCCAAGTGTCGTAGTCGGGCAGAGTAAGCATTTGAAGCCCCCCCGCAATCTCCTCGATGCGAAAAGCCGCACCCCCCTGCTCATACTTCTCATTGAGCGCTGCAACGTACTTGCGTACCTCGCGCGCGTCGCCGACCCCGATGATCTCGGCGATGCGCGCAGCAGGCAACGGGGCGTCGGCGCTGAACAGAATCGCCTCCACCACAGTGTGCGTCGTGATCTCGTCGGAGAGACCGGTTTGCCTCGACTCATTCATGACTGAACACTATATCGCCGGGGCGTGGCTTCGTCCACGGCACTCGGACGCATGGCCGCTCATGCTCAAGAGTAACGCGATTCAACCTGGCACCTCAGGTCCCATAGACCCGGCGCTTCGTCCTGCGGTCGATGATCGGCACGAAGGTATTCATGACCAGGATGGCCCAATAGCACGCGCAGGGCATCAGGCCGTACAGCCGGAACAGAACCGTGAGTACGCCGATGCCGACCCCGAACACGATTTGCCCCCGCGCGGTGAGCGGACTGGCAACGACGTCTGTGGCGAACAGGAAGGCACCGATCATCAACTCTCCACAGGCCAGATGGTAAAGCACGTAAATCAGCCCGACAGGGATACCTCGGTCGAATTCCAGACCGGGGAACCACGCCGGCGCGGCCAAGCCGTCCGAGCCGATCGGACCGATGCGAATGGGAAGAATCGCGGCGGCGAGGGCGGCGGAGACGAGAACGCTCAGCAGGAGGTGCCAGCGAGCATACTTTCGATACATCAGGTACAACCCGCCGATTATCAGCGCAATCGCGGACGTCTCCCCCAGCCCGCCTCCCGTCACCCCGACCAGGGCATCCTCCCAGGGTGGAAGATGGTCGCGAATCAGGGTCATGATCGGATGGCTACCTGCCTCGAACAACTCCCCCCTGCCGGCGCTCAACCGGTGAAGCTGTTCAAGCGGCCGGGTCAAGCTCCAAGCTTCGTGGCCGGCCGGGATCGACGTCTGATACCAGCCGAAGTAGATCGCGGTGGGCGCGTCGCCCGCGCCGCCGGACGATAGGTCCGTCGCGCGGATCGCGCTGCCGAGATCTCCGAAGAGCAGATGGCCGCGGGCCAGTACCGGCCACCGGTCGGGCGTGAGCTGGTCGTTGAACAACATCTGCACCCCGATCCGCCCGATGAGTGCCGGATGCCACAGGTAGTTGCCCAACCCGCCGAGGATCCCCTTGCCGACCACAACGGCCAGAATCGATCCCAACAGCGGCACCTCCCACCGGACGTTCGGCGGCAAGGTCAACGCGAAGAGCAGGCCGATCATGACGGCGTGGCCGCTGACAATGCGGGCCGGGCGAAGCATCAGATGATTGAAAACCCATTCCGCTACGACCGCAACGCACACGGCAGTGACCAGTATCCGCCCCGCACCCGACCCGAAGACGACGAGCCCGACCACGGCTGCTGGCAACCCCGCCAGAACCACAGTCCGGTTGATTCGCGAGAAAGCTTCTCCGGCGTGTTGGTGCGGCGGAGAATCGACCTGCAACGGCCCTCTCGGGAGTTGCCCCGGCAAGCAGCCAGGCATGCCCGTGGACTCGGTTGCTTGAATACTAGACATGGGCCATCCGTTGATGCCCTGAAAGGGCTACCTTCGTCTTGACCACTCGGGCCGCATCGGCAAGTGGAAGCTGAGACGGACACACGTATGTGCACAGCCCACACTCGATGCACGCATGAGCGAACAGGCTCGCGGCCCGGTCGAATCGCCGCCGCTGCGCGACGTCAGTCAGCTCCGCCGGGTTCAAACCGACCGGGCAGTCCTCGACACACCAGCCGCATCGAATGCATGCGACAGGCTGGGAGATTCGCAGCTCTTGGCTGCTCATCAGTAAGATTCCGTTGGTCCGCTTCGTCACGACGGTCTCAAGCCGCTCGACGGCCCGGCCCGTCATCGGACCACCCGACACGACGCGAGCCAGGTTCCCCTGCACGCCGACATGTCGAATGACGTGTGATATCGGCGTGCCGAACGGGACCAGGTAATTGCCTGCTCGTCGTGCGGCGCCGCCGGTGACCGTGACGATTCGAGACACCAGCGGTTGACCCTCTCGCACGGCGCGCTCGATCGCCAAGACCGTGCTTACGTTCATCACCAGGGCTCGGATATCCAGATCACGCTGACCGTACGGAATCTCACGCCCCAGAATGCGCTTGACCAGCAACGGGGGCGCATCTTGTGGGTACTTCGCGGCCAGTGCAGCGACGCGGACGGGGCCGCCACCCGACGTCAGCCTCAGTTCCCTGACCAGAGACCTTCGAGCCCGATCCACGGTGAGCCACACTCGCCGGGCCCCGAGCGCTCGAAACACTCGCGCCGCGCCGGCGATGATCCGGTCAGAGTGCTCGATAAG
>CAYGAN010000061.1:1835-9343 GCA_964347585.1 uncultured Planctomycetales bacterium | reverse complement strand
ACCGGCAAATCCGCCGGACGTTCCCGTCGCAATTTTTGAGCCGCTTCCTCCTTGTTGGCTTCGACCGCGATGATGACGTCGCCGGCGCCGGTCGCGCGGAGCAGGTAACGGATTCCCATATAGACATCCGCGGTCTGTTCCAGCATGACGCGATCATCCGTCGTCAGGTACGGCTCTGATTCCATGCCGTTGATGATCAGGTACCGCACATCGCGATCCCGCGCCTCTGCTAGCTTGCGGGCCATCGGCACACCGTCGCGGTCCAGATCAACGATGCCGGCGCCAGCGACCCGTTCCAAGAGCTCGTCAGCAGAAAGCCGGGGCCGAAAGATCGGGTCTGTTTGCTCTTCCGATCGACGATCACGCGCTCCTTCAGCGGGTCGTCCGGGCGGCGAGGTCCCTTCGGCCCACTTGTCGAGCCGGCTTTCTGCGGAGTACGCCTCGACCCCGGAAGGTGCTGTGGGCCCAGCCCGTTCGATCGGCCGATCAGGAGCAATCTCCACCGCCACGACATCCAGGTCATGGGGAGTGTCAACCGTAACAATGTCTCGAACGATGCCGGCCAACGGAGCATGCACCGCTACCGCATCGCGTTCGCCAGCGCGACCGATCAACTCACCCGCGTGGACGCGTTGACCGACGCGCACGCACGGTTCCGCGGGGGGTCCGGCATGTTGCACCATTGGCACACGCAGCGTGGGCGGCGGCGGAATAGGCTCGACGACTCGACGCTCGGTTGCGGCTTTGCGGTCCGGCAGGAACGCGCCCCCGTAACAACTCGCCCCTCGCCAGAGGCGTAGCCTTCGGTGAATGGCACCCCCCAGCAAAGCACGGCGGCCAGAGAGCAAAGCGAGACGAATGGTCAAGCCTCCACCGTTCTAGCGGGCCTCAGGTCCGACGCACCGGCACCGAGTCGCCGGTGGCCAGACGCGACCGGCCGGAAACCGCATCCCATGCCTCGAAGACGGCGCGGACGTTCTCCGGCCGGGCCGCCGCCCCGAACTCGCATTGGCCGATTACGCCGCCCTGGCCATCGTACAGCGCGCCGGCGACGCGCCCGACGGCAAGTCTGACCTCTTCGGGCGTGGCGAACGGCAGGACGTGCTGACGGCAAATCTCGCCCCAGAACGTGATTCGGCCTTTGAACCCTCGGCCGATCTCTTCAATGTCCATGCAGAACAATTGCGAGTTGATCGCGCTCACGCCGATCTCGATCAGGTCCTCATAAATCGCAAAGATGTGCCCGTCCGAGTGCATGAACGCGAACTTGCCCGCCGCGCGGATCGCACCAACGTAGTCACGATACAGCGGCTTGAAGATCCGCCTCCACAGTTCCGGGCGGATCAGCAGCGCCCGCTGGGACCCCCAGTCGTCGGAGAAGCTTATCCCGTCCACGTCGGTGCTTAGCCACGGCCGAAGAACCGCCATGTTGTATTCGTGCACCCGGTCTCGCAGCGCGAAAAGCCCCGGCGACTGCTCGGCGATGTCCATAAGCAGGTTCTCCGCGCCACGCAACCACTGCATCCGCTCGAACGGGTTGATGCCGGGACCGGCCAACATGAACTTGTCGCTCGCTGCACACGACTCGTTGACCCTTTCCAGGCCTGTGCCGATCAACTCGGCCGGAGGATGCACCTTGTCCAGGTCCGTCTTGTAGCTTCCCACCAGCGGGTCTTTCACCTCGCCGACCACGCCGTCGCAGAGGTTCTCGAACACGCAGCCCCATTCGTCCACGAATGTCCCGCGCGCATGCCGATCGCCGCGGACCCGCGGGCTTGGCGGCGGCTGGTAGGCCGGGCCTGCAATATCGGGTGGGAAGTCCCGCTGGATCGCAGCGAGTTCGTCCGCATATCGCTGCGAGGCCCAGGGCAGGACCCAAAGTTGTCGAGGCACGCGGGGCGCCGGCTCGAAACGAAGCGCCGCACGCACCAACGCCCGCGACGTCCAAACATCGTCAACCATTCTCGCTCCGGATCGGCGCGACCAGGGTCAGTGCCGCCAGGGTAATCTAACACGGTCACTACCGTACGGCCACAGGCCGCCTCTACAGCACAGTCGGTCGAATGCCATTGCGTCACGTGATGCCCCAGCGAAAACCGGTGCAAAATCGCTGGCATTTGGACCGGTTAGCCGTTCTGATATCCACCCAAACTTGGTCCTCAATCTGCGACGGACTCATTGAAGGTGACGCGCATCATGAGCCGGAGCCTTCGCTGGCGACTCTCGATGATGATGTTCCTGCAGTACGCGATCTGGGGCGTGTGGGCCCCCATCCTTGTCCTTCATCTGATTCAGCTCGACTCCTTTGCAGAGGACCCGCAAACCAAGATCAATCGTGTGTACATGACCATGGCCATCGCTTCGATGATCGCTCCGTTCATCGCCGGCCAGATCGCCGATCGCTACTTCGCCACGCAGCGCTTCCTGGCCCTGAGCCAGTTTGCCGGCGGGGTACTCCTGATCGTCGTCGCCAGGCTGACGGACTACCAGGACATCTTCTTTGGCATGCTCGTCTATGCCATCGTATATACACCGACCGTCGCACTGACCAACTCGATATGCTTCCACCATCTGCCGAACGGCGAGAAGGACTTCGGCAAGATCCGCCTGTGGGGCACAATCGGCTGGATCGTCATTGGCTGGGTGTTCAGTACCTGGATTGGCCTGGCTGACGGGCTGATCGAGCATGTCTCGCCGACGTGGAAGCAAGGCCTCGTGGCGTGGCGCGAGTCGGCAACACACAAACCGGCCGTCGTGGATTGTCTCTATCTGGGTTCGACGCTCTCGTTCGTGCTCGGCGCGTTCTGCCTGCTGCTCCCGCACACCCCGCCGCCGGAAAAGTCCGAGAGCCCGTGGGCGTTCCTTGCCGCCCTGAAGCTCACGCGCGATCCTTCGTTCGCCGTCCTCGTCGTCGTGGCCTTTCTCGTCGCAACGGAGCTGCAGTTCTACTACGTTCTGACGCCCAGCTTCTTCAACCAGGGAGGCGGCCCCGAGAGAATCACGAAGATCATCGCCTCCGATCGAACGGAAGCCGCGATCGAGCGCGCTGAACCCGTCGCTGCTGACCTGATCGACAGAGGCGACGCCAACGGCGACGCCAAACTCAGCCGGAGGGAACTGGCCGCTCTAGCGCCGACCGACGCAGCCGCGAAGCAGGTTCTGGATTTCGAGGACGGCGTGCGCGCCGAAAAGGGAGGTCTGGCGCTCGATAACGCCTGGGTCGCCCCGGTGATGACGCTCGGGCAGATTTGCGAGACGATCGTGCTCGCACTGCTTCCGCTCGTCCTGAGCGTGGCGGGCTTCCGGGTAACGATCACGCTCGGCATCGCCGCCTGGGCCATCAGGTACTTTGTGTTTTCGCTCGGCGAACCGACCGGCTTCGTCATCGCGTCGCAGACGCTCCATGGCTTCGGCTTTGCGTTCTTCTTCGTTGCGATCTACATCTACGCCGATGCCATCGCTCCGGGCGACATCAAGGCTAGCGCCCAGAGTCTTCTCGTCTTCATCACGATGGGCGCGGGCATGCTGGTCAGCTCTTTGATCGCCGGACCGATTGCGGATGCACTCGAGGGCAACTGGCACGTGATCTTTCTCGTCCCCGCGGCGATTTGCGGCGCCTGCTGTATCGTCTTTGCGATCGGCTTCCGGCCGACTGCGGGCGGAGATACGCGCCGCCGCTCACAAGATGCGCCGGGCAAGGACACGCGCTCCGCGAACCGGTCCGGCGAAACGACGACCTTCTCTCCGTAGGCAACCAACCCCTGGTCCAAAAGAACTCCCGCGAGCCGCAATGACGGCTCGCGGGAGCGTTAACCTCGCGATCGATGCTCAAGCGGAAGCACGCCCCTTACGGGGTTGTGCAGGCCGCGTCGTCGAACCACCCGCTGCGGTTGTTCCCCGCCGGGTTCTGAGCCTTGAGGAACACCGTGATCGTCGTGCCGTCAGCCTGCACCTGCTTGGAGATCTTCGTCCAGGTGCCGCCCGGCGTGACCGGGTTGACCATCCACTCGGCGTTATTCGGGTTGGTTCCGCCGGCCGGATCGATGCCGACCCAGAACTTCACGTCGTCGTGGCCCTTGACCCAGACCGACGCCGTGTAGTTGGTGCCCTGTTCCGTACCGGAGACCTGCTGATAGATCCCGCCGGTCCAGTTGCTTTCATAAAAGACCTGGGACCAATCGGGCGAGTGGTTCTGCTGGCTCCAGTAGCCCTCGTGCTTGGGCGAACCGGAAACGATGAACTTCGTCCAGGAGTTCGGCACTCTGTGATCCACGTCTGGATCGTTGTAGAAGCCGCCCTCGAAGTTGCCGTTCTCGAGGCCTTCAAACGCTTGCGCCTCCTCGAGGATAAAGTTCACCTCGGTGGTCTCGTTCGACGAGACCTGGATCGTGACCTCGGTCGATCTGACGTAGCCAGCCGCCTCGGCACAGACGGTGTACGTTCCCACCGGCATGTCGGAGAAGGTGTACTCGCCGTTGGCGTTGGTGCTGGTTGTCGTCGAGCCGCCCTCGTCACTTGCCGTCACCGTGGCCCCGGAGATCGGATCGCTTGAGGTATCCTCAACGAGTCCCGAGATGGTACCGGTGTCCGGCGCCGCCGACTCACTGAGACTGAAGTTGACGGTGGTCGTGCTGTTCGCCGAGACACTCACGTCCGTATCTGTTTCCGGATCGTAGCCGGCCAGAGCCGCCGTCACATCGTAGGTGCCGACCGGCACACCGGAGATCGTGTAAGCCCCGTTCGAGTCGGTGGTGTCTGAGTACCCGCCCGGATCGGTCGAGACCACTGCACCCTCGAGCGGGTTGTTGGTATCGTCCTTGACCGTGCCCGCGATGCTGCCCGTCTGCGTCGGGCCCTTGTCCGTCAGGCTGGCGTCATCGATGTAACCGTTACGGTTCCCAGCGATCGGGTTCTGGGCCTTGACGAACAGCGTGATCGTGCTGGACGACGCAGTAGCCTGTACGCTGATCTGCGTCCAGGTCGTCCCGGGCGTCGCCTGATCACTCCAGGCGATGCTGCTCGACGAAGCGTCCGTCCCGCCGGCCGGATCGATGCCGACCCAGAACTTGACGTCGCTCGTGGAGCCCTTCACCCAGACGGAACCTTCGTAACGGTTACCCGCGTCTGCGCCAGTGACCTGCTGATAGATGCCGGAGACCCAGTTCGACTCCCAGAAGTCCTGCACGTAATCCGGCGAGTGAGCACCGCTGCCGAACCAGCTCACGTTCGACTTGGAGAAACCCGACAACGTGAACTGGTGCCACGAATTGCCCGTCCGGTGATCGGCATCCGGGTCGTTGAACGCGCCACCTTCGAAGTTCCCGTTCGAGAGCCCGCTGAACGGCGCTTCCTCGGGAAGATTGAAGTTGGCCGTGGCGGTCTCGCCGGCAACGACCAGCACGCCGGTCTTCTGCTCGGTCAGATACCCGCTCTTGGAGGCCTGGACGGTGTACGTGTCGGGGGCTACGTTAGACAGCGTGTAGTTCCCGCTGCCGTCAGTGGTCGTGCTGTACCCGCCGGTCGTCGTCTCGACCGTTGCTCCCGAGATCGGGTCGTTCGACTCGTCCTTGACCCACCCGCTGATCGTCCCGGTCGTCGGGCCCGCCTGCAGCGTGAAGTTGACCGTCGTGGTCTGGCTTTCGAATACGTCCACGCCGGTCTCGGTCTCGGTGGAGTAGCCGGTCTTCGAGGCAATCACGCTGTACGTTTCAACCGGCACGTCACTGATCGTGTAGTTCCCGTTGGCGTCCGTGGTATCCGAGAAACTGCCCGGGCTGGTCATGACGATCGCGCCGGCGATCGGATCGTTGGATTCGTCCTTGACACTGCCAGCGATGGCGCCGGTTGCGGTCACGACCTTTACGGTGTTGCCTCGGATCGCGCCGTAGATGTCCCAGCCGGACTGGGCCGTATTGCCCACCCATCGGATGCCGTCCGGGTAGGGATTCGAGTTGCTCGTATAGAGGTACACTTCCTGCGAGTCGGTCCGCTCGATCTTGAGGAAGTACGTGGTATTCGGCTGAACGGCGATCCCGTCGCCGGGCGCCTCGCCGCCGATCATTTCGCCTGCGAGTCCCGGCTCAAGGTAATAACTGTTCCACGAGCCGAGTACTGTGCCGTTCGGGTTGTCGCCCTCAATGAGGGTAAATTTGAGCGTCACGTCGCCCACGTTCGGCTTGACGGCGGCCCATTTGATGAATCCTACGTCTTCTGGCGTCTTGAAGGTCTGGCCATGGAACGTGGCCGACAGGGAGCAGCCCGGACAGTTGCCCTGGCACTCCAATCCCGGGGCGCCGCAGTCCACAAAGTAAACCCCCTTGGGGACCTTGCCGGTATAGATCAGGCTGAAATTGGCGACGGTTTCCTGGTCTTTCGTTACGGTGATGTCGCAGGTCTCGCCCACGTAGCCGCGCTTCTCCACCGCGAGGGTGTACGATGCGACCGGGACGTCGCGCACGACATACTGCCCGTCATAGAGCGTCGGTCCGCCGAACTCAAATCCATCCGTATAAACGTTGGCGTACTTGACCGGCTCGCCGGTGTCGCTCCGCGTGACCGTGCCTCGGATAATGCCCACGTCTCCTCGATACGGCGTGAGCCGAGCGGGCGCAAGCTCCCCCGCAGCGACCTTGGCGATGCGCCAGTCCCGCAGGGCCGTGTACTGTGGATACGGCGCGGTCGGCTCGTACACCCCGTCCTCCGGATCCGCATCGACCCATCCGCTGGGGCCATGCACCCACGCGAACCCCTCCCAGGAGTAGTTGTGCAGGATGAACGGATGGACCGCGATGATCTCCGGCCAACGGTACCACCACGTGCCGAAAGCCGCGACGTTGTAGTCGGCCGCCATCTGGCGCGTGGTCTTGGGGTACCCTTCGTACGAGATGCCCAGGTGCTCCCAGTAGGCGGTCTCGGTGATCATCACCCGAAAGCCGCGTCGGCCGTACTGGGCCACTAAGTCCAGGTCGCGCAGGTAACCGTCGATCATCTTGTGTCTGGTGACGAAGCCGCCGTGCGCCTCGTGCATGTTGTAATGCGGGGGATACGACTCGGGATAGGGGTGCGTGCCCCACACGTCGAATGCGAACGCTGCATTCGCATTGTGCTCGAATGCCTGCGTCCACCACTCCGGACCGTTCTGGCCAGGCGTCATCGTCTTGAACGTGCCTGCGATGTTTTCATTCTCCTCCGCGGCGTCGTCTTCTGCGTTGTGAACCGCAGCGTACGCCGCGCACATGTAGTCCGCAAACACGTCCGGATCGACGTGGTCTCGCGGATCGCTCGGCTCGTTCCAGAGCTGCATGTACACCATCCGATCGGCGTATTCGGGATGGTCCAGCTTCCACTCGCAGATCTGAGCCGCCGCGGTGCCCGCATACCCAGCGCTTGGGTTGCAGTCCCCGGCGCACTCCTGCACGCGGACGCAAGGTACCAGGTTCCGCACCATGGCCTCTTCAAACCAGTGTGGACTGGTGGTCGGGCTATAGTCGTGCACCCAGTCAAAGACC
>CAYGAN010000061.1:0-1825 GCA_964347585.1 uncultured Planctomycetales bacterium | reverse complement strand
CCCAGCCCGTCGAGCCGGCAAGATTCTTCGTCCAGTCCATGCCGATGCGGAACTCGACCCCGCCGTCCTTGAGGTTGTGCGAGCCGATGTGGTTCCGGCGTACCCTCAGCGGCTCGGCGGCTAGCGTCACGGAGGTGATCACCGCGACGACCAACCCGCTCGCGAGCATCATGTCAATCACTCGTCTTGTCCGTGTCACAATCATTGGTCACCCTTTCATTAGACATACGGTCTCCACAACCGAGACTTCCCTTTGCTCCTTTCGCGCCTCGGGACCGCCCGAAATCCGGGTCATTCTCCCTCCCCCTCCGCGACACTCTTGCCCAAATGCACCTCCCTCGCAGCGCTGTGCTGCTTACGGGCCTGTGACCTCCGCGTCGTCGAACCAACCGTTACGGTTGTTACCCCACGGATTCTGAGCCTTGAGGAACACCGTGATCGTCGAAGATGACGCGCTGGCCTGCTTTGATATCTGCGTCCACGTTCCGCCCGGAACGGTCTGGTTGCTCCACTGAACGTTGCCTGAAGCCGCATCCGTACCACCCGTCGGATCGATCCCGACCCAGAACCGCACGTCGCTGTTGCCCTTGACCCAGACCTTCGCTGTGTAGCTACTGCTGGGCGTCGCCCCGGTCGCCTGCTGGTAAATACCGGCGATCCAATTGCTCTCGTAGAAGACCTGTGACCAGACAGGCGAATGATTCTGACCACTGTAGTGGCCTCCGTGCTTGGGCGAACCGGACAAGATGAACTTCGTCCACGAGTTGGCTACCTTGTGATCGGCGTCCGGATCCTCGTAGAACCCGCCTTCGAAGTTGCCGTTCTGAATCCCGCTGAACGGTCCGCCCCCGCTTTCGGTCACCGTCAGCGTCACCGCGATCGTCTGCGGGTTGTTCGTGGCATTCGGATCCGAGATGGTGATCGTGGCGTAGTACGTGTCCGGCGAAAGACTCTCGGTCGAGTAATTCACCGTAATCGTGTCGATCTCGCCCGTGCTCGTCCCGTTATCCGGGTTCACGCTGAGCCAAGTTACGTTGTCCGTGATGGTGTAGTTGAGCGTGCCCGTGCCGACGTTTTGGACGGTGAACGTGTCCGGATCCGGGCTGCTGCCCTCCTGCGTCGAGGGGCTCAACGTTGGCGGCGAACGGGCGATGGTTGGGCCGGTCGCGCCGCCGACCTCCTGGACAGACACGTCATCGATCATGGCACGCCAAGGCTGCCGGCCGGACGGCTGCGAGCCCTTGAACCATATCGAGACCTGCGAGCCGGTCGACGTGAACGTGACCGTATTGTCATACCACCAGTCCGTTTCGCGGGTTTCCGCGTCAATCAGATCAACCGTCCAAACAACCGACCCGGCATTCGGATTCGACGTCTGGCCGGTCAGGTCGTAGCCGACGCGATAGCCGACGTCGGTATTCACGCCGTACGTCTCGTACTTCATCCACTCGTCCAATCGGTACTGCTTGCCCGGCGTGACCGAGACGGCTTGACAAATGCCGCCCGTCCATCCGCCCGAGTTCTCGCCGAACTGCTGCGAATACACGCCGTCCCAGGCGTCGGCGGGATGGTCCCAGTTGTAGTCCCCGCAGCCCTCGTAGATGACCGGCTCGTTCGCGACTTCCCAGCCGTCCCATTGTGCCGAGTGCGACCCGACCAGGAAGATGCACATCCCGACCGACCACGGATCATCTTGTTTGGTCAGGCCCTCGAACGTGTTCAGGTCGTCGCGGATCTGCCACGGCTCGAAAACACCGTGCCACGCGTCAAACGTCGTGCACTCGGTGTAGATCACCGGCGGCATGCGGTACCCATTCTGGTCGTA
>CAYGAN010000060.1:0-22767 GCA_964347585.1 uncultured Planctomycetales bacterium | reverse complement strand
ACGCCGAGTGCGACGCTCTCCCCTTTCTATTCGAGTCCATCGGCTCGGCTATCATGGTCAACAGTCAGAACATCAGTCCAGGCGCCGTGATGCACGGGTTAATCAACCTTATGCACGTTGGTCAAGCTCCCGCGGTGGAGCCAGACCTGCCGGGGATGCGGTTCCAGGTCACCCGATTTGACAACCCGTACCAGTGGGGTAACGCCCAGGGATACCCCTTCGACCGGGTTGACGCGCTGTTCGGTCAGAGTGTGGATTGGCTACCGGACACCGACGGCGACGGCGATGCCGAGATCATCATCTCCGCTCCGCGCAACGAGCTGGACATCGCCGAGTTGCGCAATAACTTCCCGGACTATCTGCCGGCCACGTGTTTTATTGACGGCCTGCAGATCACGTACTTACTTGCGCACCCGCACCTGGCCAGCAGGCCCTACTGGGGCAATGTGATCGTCATACTCGGGGAGAACTTTGCGAACTTCACCGACGACTGCGGAAGCTCGGTTCTTCCCTATCTGGTTGGAGGTAGTTGCTGCGGCGACGATCCTGGCGGAGGCCGTAGTCTGCCCGACCCAGGCGCAGTGCCGCTATGGTTTCAGGTTGTCGGCGAGAAGCCCAGCGACCAGCTCGGCGGCGCCCGCCAGGCCGGTGACTACAACTGGGACGGTAAGCCGGACATGGTTATGGGAGCCCCTTACGCCGATCCGGAGGGCATCACAGACGCCGGCAGCGCTTACATCCTCTTCGGTCGCAAGATCGGGCATACATACTGGTTGGGAACGATGGGGAACGTCATGACGATCTACCTTGCCGACGCGAACGATCCGATGAAGCGTCCGCCGATGGTCCGGGTCTTCGGGACCAGCGAGGATGATCACCTCGGGCTACGACAGGAGCGTGCCCAAGATGTTGACGGCAACAGCGAGGATGACATCCTGATTGCCTCGAAGGACTTCGACGCCTATACCGGGGTCGATGCCGGCTTCGTCGGCGTGGTGTTCGGCGGCCAGATGGCTGAGGGTGATTTCTCCGTCAATCAGCTGGCTTCGTACCAGCTTCACGGTACGGTGTTCTTCGGGGCCGGTCCTGGCGACCTGGCCGGCGCGGACATCAGCACCGCCGGCGATTTCAACGGCGACGGATATGGCGACATTCTGATCGCTGCACCGGGCGCGCGGAGACAAGTCGGGGGCGTGCTCAGGAAGGGGTTGGTGTATCTGATCTTCGGCGGGACGCATCTGATAGACCAGACCTTCACGCTGGATCAGGTCGGCACGGGCGCTCTACCGGGCATCGTGTTCGTCAGTCCGTACCAGGAGGGAACCGCGGACGAGGCGGCTCCGGATCACGTCGGGTTCGTCGGCGACGTGGACAACGACGGGTTCGACGACATCATGATCGGCAACCCGGACGCCGACTTCGTCAACCCGGACGAGCCCAGTCAGAGGCGTCCCGACGCGGGCGAGGCGTACCTGATCTACGGAAGCAATTGGGGGAGCAACCAGACATAGCAGCCGGGCGGATCGGCATCGGATGAATACGCAGCGTAGGGCGGGTTCAACCCGCCCTACGTAGCTACGGTAGCGATCGGGGGAGCAACTCGATTTAGGGCGGCACTGCTGAGCCTGCCACCGCGAGCGACCCGCGCGCGAAGGCCAACTGGGTGGTTCATCCACGTGCGGGGGACGCCTACTGCATTTCGGCGGGCGCGGGTTCACAAGGTCCGGTTGAATCGATCTCTTGGGCAGCGTACGCTTACAGCAGCGGCAGGGGCACCGTGCGCGGTGGTGCGCGTGCCGTTGTTCTCATCACGCAGAGGCCGATTCTCCAGAAAAGGACGCGTCAATGAGCAAGACTGCGAAGGCGCTCGGCTTGTGGCTCGCGGCGGGATTCGCGCCGCTGCTTGTCGGCTGCGGCGACGACGTTCAGGAAGCCGTGCAGCGCTACGTCGCTCAGCAGATGAGGCCGCTGCTTGCGGAAGAGAAGGCTTTGCTCGATGCCCTCAACCAGGCCGCTGCGGCCAAGAAGAACCGCGAGCAGCGGATGGAAGAACTGCTCGAGAAGGAGACGCTTCCCCGATACGAGAGACTGATCCGACGACTGGCGGCGCTGCCCCTCAAACAGCCACAGGTTCGCCAGCTCCACGGGCGATACGTGACAATCGTGCAGGAGCAGTACGACACGCTCGTTGACCTCCTGGCGGCAGTGCGTGATCGAGACAATGCGCGGCGTGAGACGATTAATCAGGCACTCAGGAGGCAAGGCGAGCAAAAGACCGAATGGCGTGCAGACCTGAAGAAGCTGTGCGAAAGGCACGGCCTGGCGTACGGCAGCAGGTAGTTACTCCCCCGGTCGAGCTGAATACGATCCGGCCAATCGGACCCGCGGCCAGGTGTAGCCGCCAGCGGACACTGGGACGGAGTGACCCAGACGTGCTTGTCCACACGCGCACGCCCTCAGCTCGAGGGTCCGCCCAAGTCTATCTAGGGTGAGCTTAACTCTCGGTACTTTGCTGGGCTTCCGGCAGGGGCCTCGGGGTTTCTGGCGCTGCGGCTTCGCCCGCCGCTCTGCCGGGATTCAGCAACTCCGAAAGCTCGCGATAGGCCCGGAATCGCACGACCTTCTTCTGGCCGATTCGGATCGGCTCGCCGGTACGTGGGTTGCGTCCCGTGCGCGCTTTGCGCAGCCGCACGCGCATCGCACCGAGGCCGGGTAAAACGAACTCCTTGTTCTTTACCAGCTCCTTCTTGGCCAGTTCAACGAGACCCACGTAGAAGCGATTCACGTTGGCCTTGCTCAGACCGGCTGACTTCATGATCCCCTCGACCATCTCGTTGCGGTTCATCGGCAGCCTCCTCGTGTCCGATCGTGGTCGTCATGCCCCAAAACCCGATCTCCGATCGTCACACGATATCCGCTCGCCGTGGGATGCACAAGCCCACGCTGCCGGCGGCGCGTTGAGGTACGCGCGGCGAGACGATATGTTGCACACGCCCGGCAGGCAGACAGGGCAGGCGTGAATCATGTGCCAAATCCCGTCGCCGCAGGTGAAGCTGCGATCCGGCATTGATCTGTTCGATCGGACATACGACTCGGCGATAGAGACGGTTCGGTTCAACATCAAGCCGTGGCAGGACGGCTTGCTTCAGGCTGAAGCACCGGCGATTATGGCGGGTGAAGGTTATCACAAGCCCTGGACGCGCGACGCAGCTTACAACACCTGGAACGCGGGTGGGCTGCTGTTCCCACAGACGGCCAGGAACACGCTGCTCAGTACGCTGAAGGACGGAGAGCGCGGGACGCTCATCGCAGGCCAGTATTGGGACGCGATCGCGTGGACGACCGGTGCGTGGGCCTACTACTGCGTCACCGGTGATGAGGCGTTCCTTCGTCTGGCGTACGAGGCCACCGTCCATTCGCTGCGGCACTTCGAGCAGACCGAACTGGACCCCGCGGTGGGCCTTTTCAACGGGCCGGCAAGCACATCGACAAGATCCGCATGAAAGCCCTGAGCACCAACTGCCTGTACTACAACGCGTACAAGATCGCCGCAGCCATGGCCCGGCGCCTGGGAGCCAACGCGTCCGAGTGCGAATCGTTCCGACGCAGGGCCGACGCGGTCAAGGCTGCGATCAATGACCATCTGTGGATGCCGGACGAGGGATACTACGCGTATTTCATGTACCCCGAGGGTCCCCTGGACGTGCATATGGAAGGGCTCGGGCATTCGTTGGCGATCCTTACAGGCGTGGCTGGCGCCCAGCAGGCGGCCTCGATCTTGCAGAACCAGTACGTCTCGCAGTACGGCATTCCATGCGTCTGGCCGGTGTTTGTCAGATTCCGTAGCGACGACGGCATGAGCTTCGGGCGTCACAACGGAACCGTTTGGCCGCACATTCAAGGATTCTGGGCTACTGCCGCGGCGATGCATCGCAACATTGCCATCTTTGCGCACGAACTGTACGCCCTCGCGCAACTGGCCGATCGGCACGGCGAGTTCAAGGAGATCTACCATCCCATCACCGGCGAGCCGTACGGCGGGCTTCAGATCGATCGGGGGGAGATGCGGCTTTGGGACAGCCAGCCCAGACAGACCTGGAGCGCGACCGCCTACCTGCGGATGATTCACATGGGGCTGTTCGGCATGGCCTTCGATCCGGAGGGGATCCGCTTTCAGCCCGTGGTGCCGGAGCGGTTCAAGAAGATCGCGCTAACCGGGCTTGCCTACCGCGACATGACGCTTGACATCATCGTTAATGGTTCCGGGGTCCGCGTCGAACAGTTCAAGCTCGACGGCGAGCCGAGCGAGTCCCAACGGGTATCGGCTGCCATGCGCGGCCGCCACATGATCGAGCTGGAGATGGCATGAGCGCACAAGCGTGGAGCGGCTCGTTCGAGTCATCCTCGATAGGACGGACGGGCACGTCTGCGGATGTTGGGGGGAGCCAGACTCGATCTTTCCGGGCCGGGCCGACCCGTCATTGGCCGGCGATCGGCCCCCAGGTGCCTTCCTTGATCAGTAGCCGCCGGCCGTTAGAGAAGCCATCGCCTCGGCGGGCCAGGAGCTCGATCAGCCGCCGGCGCCATAACGCCACGCGCTCGGCGCAGGCCGGGTCGGCGGACAGATCGTGAAGCTCCTGGCGGTCTTTGATCAGATCGAAGAACTGCTCCCGTCCCGTGGCAGGGAAGTAAATGAACTTCTCCTTCCCGTCGGTCAAGTAGTGCATTGCCTGCTCCACGCAATAGCAGGGCGAGTGCTCACCGTGGATGAACTGCCGCCAGGGCTGGCCGCGGATGGCATCCAGAACGCTTCTGCCGGTGACAGAGTCCGGCACGGGGGCGCCGGCTGCCTCCAGGATCGTGGGCATCACGTCTTGAAGGCCTACAGCGTGCTCGAACACCCCGGTTGGCAGGTCCCACCCGGCTGGATAACGCAGCACAAAGGGGATGCGTGCGGATCCCTCGTACGCGTACGTTTTGCGATGTAGGTGGTGATCGCCCATCATGTCGCCGTGATCGGAGACGAAGATCATCAGTGTTTGGTCCAAGGCCCCCAAGCGCAACATCTCCTGCATGAGCCGACCCAGCTCGTAGTCGATGTGAGTGCACAGGCCCATGTAGGCCGCACGCGCCCGTTGGTTCTGCTCCGGGGTCAGCCGTCCTCGCCACGCCGTCGGAATCAGCCCTGGGTTCGGGACGTCATGGTCGCCTGCCCAATCGCCGATCGGTATCTCCGGAAGCTGCCTGTGGACGTACATGTCCCAGAAGACCTGAGGCGGATCGTACGGCGAGTGCGGACGATGGTGCGAGCTCCAGACGAAGAACGGGCGGGTCGGATCGCGCTTGCGGATCTGCTCGAGCGTCACGTCTGTGGTCCAACAAGTGGGGTGATATTGCTCGCCGAGGTGCCACGGACGCGCCATCCAGCCGTTGCTGTCGCAGCCGTGCCCTCGCTCGTGTGCACGCGGACCTAGCTGTTGCCTGAGCCAGTCCCAGTAGTCGTCGGCTCCCTCGCGCAGCTCATGACAGATCACGTTGTGGAACCCGTACAACTTGCGAGGCGGGTGCATATTGCGCCAGCCGACGCTGATGCAATGGTAACCGGCGTCCGCCAGCACCCTGGCAAGCGTGTTGGGCTCGTGCCACTCGACCGCAGTGTAGCCCACCAGTCCGCACGTGTAGCTACCCTGGCCGCCGTGCAGGCATCGTCTCGCGCCGGTCGTCGAGGGAATCTCCGAGTACGCGTTCGGGAAGTACGCGCCTCGGTTGACGAACGCATCGACGTTGGGCGTCTCGACGACCGTGTGGCCGGCGATGCTAAGATGATCGCCCCGCTGCTGGTCGGTCGTGAACAGCAGGATGTTCGGTCGGGTTTGAGCCATTGGTCGCGCTCCTTTGAATCTCGGAATTCCGCTCGTCGATTACAAGGTTCACAAAAGCCCGAGTGATCCTCGCGGCTTCGGGCGGGCCACATTCTAGGCCGATCCGCCAGACCGAAGCGACAAGCGAATTTGCGTTTGGCACAATGGCTGCGCGCGCCAAAGCCATTCGCCGTCCTTCACTCCGAGTCTCTTCGTGCCGGCGCGCAGCCGCACCCGGTAGCTCAAGGAATCGAATGCGCCTACAATGCCGCCTGCTTATGACAGCCGATCCGGATACCCCCAGATCTTCGGGCCCAGCAGCCGGAGTCGCACGTGCAGACATCGCCCCGACCACCGGCCAATCTGCCGGTGCTGCTCGTCTGGTCATTCAGGTCGTCGTGGATTTGGTGCTGATCACGGCGGTCTGGTGCGCTCTGTACTTTCTCCGCGCCGCGGTTTTGGGCCCCTGCGAGCCGACGTGGACCAATCATCTCCTGCTGCTTTTGCTGCCCGTATTGAGCTATCTCGCCGTGGCGGCTCTTCAACCGGGCTGGGCGGGCGCAGCTACTGGCTCGCCGGGAACTGTGCTGCGTCAACTCGCCCCGCCGGTCATTGTCGTGGCCCTTTCGCCGAATCTCTTGCTGCTGATCTTTGAGAACCCGCCGGTCGTGGCCGTGCCCGTGCTGATCTTCTTTGGGGTCGTGATGCTCCTCGTGGTCGGTGTCGCTCACGTGGTGCTCTTGCCGGCGCCGGTTGGCACGACGAGCGCTCCGGGGCAGCGCCGGCTCTGGGTCCTGGTCGGCGGGTTGGTCTGTGCCGCTGCCGCCTCGCTGGTGCGGGCGGAGCGGCCGTTCGGTGAGGGCCTGTGGATCAGTCTCGCCATGCTGTTCGCGCGGGACGGGCTTCGGCTGGCGGCCGCGATCGCCGTTGCTCTGTTCGTTGCTGCGTCGTTGGATCCTCGCCGATGGTATCCGGCGAGTCTGGTAAGAGCTATCCGAGGCACAAGCTCCCGAGCGGTGGTCGTCGTGGGGGCCTTGATCTGCACGGTATCAAGCGGGCTGTTTGCGGGCCTCGTGCTGGATCGCATCCCGCACATCCAAGACGAGATCGCCATGATCTTCCAGGCCAAGAATTTCGCCGCCGGGCAGCTCTACGCTAGAACTCCTGCCTTGGTCGAGTTCTTCGATCAGGAATTCATTCTCATAGACGGTGAGAAGTGGTACGGCAAGTATCTGGCCGGGCCGGCCGTCTATTACCTGCCCGGCGTGCTGTTCGGCGCGCCGTGGCTGGTCAGCCCGATTTGCGGGGGCCTGGCCGTCATCGTGCTGTTCCTGTTGGCGCGCGAGCTGTTCGGGAACCGTCTGGGGCGTCTGGCGGTCATGCTGGCTGTGGTCTCGCCGTTCTGGATGTTGACCTTCGCGTCGATGATGTCCCATCCGGGGTCTCTGTTTCTGTTGGCGGCCTTCGCAGCCTGTCTTGTCCGGGCGGCCAAAGAGCCTGGCCGGCTCGTAAGCGCTATGATCGCGGGGCTGGCGCTCGGGGTCAGTCTGCACTTTCGGGTATGGACGGCGGCGGCGATCAGCCTTCCCGTGATGGCCGCGATTCTGGTCAGCCCGTTGCGAAGGAACATCCGCTCGGGGCCGTTGGCGGCGTTCATTCTGCCCGTCGCGGCAATGATCGGGTTGTTTCTGGCGTACAACCACGCACTGACGGGCGATGCGTTCCTGACGCCATTCGAGAAGTATTCCCCGAATGATCGGCTTGGGTTCGGGCCGGACAAAGGTCTGGAGACTTGGCCGGCGCGTGACCGCGGTCACGACCTGCGCAACGCGATGAAGAACCTGAACCTGAACCTCGAGGCGTTAATGACGACCCTATTCGGCTGGCCGCGGGCAGCGGTTCTGCTGTGTTTGCTCGGCCTTCTGGTCGCCCCCCGTTGTGCGAGATGGGTCTTGGGGATCGCGGCGGGCACATTGGTCACGGCCTACTTCTTCTATCATTTTGCAGGTGTGGTGTATGGTGCCCGGTATTGGTCGGAGGCGTTGCCGGCTTTTCTGATCCTCGCGGCGTTGGGACTGGTCGTGCTTCGAGGCACAATCCAGCGCGTGCTGCGAGGCCAGGGTCTCTGTCACGCCTGTGCCCGCGCGCGCATCGGCACGGCCGTATTCCTGTTCGTGTGCGTCGCCGGCAATGCGGTCGGCTTCCTGCCCGAACAGATCCGCAGCTATTCTGCGGGGCTTTGGGGTGTGGACGCGGTCCCGCGGGATACTGTCACGCGTGCCGGAGTAGAGAACGCGGTCATTCTGATCAGAACGCCGTCCTACCGCAAAGCCAGGTACGTGTTGGACAAGTACGGCTCGGGGTTCCTGCTCAACTCGCCCAATCTTGACGACGAGGTGATCTTCGCCCGAGACCTCGGGGAGCAGAAGAATCAAGAGTTGATGGCGTACTATCCGGACCGGGCCTTTTACCGGTTCGTGCGTCTGGGGCTCGGAGATGCTAAGCTAGTGCCTATACCGCGGTCGGCCGAGCCCGAGTCGCACCCACGAGAATAAGAGAGGAGTACATGAGCATGGCTTGTCGGATTACCGTTTGGGATGCCAAGTCCGGTCGGAAGCAAGGTTACACTTGCGACGAGGAGAACGTCGGCCGCATCGTCGAGGACGAACACGCCCGCGGCAAGACGGGACAGTACGTCGATACGGGCGGCAAGTCATTCAGCGTTGATTGGGCTGCCTGCCGGCTCATCAACTTCCAGCGGGAGCTGGGGGACTAGGACGTCGCTCCCAGCCGGCGTGTCTTCACCCGAGAACGGGAACGATTTGCGGCGTGTGCGCGGCTGAGAGGTGACAGCCGCCCTGGCTGGGGCGCGCAGCTTGCTCATTCGAGCAGCAAGGTCGACAGGTAGATAGACGCGCAAAAAAAGCGGCCGAAAGACCGCACTTACGCCTGTCTTGCCCTTCAGAGATTTCGCGTCAGCTGCTCGACCGGCCACGTCGCCGCCACCGGTCGTCCTCTCTTGGGATCGGCTACTCGTTCAGAGTTTTCTCGTCCGACAGGTATCGTCCTTATTGGTTCTACGATCCCGCTTCGCCGTTGCTTTCGCTCGGCCTTACGGTTTTCCCTGCCGGACGCCGCCAGAGAACGTTTTATTTTCCTCTAACTGATCCTCTCCGCGAGTTGCGCCTCCCTACAGAGTCTTACCCAACTGACACTAGCCCGCATACGCGAGCGGCTCTCATGGGCTTTCGATCCCTTCAGCACACGAGGGTTCGGAGGTCCACTCTTCACAGGCGTTGCCTGCCTGCTACGTTCCGCCTTCAGGGTTTGGCTACCCTCTTGACGGCTTACTCCCTCCGAGCCCCTGCCGAGCTTGTTTCATCCCGGCGGCGCTCACGGGATTCACCCTTCGGAGCTTTCCCCTCTCGGAGGGTGCGTCCAGCGTTTCCACCGTTCGCGGACCCACATGCCGTTACCTTTCGGAAAGTCCCGATGAGCGAACCCACCGGCTCGCCGAAACGCTCGGCTTCTGGGCTTTAACCCCTTCGAGAGTCCGTTGCGCGCCGCATAGGCGATTAACCCACACGGCTGCCCGTTGCTCCCTTGGGTTTCTGCCTCTCTAGGGGTCTGTCGCCGGCCGCCTTGACCCGGATCTCGCCGAGCCTCCTCTCACGCGCTTGGCAGCCGATCGGGCGAACCCTCTCGGCTGTCCGCGCCTCAGAGTATCACTCAGCGGCCAACTTCGCCCACCCCGCGTACGGGCTGGACACCCCTTCTGAGGTTCCTGCACCTGCCCCTTCCTGGTCATTCGGGCTCGCCCACAACCCGGGCTATGTGTTCACCTCGCAGAGACCCCTCGCATTACTGCGAGACCTCTCTGCTCCTAGAGTTGTGTAGCGTCCCTGCCGGAGTTGCCAGGACCGAGGGTCGGTGCCAGACGAAAGCGTACCCTTCGGCCGCAACAATCTTAATACACCAAGAATCCACATAGGCAAGTTGATTCCGCCGACATCCGGGCTCCAACACCCCCTCAAGGTACACTTACGCTCGTCACTTGGCGCGCAACGTAAGCAATATCAGAAACCTTCCGTTTGGCAGGTCGTCCTAAGAATTTTCATATGAATCAGGACTTTTCCACGATTAACAGGCCGCCCGGGGCGAGCGGCAGAGGACACCAGCTTGGCGTCCATTGGCGGCCTCAGAGAACTGCCTGTCTGAGGCCCTGCAACTTGCCAGGAGAGCGTTATACCCGGCCCGCCCAAGGCAGTTGATCGAGTCGATCGGATCGTCAGGACCGCGAACTACGGCACATCGGCGCCAGCGGGTCATCTGGGCAGGCGATTAGGCTTTTCGCCGCAGCGACGGGGCTAACGCCCGGGCCTGCCAGCCCCACAGTCTGGACCAACCGGCGCGGACTGGGTAGGCTGGGCAACGTCGGATGATCGCACCGGCAGGCCCGTCCGTCTGCGGGCGGCGCAGAGTGCCGTCCGGGCCCCTCTTGCACCACGTTTCGAATCCCCATGACGAGACAAAGGCCGCGCGGCAGGCACGCTCCAGCTGTTCGCTGGCGAGACTTCTGTGAGGGCGAGGGCCCCGGCGGCGTCGGCGCGCTGGCGGCGGTTGAAATTGGCCGCCAGAACCCGCATGCTTGATGCTTAGGGCTCGCCGAAGCACCCGGAGACGCGGGCGAGATCGCTGATGGCACGCGGCTACAGAAGCAATGCGTTCACACTGATCGAGTTGTTGGTGGTAATCGCCATCATCGGACTGCTCGTCAGCATCCTTCTTCCGGCTCTGGGGCACGCACGCAAACAGGCCGTCGCTCTGCTGTGCCGAACGCACCTGCGAAGCAGCGGCCAGGCCATGGCTACCTACGTCCTGGAGGAAGACTTCTATCCCGGCCACCACATCTACGCTGACCCGCCCGAGTGGCCTGGCGAGGGGCCGGCCACGTTCCCCATCGTACTCAGCCAGCTGGCCGGTAACAGCACGGAGATCTTCTGGTGTCCAGCCACCGAGGAGGAACTGAAGTGGGACCCGGACGTTCACCTACTCAGCGACGTGGACTTCAGTTACGGATACAACGACTGGGGCTGGAGTTTCCTGCTCTCGGACCCGACGGGGTGTCAACTGGGCTTGGGGGGGTACACGAACCAGGCCGGCAAGCCGAGCGGGCCCGCGCGCGCTACAGAGGTCGCGGTTCCGGCCGAGTGTCTGGCGATGGCCGACGGGACGATCGAGGGCATATGGGACTTTGCGCTTGACCCGACCCAATGGGACCAATACCCCAGCCCACGGCACTTGGGCAAGGTCAACGTGCTTTGGGCGGATACGCACGTCGATCCCCAGGTCCAGGACGACCTGATCTGGCTCAGCCCGCCCGGGCCCGAGCCATTTGGCACACGCAAACAGAGGCTATGGAATCGTGATCACCAGATACACTGATCCGCAAGTCGCGACGGTGCAAGGCTGGGGCAGTTGATGTCGTCGCGAGTGTACCTTTACGGTGGAGCCGTTATCGTCTTGATGGTCGTGCTGGCGGCAGCATGGCGGTACGTGGGCCTTGAGGAGCGCGGCCAACTGCCGAAGCAGGTGAGGATCCTCTGCGAGCGCTGTGACGGGGAACGGGTCCTTCCGTACAGGCAGGCGACGGCCGACCTGAAGCGCAATAAAGGTCGCGGCTATACGTGCCCGAGGTGCCGACAGCCCACCGGTCACCAGGCCAAACGATGTCCACACTGCGGCCGGCTGTATTACCAGACGCGTGCCGGCGCGGGCCGCGACTTCTGTCCCCGTTGCAGGGCGCCTCTGCGACCGCAAGCCCCAGAGCCTTCAGAGAAGTGATCTGACGGGGGCGCAGACTCGTGCAGAAGGCGGAAAGGAGGGACCCGTGCGCCACGCTCAGCCAGGCGGGTTGCTCTTGTCGGTGCTGATTCCGACGATCTTGATCTTCACGAATCGCGAGTTGCATGCTGCGGCTGGCACGAATGCGGGGCGTTCGAGAGGAGCAGAGATGTCTGTGGGCGGCAGCCGGACTCAATCGGTCGCATGGCAGGAGGCGGGAGTGATTCACACGCGAGGGAGTCGCTTCTGCAAGCTTGACGATGTCCCGGTGCGGGCGGTGCGGATGGGCAACGGCTTCTGGCAGCCCCGAATGGAGGCAAACCGAACAAGGGGCCTGCCCGTCCTGTTGGATCTGCTCGAGCAACACGGGGTGGTCGATAACTTCCGCCGCCTCGCCGGCCGTAAGAAGGTCGAACGACGTGGGCCGCTCTTTACCGACTCGGACTTGTACAAGTGGATGGAAGGAGCGGCATTCGTGCTGCACTCGACGGATGACGCACAGTTGCGGGCCAAGCTCGAGACGATCATTGACGACGTTCTGGCCGCCCAGTGCGAAGACGGGTATCTGAACACCTACTACGTCGATGAGCGGGCGGACAAGCGTTTTACGAAACTGGCCAGCGACCACGAGCTTTACTGCGCCGGGCACCTCTTTCAGGCAGCGGTGGCGTACTACCGGGCCACAGGCAACAAGCGGCTCCTGGACGGGGCGAGGCGTTGCGCCGACTATCTGGCCGCCATCTTCGGACCGGACAAGAAGCACGGCGCAGCCGGCCATCCGGAGATCGAAATGGCCCTGGTCGAGTTGTACCGCACTACGGGCCAGGGGCGGTGTCTGGAGCTGGCGGGCTTTCTACTGGAACAGTTGCGCTTCCCGTCGCGCGACCAGATTGACGGTCATGCGGTTCGCGCCGCGTACATGTGCTGTGGCGGGGCCGACTATTATGCGGAGACCGGAAAGGCCGAATACTGGCACGCGTGCCGACGACTGTGGCAGGATATGGCCGAGGGAAAGATCTACGTCACCGGCGGGATCGGCGCCCGCCACGCGGGGGAGGCATTCGGCGCGCCCTTCGAGTTGCCGAACATGCAGTCCTACGCCGAGACGTGTGCTGCGATCGGCAACGTGTTCTGGAACTGGCGGATGTTGGGCATTACCGGCGAAGCGAAGTTCGCCGACCTGATGGAGACGGCGCTGTACAACGGCGTGCTGGCGGGCGTGTCACTGACGGGCACGGAGTACTTCTACGTGAACCCGCTCGCCTCTGCCGGCGGGGCCAAGCGCCAGGCTTGGCACGGATGCACGTGCTGCCCGACGAACATGGTGCGCATGTTGGCCTCGCTGCCCGGGTACGTCTTCAGCACGAGCCCGGAGGGGGTATGGGTCCACCTGTACGATACCTGCACGCTGGATTGGCGGCTGGAGGACGGGCGCAGAGTCTCGCTCGCCCAGCAGACGCGATACCCGTGGGATGGCACCGTCAGCCTTGTCGTGACACCGTCCTCGCCGACGCAATTCGGCTTGTTCCTGCGCATCCCCGGCTGGTGCCGGCAAGCATCCATTCGCGTGAATGGCAAGAAAGCCGCCGAGATGCCCCGGCCGGGCAGCTACCACAAGATCGACAGGACCTGGTCGCCGGGCGATGAGGTGGTTCTGGAAATGGCTATGCCGGCGGTCGCACGAGCGTGCGATCCGCGTGTGCGTGATAATCGTGGCTGCGTTGCAGTAACTCGCGGTCCGTTGGTGTACTGCCTGGAGAGCGTCGATAATCCCGACGTGGGCGTGCTGGACGTGGCCCTGCCGATCAATGGTCGGAGCGGTCAGCCAGACTTGACAGCCCACTTCGAGTCGGACCTGCTCGGGGGCGTAACCGTGCTGGCCGGCCCCGGGCTCTGCTGGGGTGATGCCTGGGAGGGCGGGCCATTGTACCGTCCGCTGGCCGAGGCACCTGCCGGTCCCAGCCGAAAGGTCAGCCTGCTGGCCATTCCCTACTACGCGTGGGCGAACCGCGGACCGTCGCAGATGACGGTCTGGATTCCGCTGGTGCGCCGCCAGCCAGGCTGATCGCTGGGTGCTTCAGCCGGTTCCCTCGTCGCGTTGACCCCTGCTAGCGGCGAACCTAGAATTCCTGCGTCAATAGGCAAGCCGACACTCAACAGCCAAGGAGGCTAACCGATGGCAGGAGCCAATACCGTGACGTTGACCGACGCAAACTTTGAAGAAGAGGTCATTCAATCGGAGCAACCGGTACTCGTTGATTTCGGAGCGGAATGGTGCGGGCCCTGCAAGGCGCTTGCCCCGGTGATCGATGAACTCGCCGACGAATATGCCGGAAAGGTCAAGGTCGGAACAGTAGACATCGACTCGAACCACAGCACGCCGGCCAGGTTCCAGATCAGCGCCGTCCCGACACTTATACTGTTCCAGGGCGGAGAGGCGAAAGAGAAGATCGTGGGCGTGCGCAGCAAGAAGGACCTCAAGGCAACACTGGATAACTTCGTCTGATTCTCATGGCGCCGGCGGCGCTGGCCGAGGGAACCGGCGTTGGGGCAGCTAACCGGTGCCGGATTCGGGGCCGAATAGAGCGGCGATCTTGGCGGGAATGTCGTCGGAGCGCATCAGGGTCTCGCCGATCAGGATGGCCCTGGCGCCGGCCCGCTGCAAACGAAGCACGTCCTCGCGGGTTCTCACCCCGCTTTCGGAGACAAGAATCGTATCGTCGTCCACCAGGTCCGCTAGCCGGGCCGTCGTGCCTACGTCGGTCTGCTGGGTGCGCAGGTTCCGATTGTTGATGCCCAGCAGGCTGTACCGTTGGTGCGGAAAACCGACGACCGATCTGACCTGCATCAGCACGTCGGCTTCGTGCACCTCGATCAACGACGTCAGGGCCAGCTCGTTGGCCAGTATCAACATGTCCAGAAGCTGCTGAGGCGTGAGTGCCTCGGCGATCAGGAGCACCGCGTCGGCGCCAGCGAGCCGCGACTCGTACAACTGATACGGATCGATCAGGAAGTCCTTGCGAAGAACGGGGAGCGGGACGGCCTGCTTGACTTGCTCGATGTATTCGAGACGCCCCTGGAAATAGGTCTCGTCGGTGAGCACACTGAGTGCCGCCGCACCGCAGGTGTGATAGACCTTCGCGATCTGAACGGGGTCGAAGTCCGCGCGGATGACCCCGGCGCTGGGAGACGCCTTCTTGATCTCCGCAATGAGATGGACGCCGTGCTTGGGCTCGGCGGCGATCGCGGCGTAGAAGTTTCGCGGCCGGGGTGTCTGGCTTGCAGCTGCCCGGAGCTGCTCGTCCGGTCGGCGACGTCGAAGCTCAGTAACCTCTTTTCGCTTGGTGGCAATGATCTCGTCCAATATAGTGCCCATCACGTCTCCAGGAATGGCCAACTGAGTCTATGGCCAGCTTGGCCCAGTTTCAACGAGTCCGAGCGGATCAGCCCTGCAAATGAGCGAGACGCTGTTCGTCGTCGATGTCATACTCATGGTTATCGGTGGGTTGGGGTGCGCTGTGGCAGTCGTAGTCTGGCTGGCGCGCGGTCGGCGCGATCCGCTTCGCGGAGCGCCGCTTCGCCCCAACAGCCTGGACGCCGCGGACGTGCTCCTGTGCGTCAGCGCGTGGGCGCTGTGCTTCGGTATGGCCGAGTCCGTGCTCAACGGCCTGCTTGCACTCGCAGGACCGGACGACCAGCGACAGCAGCTCATCGGGTCGCTTTCCAACGACGTGGCTCAGATCGGCGGGGGCGCAGCGTGCCTGTTGGTTGGATCGGTGGCGTTCCGAGGGGGCTGGCGAACGTTCGGTCTGACGCGGCGTTCGCCGCTGCGCGACATACCCGTGGCGATCATTTGCTACGTGCCGATCTTTCCGATCTGCATGGGCCTCGCGTACGGGTCCACGTGGGTGATTCGCCTGCTCCGGCCGGCGTACGAACTTCCAAAGCATCCTGTCCTGAAGTCCCTGGAGTGGCTGACGGGGTGGCCGGAGTGGCTCTTGATCGCCGGCGCGGTTATTGTCGCGCCGGTGGCTGAAGAACTGTTCTTCCGCGGACTGATCCAGACCGGCCTCAAGAAGCTACTACGCAGCCGGTGGCTGGCAATAGCAGGTACGGGATTGATCTTCGGTGCAATTCACTGGCAGCCGGATGCCGTGCTTGCCCTTGCGGCGCTGGGCGCCGCGATGGGATTCCTTTACGAGAAGACTGGTTCACTGGTCCCGGCGATCCTCGTCCATGCGCTATTCAACGCAAAGAACATTCTCTGGACGCAGCTGCTGACTTAAGCACACCTGGCAGGTGAGCGTTCGCGCGCGTAGTGCGGCGATAGGTTATTCAGCCAGTTTGGATTTGAGGATCTGCTGCGCCTTGGCACCGTCCACCCGGTCGCGGTGCTCCTTCATGAGAATGCCCATGGCCTGGCCGATCTGCTTGGGCGAGGAGATGTTGTGCTCTGCAAGAATCTTGTCGATCAACCGGGCCAACTCGTCGTCCGACATGCCCTGCGGGAGGAATTCCTCGACGATCGCCGACTCCGCGCGAAGCTCAGCGACTCTGTCGGCGATTTGCAGCCGCTCGTATTCCTCGATCGCTTTGGCCAGCTTCTTGGCGTATCGTTTGACAACGGTTAGCTCGTCCGCCTGCTTGCCCGACGAGACTTGCTCGTTCTTAAGCTCCGCCAGAAGCATGCGAATGGTACTGACGCGTTGCTTGTCGCCGGCCTTCATGGCCGCCTTCATCCCGGTCATCAGGTTTTCTTGCATGGTCATCCTTGTGTTCTCCTGACCCTGCTATGCGTTTGACGTTGCTGCCTCTCGTTTCATCAGCCCCGCGCACTTGGGCGACGCATCATCATGCGCCTCGCTTGGCCCGGAGGAACCTGCGAAGCTCAGCCAGGGGCCGCGTGTTGAGAATGTGCTGCTTTTCCGCCCAGCCGCGACGGGCCGTCTGCACGCCATAGTAACGCATCCCGCCCAACTCGTGGACCGAGTGCGCATCCGTGTTTATCGCGATCATCGCGCCGGCCTCGATCGCCTGACGAACGTGCGTGTCTTTCAGATCCAGCCGCTGCCAGGCGGCGTTCAGTTCCAGTGCGGTGTTCGTTTCGACAGCGGCTTTGATCACCGCCTCGACGTCCAAGTCCATCGCCTCGCGCTTGCCGATCAGCCGGCCGGTGGGATGACCGATGATGTTCACGTAGGGGTTCTCCATCGCGGCGATCGTACGCCGGGTCACCGTCGCGCGGTCCTGGCCGAGCCCCGAATGGATGCTTGCGGTGACGATCTCACATTGGCTCAGAATCTCATCCGCATAGTCCAGCTTCCCACCCGCGAGGACGTCGCACTCGCACCCGACGAGCACGGCGAGGTCTTTGATCTTTTTCGCCGCGGCGCGAATGAACTCGATGTGTTCAAGCATGCGCTCGGGCGATAACCCGTTGGCGATCGCGCTGCTCCGGGAGTGATCACAGATGCCGAGATACTCGTCACCTTGCTCGCGTGCGGCGGCAGCCATCTCCTCGATGGTGTTGTGCCCGTCGCTGGCGATCGTGTGCACGTGCAGGTCGCCGCGGACGTCGCTCAGCTCGAGCAGGTGAGGCAGACGCTTGCCCGCCTCGACCTCGCCGCGGTCTTCCCGCAGCTCCGGCGGGATGTACCCCAGGCCGAGCTTCTCGTAGATGCCCTTCTCCGTCCTGCCGGCGATCTGCTTGGCGCCGCTGAATAGTCCGTACTCGCTGAGCTTCCATTTCTTTCTGACGGCCAGCTCGCGTAGCCGGACGTTGTGCTCCTTCGAGCCGGTGAAGTACTGAAGGGCTGCCCCGAATGAATTGGCCGGTACCACGCGTAGATCGACCTGAAGCTCGCCGCCGTCGGCGGTGTTGACCACAACCGAGCCCTTGGTCGAGCCGGAGGCAAGCACGCGCGCGACCTGCGGCAGCCCGCTAAAGGTTTCCACGATCTTCTTGCCGGCCGGGCTGCTGGCCAGGATGTCCACGTCGCCGATGGTCTCGCGCCCGCGGCGAAGAGAACCGGCGGCCTCGACCTGCTTGACCCCCTTGCGCGCTTTGAGCACGTCACAGATCTCTTGGGCCACCGGTAAGGCGATGCCGAGGGGCGTTCGCCCGCTGGAGCGCTCCAGGAATGCGATACCCTCGGCGATCTTCTTGACACTCTGGGCGCCCATGCCGGGAAGCTCGGCCAGCTTGCCCGATTCGATCGTGGCCTTTAGCTCGTCCAGGCCTGTTACGCCCAGCTTCTTCCAGGCGAGCGCGACCTTCTTAGGCCCCAGGCTCGGGATGGCCAGCAGAGGCGGCAAGCCTGCGGGCACCTTTGAGAGCAGCTCTTGATGCAGCTCGATCTTGCCGGTCGAAAGGTATTGCTGGATCTTCTCAGATGTGCCCTTGCCGATGCCCGGCACGCTCTGGAGGCGCTGCTCGCGCGCGATGGCGGCCACGTCCTCCGTCAGGTCCTTCACCGTCCGGGCCACGCGCCGATACGAGCTGATCCGGAACGGATCGCCACCTTGGATCTCCAGGAGGTCGGCGATCTGATCGAAAACGGCGGAGACTTCCTTGTTAGCCATCTGTGCAAGAACCTGCAAGACATGACGCCCTTACCACCGCAGTGTAATCATCCCGATAGCACAGGTCAACGCGGGCGGGGCGATACTCAGGTCCCAGAGCCGCGCTCGTGTCGTTCTCGGTCAGACACTCTCCGGTCGTTACGCCGGTCAGGCAGCATGTTGCTTGAGCTTGTCTTGCCCCCGGTACCTACTCCAGCTCTTCACGGTGATGTCGCGGGTCTCGTTTCGCCATGCCCGCTATTGCTTAATGGGTGGGTGGTGCCCGTCTTGAGACGCGGGGGCGCGATTCCATCGAGTTCCCCACCTCGGAACGAGGCGGGCCACACGACAGCGTAGAAGGAAGGACCAGGCCAGCAGTTGGCACTGCCTGAGGCAAGCCGACTATCGGAGATACCGACGGTGCCTACACCGAGGTATGGTCCGTTTGGGCGGCCTGATCGGAAGAGGCGTGCGGCTCTGCGATGTCGAGTGCGGGCCGTTTGTTGATGCGCCAGGCCTCATACAGTGCAATGCCAACAATGATCCAGCCTATGAGATTGTTGGCGGCTATCGGCATGATCATCGCCATGACGAAGCAGACGACGACGGTCACAACGATCGTCCCGATCTTCTCGCCGGCGGTCATCTCAGACCACACCGGTGTGTCGTCTTCGGCGCCGGAAGGCCGGCTTTCGGACCGGTCTCCTGTCGCCGGGGCGCTCGTGGCCGGCTGGACGGACCCGTTTTGCGCGTCCGGCCCCGGCTCTTCGGGCAGTTCAGCCAGTCCGAAGGGTATGTACGCGGTGCCAATGGCCAGATAGGTCAGAAACATCGCAAGCCCCTGGTAAGCCCAGCCGCCTCGGCGGCGGCTTCCCCAACGGACGGCCAGCCCGACCAGGAGACCCAGCACCAGGGCCACAAGACCAAACTCAGCCTCCGTGAGCGCGATGACAGCGCAGTACCCCACCGCGCCGACGGCAGCAGCGAGGCCGCCGAAGACGAGCGCTCTGAGGAATCGTCGCTTCCCAGACGTGCCCGGTGTCAGTACGTGCCTGCCTTGATCGTGTTGGTCCGGCCAGATGGGAAGGCCGTTGGCCTTATGGCGGGCGTCCTGTGATGGCGCCGAACGGCCCGCTGGCGGGAACAAGTCGTCATCGGCCCGCCGTGGGTCCTTGCTCTGCCCCGGATTCCGGTCACTTTCAGGATTCACAGTGGTTATCTCGTCGCGTCCGAGACGGTGCATCCGGCAACCGGCGACGATCTGAGAGATCGCACGCACTGAGCCCCCAGCGCTGCACGTTTCAGCCGTCATTATGATGTTCCCCCTCAGTGGCGTCCATCCTCTTTCGGCTGGGCGGCCCGCGTCTCTAGATGTGGAGGGCGCGATTGCATCGTGTACCCCCACGTCGAAACGAGGTAGGCCAGGTGACCGCCTTCAGGGAGCAGAGGGTCGTGCGCACGCCTGGGGCTACACAATAGAAACGGCGGCCCGGATCGACAGGGGCCGCCGCTGTAGCAAACGACTCTTGCGATCAGGGCATCATAGCCCCGGTCGCGCCGCTATGTTCCTAAGCTGGGCCTTTCTTCTTCGGCTGAGGCCCGCACGGCTTCTTCGGCCCCTGGCCCGGCGCGCGGGCGGGCGGCTTCGAGCCCGGCTTGGCGGGCCGGCGGGAGCCGCGAAGCTCGTCGCGCGTCACCTTGCCGTCGGCGTTCTTGTCCAGCCGCTTGAGCGTTTCAGACGCCAGCCTCATCTCCCTGGCGTCAATCACGCCGTCCCTATTCAGATCGAGCGCGTTCAGCCCGGCCGGAGGTGCTGGCGGCTTGGCAGGGCGTGGCTTGGCGGGCTTTCCGGGTTGCGGTTTTCCAGGTCGCGTTTTGCGGGGTTCCGCTGCTCGCTCCGGCTGGCGCTTGGGCGCGAGCTTGCCGGCGTGCGGCCCGGGTCCGAGACCTTTGCCCGGAGGTCGAAACGCGGGTGCCGGCGGGTGTTTTCCACGTGCCGCGAAGTGCTCCTTCAGGCGCCGAAGCTCATCTCGGACGATCTCGCGCACCCTGTGCTCGATGAGCTCTCGAATGTGCGGTGGCAAGGGCCTGGCGAAAGCCCCGCCTCTGCCGCCAAGACCTGGCGCGCCTGGGGCCGGGCCGCGAAATCCGCGCATCTTCCCCGGCGGGCCGGACCATTCGCGTTGGGCGCAGGGTCCCCAGCAGGACCAACCACGCGGGCACCATCTCGGTATCCACCCGCGCCGTGGGGCTTCGGCGCGCCGCCCGGGCCGCTCAGCAGTACGGGCCCTTTCTCCGCCTCGCCAGTGCTTGCCGGCGCCCTCGAGGAAACCTCGGCCGACCTTGCCGGCCTCACGGGCGAACTCGTCCTTCTCGATTACGCCGTTGCCGTCGGCGTCGAGTGCGCCAAAGGCTCGTTGCAGCAACTGCTTCGGGTTTGCCGGCGGATCGCTGGCTGTCGTACCAGCTGGGGCGCCCCAGCCGATCGACGTGGCACCAATAAGCACAGTCGCCGTTAACATTGGCACAAAGGATCTCATGTCAAACTCCTCCAACTACTTGTCGCAGGCACGCTTGACGCAGGCCGGCAGTAGGACTCGGCGCGCGTTGCACCGGCCAATCTCGGCCATGCAGCTAAACGTTCTGGCGTGGCGGATATTGCCGCCGCAGCTCAGCCGGCTGCACCGCTGCCTCCGAGCGCCCCGGCGCTACTCGGCGTGAGGCGCTCGTACAGTACGTTCGTCAGGCGATAGACCGCCAAGCAATACAGAATCACGGCGGGCAGGCCGATGATGCTCGCGCACGCGTACAGCGCGTTAGCCAGCGGCGGAGTGGGTGCCGTCCCGGTCCAGCCGGCCGCCATCTCTGCGGGCAGCTCGATCATGAGGCCAGCCAGAAAGAGCGCGCAACTGACAAGCCAGATCCCCAATGCCCGCCAGATTAGCTTCCTGAGCGAGGAGATCGAAGTCTCTTGGGACACTGTCGTCGGACCGGGCCTCGTCGCAAAACCGGCCAGCTTGACCATCGTCCATGCCGTCCAGACATAGTTGAAGAGAGGGATGAACGACAGACCAAGCGCCATGCCTGGCGAGACCCGGCTGTAGCCCCCGCGGCGATGCGCGTCCGCGTGGATCCGGTGAATCCGCATCAACTGGAGCACGATCGCCACCACCATCACAACCCCGCCTGCGCAGTAGGTCAGAAACGCTGGATGCAGTAATTCGCTGATCGCGTCCGAGCGTGGAGGTGGCAGGGCCAGCTCCAGCAACATGCCGACGAGGCCGACACCGGTGGCTACCAGCCACGCACCGATCAATGCCGAGACATAGGCCGGCTTGCGAACCGGCGCGAGCCAGCGCAGCCGTTCTGGTGGCGGCACGCCTGCGTAGCCGAGCGTCGGAACCGCAGGCCCGGTGCCCGGCACGGTCGCCACGAAGACGGCATTGCAGATCGGGCACGAGAGCTGCTGGCCCAGGTGTGCGGGCGCGGCGCGCAGCTCGTGGCCGTTGGGGCAACGGACGCTGAGCTTGCTGGGTTCTTGCGCGCCCATTCAATCGCCAAAGCACGTGCCGATCGCGCGCGCTGCTGTGATCAGTGGGTGATCCGGCGGCACCAATCGCTGCTTCTCGGCCACCGCCGTGATCGGCACGCTCCGTAGCCGGCCGTCCTGCATGACGACCAATTCGCCGAGCTTGCCGTCCGTAATCAGTTCCACAACCGCGTGGCCGAATCGCGTGGCCAGGACGCGGTCGTACGAGCAAGGCATGCCCCCGCGTTGCACGTGGCCGAGGATCGTAGCGCGCGTTTCGAGCTTGGTCCGCTGGGAGATCTGTTCGGCGAGCACTTCGCTGACGCCGCCCAAGCGAATCGGATCCGGGGAGTCTCGCACCACACGATCGACGACCACCTGCCCCCCGACGGGCTTGGCGCCTTCGCTAACGGCGACGATGGTGAACGCCTTGCCGTGCCGGCTGCGCGCGAGGCAGCAGTCGCAGACCTTTTCGAGCTGAAACGGGATCTCGGGGATCAGGATCACGTCTGAGCCGCTTGCTACGCCGGCGTGTAGCGCGAGCCACCCGGCGTTGCGGCCCATGGTCTCGACAATCATGACGCGGTGATGCGAAGCCGCCGTCGTGTGGATCCGGTCGAGCGCTTCGGTGGCCGTCTGGACCGCCGTCTGGAAGCCGAACGTGACCTCCGTGTGCAGCAGGTCATTGTCAATGGTCTTGGGCACGCCGACGCACTGCACGCCGCGATCGATCAGTTCGGCGGCCCCACTCATCGTCCCGTCCCCGCCGATGCAGACGATCACCTCGAGCCTGCGGGCCTTGACGTGCGCAATTACTCGCTCGGTCACGTCTTCGAAGATCGGCCCGCCCGCGGGATCGGTTCCGACCCGAAACCGAGCCGGGTTGGCCTTGTTGCTTGTGCCGAGGATCGTGCCCCCGGTCGTGAGGATGTTGCTCACGTCCGGCGCCTCAAGCCGGCGCATACGGTTGCG
>CAYGAN010000059.1:13456-23230 GCA_964347585.1 uncultured Planctomycetales bacterium | reverse complement strand
CCCCCACGCGACCTTCGGCGCGCATGCGGCCGCTGTCCTTTTCCTTGAGGGCGCCCAAGGCCGGGGCCTCGAGGATCGAACGGTGGACGGTGCGACGCTGTGGATCGCTCGTTTCGAAAAGCACGCAGATCCGATCGTCGTGCTTTGGTCCGACAGGTCCGTTCCACTGAGCCGGGTGCGCGAGTTCGATCCCAAGTCGATGCGGGCTTTCGACATGATGGGTAATCAGCTCGACGTCAACGCGCGCACTCGCATCGAGTTCACCCCGATTTACCTGATCCGAGACAAGGGGTCATGACGGACTCGCTGCTCACCCGGGGCTTCTATTTGCGCATCCAGATCGAGTCTTCTGTCGCAATAGTCGCACCGTCGGGCGGAGTACACGCGTCTGTTCGACGCACATAGCACGTGGTACCATTTACACAAAGTAGGTCAGCCAGCATGACACGTTATCTCATGCCGACGAGCATCGCTTCGCTGACGCTGGCGGGGTGCTCTACCATGCGGGGCCCCCTTATCATCCCGCGCCCACGAGTCGAGAAGATGACGGGCGACGCTCTCGTGCTCGTTGCGAAAGATGCGCCCTTGAGCATCGCCGTTCGGGCTGAGGCGGTCGGTGCAGTTGCAGAAGGCGCGGAACTCCTGAAGCGTCGGCTTGAGCATCTCGGGCACGATGTTGCGGAAGGCAATTCAGCGCCGCCGCAGATCGTCGTGACACGGTGCAGTGATGGCGTCGTGGCCGAACTCATCAAGAGCCACGACATTAGAGGAACGCTCGAGCCGGAACGCATCAAACAGGCTTACTACCTTGCGTCCGAGAGAACGCCCGCAGGTACGCCGATCGTCAACCTGAAGGCCGCACACGACCTAGGCCTGTTCTATGGCATGGTTTCCCTAAGCCAACTGCTGGAAGTCGATGATGCGGGCAACCTGATGCTGCCCGCAGGTGAGATTCTGGACTTTCCAGAAATCGCCTGCCGTCTGGCCAAGACCAGTGCTGCGGCCAATCCGCCCGACCTCGTCGCTCGATTTGCCGCTTGGCTTCCGCTCTACAAGTTCAGTCAGATCGGTCTGCAGTACCACGGCCACAACTCCAAGAATCCGGGCGGGAACTTCAGCGAAAACATAAGGACCCTATGCCCAAAGCTCCGCCGAGCCGGCACGCTGGAATCCATCGTGTATTTCTGCCCCTTCCGGAGCGGACGCGACGAGGTAACGGGCGAGAAAAGCGGCGCCTACGATTTGGCTTCTGCGCGTGATAGGGCTGCGTACGCCAAGTACCTGCTATGGATCATGGCCCAAGGCGCCCACGGGATCGAGGTGGACTACAACGATTGGCCAGGCTCCAGGGACGTGCCGATCGCAGAGGTCCTCAACCTCGCGGTCCGAACGCTGGAAGCAACGTATCCCGATGCGTACGTTCTCTATTGCCCGCCGTCAACAGGCAAGGAGTCCTACCGCGGAATGGCCACGCCGGAGATGCGCGAGACCCTTTCCCAGGTGTCCGCGAAGGTCTGGCCGTTATGGACGGGTATGCACACGCTCATCACCAAGCCGCTCAAGGCCAGGCAGGTCAAGCGGTGGACCAAGATCGCGGGCCGGCGGCCGTTCCTCTGGGTCAACCGCGTCGTGCCCGACATGGAGCACTCTTTCTCGCGCAAGGTGGCGGGCTTGCCGAATCAGCGCGTGTTTCGGGCAGAGCTGTTGCCGAAGGGCCTGAATCGCTTGTTTGAGGGGGTCCATCTCAACACCGGACTGGACCGCGGCTACAACGAGCTTTCCGGGGGTTTTGATCCTGGTGCTCTGGCTTATCTGGCCACCGCGGCCGACTACCTGTGGAACCCCCGTGACTTCAAGGCCGCCGAATCCTATCGCCGTGCCAGGAGGTTCGTTGAGATCATGCTGCCGCTGGTGGCCGACGGCGAGACCGGACGAATCACCCGCGAACTGGAGCAGCGTTAGCTCACGGAGCCGATGGCTCACGTCTCGGGCATCGACGCCAGGCTAGGTGTGGGCGAAGTGGACCTCGGTTCGCCTTCTGAGACAACTGCGGCGGCAAGACATGCAGAATCCGGGCTAGGAAACTCCGTGGCGAGCCGAGGTCTTACCTTGCAGATCTGAGTTCACAGGGGCGGTGCGCATGGACCTCCAGGCCGCTCGGCACCGGACACTCAGGAAAGGGCGCTCGATCCGTATAATGAGATGGGATAAGTCACCGAGCAGCTTGTCCGGAGTGTGGCAGGAGGGCAGGTATGTTGCGTGACCGTATCGTAGCGTTCATGGCAGCCTCAGCTATGGGCGCGGTTTGGGCGCCCTGTGGCGTTCGAGCCGAACCCAGGCCGTACATATTCGGCTCGGGTCACTTTCTCTCGAAATGGTTCGAGCCGACCCGGCCGCTCTCGTACGACTCGGAGTGCATGGACAAGATCGTCGAAATGGGCGGCACGAGCGTGTGGATCGACTTTCCATGGGCTGCGATGGAGCCGTCCCCCGGGCAGATCGATTGGTCTTACGCGGACTATCAGGTCGATACCGCCGAGGCGCACGGCCTGGAGATGTTCGCCTTTGCCGGCACCACGCCGGAGTGGGCAAAGCTCTATCCCGCTCTGCCCTCGCACCGCACCCCGCCGGCCGAGGAGTACGTCGATGAATTCCAGAGCTTCCACACGCAACTGGCCGCCCGCTATGCCGGTCGGGTCAAGTACTACCAGTTTTGGAACGAGCCGAGCGGGTGCGGTTGGATCAACGAGGGCTGTGCGAACGGGGATCAGTACGACCTGTTCACGTTGTGGCTGGGACGCTGGTATCAGGCGATGAAGGCGGGCGATGCCACGTGCGTTTTGTCGGCAGCCGGTTTGGACGGATATCCGCCTCCGTACGTGCAGGGCATGTACGACTATATTGCCGCGCACGGAGGCGGGGAGTACTTCGACGCGATCTCGGTGCATCCGTATGGGGATCCGTTGAATTGGGAGGCGGTGGCAGACACCTATGCGACGATGGTGGCCAACGGGGACGCGCACAAGAGAATCTGGATCACGGAATGGGGCTACGCGACGCCGCCGATGTCTCAGCAACAGCAAGCCAACAACGTCACGGCGGTTCTGAATGGACTGAAGCAGCCGGCGTATGACTACGTGTTCTACGCCAAGTACCTGATCGTCAACGACGGGACGGATCTGACGTACGGTTTGATGGACGTGGATTTGAATCCCAAGCAGGCGTGGTATGCCTTCCGTGACTTCGACAAGGCGTTTCCTGATTCGTCTTCGCCATTCGTGGTCAATCCCAGCTTCGAGGACGCCGGGGGCTCGCTCAACGGCTGGCACGTCACGCTGCTGGGCGGGGAGGGTCCGGACGATCCGCCGCTGGACAACACGAATCTCTACGGACCCCGCACCCCCTTTGGGGATCACTTCGGCGGGAAGGTGACCAGTTGGCTGGGGATGAACTTCCGGCTCGGCCAGATCCTCGAGGTCGCGGATTACGATCCGGCCAGCGTTCGCGTGGATTGGTCGCTTTCAGCGTACGTGCAGCTTCACTGCCATCACGACGACGGCAGCCAGCTCCCCGACAACGTCCACCAGATCTGGGAGATCGGCTGGAACAATGACGGGTCGCTGCCAGACAACATGGATGCTTGCGACAATTACACAACTGTGGCCGACATAGACGGAACCTACACGGGCAACGACATGGTGGACTTCTATCCGCTGACCGGGAGCGGCTCGATCGAGGTAGGCGGACTCCAATACGTAGTGTTCCGCGTGCACATGTTTAACGATACGGCCCGCGAGTGGTCGATGGTCAACGTTGACAACGTCAGTTTTGACGTCGCGGCCATCACGCCCGCCGGGCCGGCCGACTTCGACCAGGACGGCGACGTCGACGAGGATGACTACGATACGTTCGCAGCGTGCTACAGTGGTCCAGCCGGCGGCATCCCGTCCGACCCGCCCCCGTATGATTGCACGCCCTGCGATCTCGATGGCGACGACGATGTCGATCTAACCGACTTGGCCACGTTCCAGTGCAGCTGTACCGGGTCAAGCTGATCGCGTCGCAGCCGTCTTGCTGCCCGGAACGGCTTACCGCGGGCGATTGCCCGCGACCGTTCTGGGGCGTCGAATGCGCACTCGCCCCAAGCCAGGGATCGGCATTGCCCCCCTGATAATGTTCCTCCCTCGCGTGCGCGTCTGCTTGCGCCGGCCGCGGATGGCACGATCAAGGGTTGCTCGGCATTGTCGCTGACAGTCACAAATCCGACTCCGGCCTGCCGGTCCGTTGAGCTGTTGTTGGCACGATGCCCGTCAGTCCTGGCTCTTCCAGCCGGAACTCGGCCGAAATGGCTCCATCGCGGCACAGAGCGAATAGCGCATCAACGACGTGCGAGTAGTTCAGTCCCAACCCGCGGACGTTCCCGGCATCGTCCGTTACCGGGTCATCGCCGAGCATTCGTATCAATTCGATCACCTTGAATGACGTCTGGATCGGCTCGGAGATCCGTCCGGCGAACGGCGTCTTGCGGATCAATGTCAGGTGCTTGTCCTTCACCCGCGCGTGGATGGTGATCGATCCGTCACGGTGGCCATAGAATACGGGCGGCTCGCATTGGAGGTGCTCCCCGAACACCGCGACGCGGCGAGAGACGGTCCGCTTGGCAAAGATCAGATATCGACCTTTGCTTGGCACAACGTCGAGCATGAAGCTGCCTCTGCCCAGGTCCGTGGACCGGATGCCTCCCGCAGGATGCTCCAGCAGCGCCTCGTACGCGCCCAGACGCACGTCTGTACTCGTCTCGTCCGCCAGCGCGCGCAGGGCCCTCGTGGCGGCGGGGATGTTCTTTGCATCACCCAGCTCGCGGACCGCGAGCAGCCGATACGCACTGCCGGGGTCCTGAGCGTGCTTCTTGAGCGCACCGACGGCCAGATCGTCGCCGAGTCGAACACCGGCTCGCGCTGCGTAGTAACTTACGTGTCGCTCGCGATGCGCATAAAGCGGCTGAACCAGCGGCACCGCGGGCTTGCCGATCCCTTCCCAAGCCAACGAGATGTCCTCATACGGGGCCAACGGTGAGAGTATCTCGTCGGCGAGCTCGCGCGCACGCTTTTCAAGGAATCCCGCTTCCCTAGGCAGGTACAGATGCAACAGCACATGAAGGAATCTGCTTTCGCGCCCGCGGTAGCCGGCCGGCACGGTTAGGTCGAGCCGCCCCGGTGAGACAGCGTCCGCTACCTTTGGCGACCAGCCGAACCGCTCGTCGATCAGGTTCTCAATGCGACGCGCCATCGGATATCCGGGCTCGGCCAGCGCCAATTGCACGCGTCGGTCTTCGAGGCTGGCCCCGCCGCCGATGACGTACCCCCGACGGAGATTGGCCGTCTCGGCGGCCTCGGCGCTCTGGCCGAAGGGGCGGACGAACACCGGCCCGAACGCCCGCGCCAACACCCCGCCCTCAAGCACCGCGCCCGACGTTGCCGGCCGATAGATCCGCAGCTCGCACCCCAACAGATGTCCCCCTTCCAACGAGACCGTCTGTGTCCGGTCTAACGCCTCCACCACCACGTCAAAACGCACTCCCGCCATCGCAGCGGCCGGAATCTCCCCGTGTACGCTGACCACCGCGGTATCGCGGCTCTCGATGAGCTTGGCCGGCGTCAGATCACGCAAATGGGCGCTGTGCGTGCCAAAACCGTGGCGCTTGCGCATCTCGCTGATCAGCGCCTCTCGAATCCGTCGCGGGCATTCACGGCTGCCCCGATCGCCCAGCCCTACGACGATCCCATACCCTCGCACCCGCATCAGCCTGCTGCCCTCAACCCATGCGACAGACCCGATCGTGTCGCGGATTGCCAGCGACTGTGCCCTCGCCTGCATCGCCGCATCGGCTAGATCATCGCCGGTGCTACCTTGCTCAGGCGTCGTCGGCTCTTTGCCCCATCCGTGCCAGAGGCCGTTCCTGCCCCAGTTGCCTTTGTCTAACTCGCAGCCGGCCAGCGCAACGGCCATCGTCCACACGCCAGCCGATGCCAGGTTCCTGACAACCGGGAGAAGAGGGCTTGTTCTATCTGGCGGCTTGCTCACGGCAAAGCTCGATTGAATCAATGATCCATCAATGCACGACGACCGGTGCGCTCATTCGATCCGCACGGCGAGCTGGGACGATGGCTGGTCGTGGTGACGATCCACCTGCAGCTGCTCCTTGCCCTTATCATATGGGAACTCGAACGCCTGAGAGTCAGGGCCCACCCCCTCCCGCCATTTCCAGCTACGGATCGATAGGTCCATGACGGCCTTGTCCTTCGGCCATTCGACAACGATGCGCGTCGCGACCAGCGCCTCGGACCGTTCCACGGGCGCGTGCCGGCTCAGGCTCGACTGCATCTGCACGCGCCCCTCCTGATCACGAAAGACGATCCGTCGGACAAGGTAGGGCTTGCGCCGATCCAGCCAATACTCCTTGGCGATGTACCCTTGATCCTCCGGCGTGTACTTGATGAAGAACAACTGGTCGTGCTCCGGCTCGACGCGATACATCGGTCCCTCGGCTCCGAGCGTCTCCTCCGGCAGCTCATCAAGACCCATAGCCTCGATGAGTTGGTCCGGCCGGAAGGGCATCGTCTCTAGATCGTGCTTGTCCAGGTGCTCGTACTTGCCCCACCAGAGCGTATCCACCTCCGGCTTGATCCATAGCCAATACCTCCGTCCGTTCGAACCTGCTCGCACCATCGTCTCGCCCAGGCCATGCCGCAGATCCATGTACAGGTAACGCGGCTTCAGTACCAATATCACCCCGCTCAGCGAGTAGGGGTGCTCCTTGCCATCGTCGTCAACGAACTTGCCCGACGCGGCTACCCCTTGGGCCAGGATGGTCCTGTCAATACGCGCGATATTCTGATTGACTCGGTAGATCGCATCGGCGAACGAGATCTGCTCGACCGGCAACGGCTGCGGCGGACAGCCCGTCACCAGCAAACACAACCCGCACAGTAACACCGTCCCCGCTGACACACTGGAACGCATCGCGTAGATCACCGAGCCCCAAGCCATGGAAAGCCAACCCCCAAACAAGCTCCCCCCGCCGGAGCGCTTACCCGCCGGTTGGTCACCGTCGGCCTGCGCGCACTTCGGCGCGATCAGGCGTCCCCGGACAGCGCACGCACCGCTAACCCGCCTCCTGCTCGAAGGCTCCGGAATCCGCGTGCAGGATCGCCCCTAGCTCTGCACTGACCGAGCGGATCTTCTCATCATCGAGCTGCGGGTTCAGCACGCGGTGCACGCTCTGCTCGCCCACCAAGCGCATTTGCCAGTACTCGTTGCCGTCGTCCCGAATCGTCTCTTCGTACTTCAGAAGCCGCTTTCGCATTAAGATCAAGGCGAGAACAAACCGGAAGTTCACCTTCAGTGCCTCTTCTTCATCAGCCAGTCGCAGGAAGAAATTGATCAGTGTCTCGTCATCAACGAACAAGCGCTTCTTCTTCTCACGCGCCGGGACGCGCGACTTCCAGTAGCAGAACGCGTTCTCCGGCGGCCCCTGCCAGCAATCGAGAGAGTAATCCACCCGCTCGAACCCCTCATCCCGCTCGAACAGCACGGCGTAGAACTCTTCCCCCTCGGCGAGCTCGCGCCCGCTGACGGCACATCGCCCGCTCATCTTGGCAACGTCCCACTCGGCCACGCTCGTATCCTCAAGCGGAACTCCCCCTGCGCGATGACACGATTTCACGCCCGGCGCCCCCGCATGTCAAGAACCGAAATCCGCTGCCCTCGGCCTGTCCGGGTGCCTCGCCGAGCTGCCACGCCGCTGAGATGCCTAGCCCACTTTGCGCCGTCGAAGCCCTCGGAGCACCACCCCCCGCACCTGCCACCGGTCTGCCGAATTCAGTTCAAGTCCGTCCCCTGGATTGACCGAACCATCCGACTACCGAACTCCCGCTTGGAGGGTTCAGTGCACGGACAAGCATCCTATTCGCGCGCCGGATTCCGCTGTACATGCATCTCCTGCCGGGGCCAACCGGAACGAACGGTCCTGCAACCGGAACAATCTGAACGGCTTACGTGGCACTGGGGCATCCACCAGGCCGTGCACAAACCGCGGAGGCCGAGGCCGTCGTGTCGCGCCCCTATGGCGACGCTATGATCGAACAGGAAAGGAAGCCATGCGTTCGCGAAGTTCAGCTGCCAAGAGTCAGTCGATGATCGACGGGTTGCCCAACATCTGCGGAGGCAACGCCGAGGTCATGCCCCAACGCGGTCAGTGCCGCCCGCCTGTCTATGCGCCCAAGACCGACATTGACCTCAGCCGCGTTCGCTCGGCCTTCGGGCTCGCCTTGCACATGCATCAACCGACGATTCCTGCCGGCAGTGGCGACCTGCGCCGCGCCCGGCTCATCGGCAATCTCCAGTACATGTTCGAGCACCCCGACGAGGAGGACAATCACAACGCCCCGGTCTTCGCCTCCTGCTACAGCCGGATAGCCGATTTCGTCCGAGACCTTGCGGACTCCGGCAAGAGTCCGCGCATCATGCTCGACTATTCGGGCAACCTGCTGTGGGGGCTCGAGCAGATGGGCCAGCGCGACGTCCTGGACAACCTTCGCACCGTCACCTGCGACGATCGGTACAATCGCTACGTGGAGTGGCTCGGCACGATGTGGGGCCACGCCGTCGCCTCCGCCACGCCCGTGCCCGATCTGAGGCGGCACATGGTGGCCTGGCGACATCACTTCGCCTCGATTTTCGGGCGCGAAGCCCTCGATCGCATCCGCGGATTCTCCCCGCCGGAGATGCACCTGCCGAACGATCCCGACGTCGCCTATGAATACGTGTGCGCGTTGCTGCAGTGCGGATATACGTGGCTGCTCGTTCAGGAACACACGGTCGAGAATCCGGACGGCTCCGGCATTCGCCGCCCGCACCTGCCGCACCGACTCGTAGTCCGCAACTCCGAGGGCCGGTCCGTCGCCATCACCGCGCTGGTCAAGACCCAGGGCTCCGACAACAAACTCGTCGCCCAGATGCAGCCGCTGGCTGAGGCACAAGGCCTCGAACGCATGAAGATCGGGAAAGTCTCCGTCCCGCCTTTGGCGATCCAGATCGGCGACGGAGAGAACGGCGGCGTGATGATGAACGAGTTTCCTGAGGCATACAACAACGCCTTCCGATCGCTCAGGCGCGAGGGCGTCCTTGCCTTGAACGGGACCGAGTACCTCGAGCTCATCGAAGCCGCCGGCGTAAGCCCGGAAGATTTCCTCCCGATTCAGCCGCTGTTCCACCATCGCATCTGGGCCAAGCACTCCGGCGGCGGGCGCAAGGGGCTCGACAGTGTGCTCAAAGAGCTTGAAGACCAGGACAGCCGGTTCCATCTGGAAGGCGGGTCGTGGACCAACAACGTAAGCTGGGTCGAGGGCTACGAGAACGTACTTGACCCGATGACACGCTTGAGCGCACGGTTCAACCGGATCGTGCAAGAACGCGAGCCCGATCCGAACAGCCCCGCCTACCGCAAGGCCTTACTGCACCTCCTCGTGGCCGAGACCAGTTGCTTCCGCTACTGGGGCCAGGGCCGCTGGACCGACTACGCCCGCGAAATCTGCCGCCGGGGGATGAACATCCTCGAACGCGATCTCGCCAAGTAGCATCCTGGCCGGCGCCGACGCCCCATTGGACGCCCGGTGGACCCAGAACAGCCCCAGATTCGGCCAATCAACAGCATCATGTGTCCCAGCCGGCGCTGCCCCCGCGACGCTTGAGGCCCTGAACAGTCGCCCAGAA
>CAYGAN010000059.1:10336-13446 GCA_964347585.1 uncultured Planctomycetales bacterium | reverse complement strand
CGTATATGCTGCTTGTCGCTCCTGTTATCCAAAAGAGACGTTCTGCCTTGACCGGTCAGATCGGTTTTCGATAGGATCAGATCGATTCAACGGGGCTAGAAGGGCATAAAATGGGTGAAAACGGTCCGACGCTGGGCTACCGCGATCCAGCCTGGGTAGCTGAACAGCTCGGAATCGACAAGGATACGGTCTATCGGTACCTGCAGGACGGGACGCTGCCGGGCCTTCAACTTGGCCGGAAGTGGCTGATCTCGGAGCGGCGCCTGGCCGAGTTCCTCGAGCGCATGGAGGAGGAACAGACCGAACGCCGCGCCTCACATGGGGGGGAGTCCGGCCCCAAGCCGCCGTTGTCCTGGCGCGTGCGGCGTGCGCTGGGGCTGCCTGCATCCAACGTTAGGTTCTGCGACCGGGCGTACCGCATCACGAGGGCTGCCGAAGAGGAGGCACGTGCCCGCAACCACGAGCGCGTCCGGCAGGAGCATCTTCTGCTGGGAGTTACCCGTGTTGGCGATGCCCTTGCCGCCAAAGCGCTGGCTAAGCTGGGCGCTTCGGCGGACACGATTCGCGGCAGAATCGAGGCGCTCGTCCCGCGCGGGCCGGAGAAGGCCCCGAAGCCCACGCACGTGCCGTTGAGCCCGCTGGCGAAGCACACGATCGACTGCGCGATCGAAGAAGCGCGTAAGGAGCAGTGCGCGGCGGTCCAGAGCCACCATCTGCTCCTTGGCATTCTGATCGCGGGGGATGGCGTCGGCTGCCACGTGCTGACGGCGCTCGGCATCAGCCTTGAGGCCGTGCGATCACAGATTGACCTTCTGCTCTCCGAGATTGCGTAGGCGGGGATCATTGCCACCCTGGCGTGGCCACCCCAAAGGGAGTCTTGGTTCCGCCCCGCCGACTTCCCCTGCCTACGCCACGGGATGTTGACGAGCGAAACACTTTTGTCAGCGCCCGGGCGGCGGAGCCCGCAGACGGCGCCGGCACGTGTTCGTCCATTGCCCACCCATCCCGTTGCGTGGGTTCCGGGCTGCCTAGGCGCTGTGGGAATCGCTGGGCCACGGCCTTCCATATGGTTCGCAACGCTGCTACCATTTGCGGGTTTGATGTCGGCCGTTGCGTGGATGAGGCCGACCAGGAAGTACCTTGGAGTGACCCGTCATGTGCTTTAGCTGCCTCCTGATAGCGCTGCTATCGTTGTTCTTCGGTGGCCTTGGAAACATCCTGGCCGTTCTTTTCCCCGCGGCCGGCTAGCTACCGTCTGCCGAGCTGACGGCGCCTCGATGAGCGCCTAGATACCCGCAGAGGTCGGGCTGACCGGGACACAACGTGGCGGACTCCGCCGGCCCCCGGTCGCACGTCCCGCCGACGGGAACTGTGGACGTTCGGGTCGGCACCTGCCGGCCGACGCCCCCCTCCTGAGTAGGCAGCGGCTCTGAGTGCACCCCGAGCATCGGGGCGAGCTTACGCGGCCAGATGTAGCTTGGCGCGAAGATTGGATATCACCCCGCCCAAGAACGTGAGCAAGGTCGTTCCCCCCCGCCCGTTCGAACGGAGAGCCCGCCATGCACGAAGCCGACCTGGAGATACTGGCGCATTTCCTGCGCACCCGCAAGAAGACCATCGAGTTGCTGCGCGCGATCCCCGAAGAATGGTTGTCGCGAAAGGCCGACGGGGAAGACCACGACCTGGCTGGATTGTTCGAGCATATCGCCCTGAGTGTGGATCACTGGCTGGAGAACTGCATGGGCGATCAACCCGCGGTGGACCGCACGCCGCGCCGCAGCAAGGACTCGCTGCTCGCCGCTCTGGAAGCCTCGGGCGATCGGCTGACGCGCTTCTTCGAGAAGGACCAGGGGGCTCGGATGGACCGGTCCTACCGCTTCCCCGGGACCGGTCCTGGCGACTTCATCGGCCGGAATCGCGTGCTGTACCTGGCGCAGCATGAAGCCCATCATCGCGGCAAGATCGTGCTCGCACTGCGACAATGGGGTTTCGACAAGGTGCCGTTCCTGCCGTATTGACCAGTCCGCCCATTCTCTGTCCGGATGAGGTTCCGGCACTCGCCCCCCCATGCTCTTGAGCCGAACACCACCTTGGCCAGTCATGGGCCCTCTGCGTTGCTGTGCCACCATGCCTTGGCCAGCGAGACGCCCCGATCATTGCTCGGATACCGCCGGCCGATCACGTACCCAAGGGCTTCCGCACTCGTGTGGCGCACGTCCGGGTCCGGGTCGCTCAGGAGCCCGGCCAGCGCGGTCAGTGCTGCTGGGTCTCGGAGATCTGCCATCGTCTCGGCTGCCAGGCGTCGTACCTTGGGCAAATCGTCAGCAGCGAAGACCGCCAGCCAGCGTGTCAACTCCCCCCGAGACCGTGTGCTGTCCCTCATGTTCCAGAGTCGTTCGATCATCGCCAGGCGGCAAGCGGGTCGGAGCGAACTGAGCCTGCTGCGGAGCGCGGCTCGGCCGGCCTCGTCATGGCGCATCAACGTGGCGAGCGCGTAATCGCGAACGGCGCGTTCGGGATCAGCCAGAAACCAAGTCGCTCGCGCAGCGGCTTGGGCCTGGCGAGGCCGGCACAGCAGGTCCAGCACGGCGCAGCGCACTTCGACAGCCGGATCGGCTCGCAACGCCCATAGGGCTCGGTTCACCTGCTCGTGGCTCTTGAAGCGGGCTAGGCACCACGCTGCTGCTCGGCGATGTCCTGGGCGCTCGGCCCGCAGGTCCCCCAGCAGCCGCTCGACTCCCCGGTGTCCCAGCCGGCGGAGCCTTGCGTCGATGCCCTCTCGCAAAGTCGCCGCGGCGCGCCCCTGGCCGTTAGATTCAGAGATCGAGAAAAGCTTCTCCTGATCGGCAACCAGAGCATCGACCTGGCGCTGCATGTTCCGATCATCCAGCCTCAGCTTCGCGAAATGCGCCGTGCTTCCCACGACAGCCACCGTTGCGAGGCAGGCCGTAGCCGTTACCACCACCCGTGTCAGGAGACTTCGACGTCGCCTACGAGACCTGACCATTGTTAGGCTCCAGCACCCCGGCTGATGCTTTGAGTCCTCACGAGGCGCACGCCCGATCTGACCCACCCGCTCACCCTTGATGGCGCGTCGCCTCCCCGTGGCC
>CAYGAN010000059.1:0-10326 GCA_964347585.1 uncultured Planctomycetales bacterium | reverse complement strand
GGCAGATCGAGTCCCAGCCGCTGGGTAATCCGATCGAAATCGTCGAGGCTGTAGTATTCGACGACGATGCGGCCGGTGTTGCGTTTGCGACCCTCATGGATCTGCACCTTTGTTCCCAATGCCTGCGTGAACTGTTGCTCCAGGTCGCGTATATGTGCACGCTTCTCGGGGGGAGGTTGCTCAGGGGTCGCTTGGGGGGCGGCGCGGCCCGTCTTCTGCCGTCGCACGATATCCTCGGTAGCTCGAACGGATAGCTGGTGCGCGACGACCGCCTTGGCAAGCTTCAGCTGGGCGTCGTGATCATCTAGACCCAGCAGTGCTCGCGCCTGGCCCATACTGAGCCGATCGGCCGCTAGTAGCTGCTTGATCTCGTCTGGCAGTTCGAGCAGCCGCAGGTAGTTCGTGACCGTGGTGCGATCTTCGCCGACTCGTTCGGCGACCTCCTCCGCCGCCAAGTTGAAGCGCTCGCAATAGCTGCGATACGCGCCTGCGCGGTCAAGGGCATTGAGGTCCTCGCGGTGAATGTTTTCGATGAGCGCCATCTCGAGTGCTTGCTCGTCGCTGGCTTCACGCACAATGACGGGCACTTCGGCCAGGCCCGCCTCCTGGGCGGCGCGCCAGCGGCGCTCGCCGGTGATCAACTCCAGGCGCCCGCCACGGCGGCGAGCCACGAGCGGTTGGATGACGCCGGTCTGGCGGATGGAGGCTGCGAGGTGGCTGATGGTGGCAGGGTCGAGGCGGGCGCGGGGCTGGAGGGGATTTGGCACGATCGAATCCACACGTGCCATGAGCGCCCCACTGGTTTGGGGATCCCCCGGAGCGGGCGTGGTTGATGATTGCGTCTCGGGGGGCTCGGGCGTCAAGACCGCGGCTAGACCGCGGCCTAATCGTCTTTGGTCGCGAGGCATGGTGCCCTCCATGGCTAGGGGTATGCAGATAGACGGTAGCGCACGCAGTAGCAGCCGGCCGGACTGGGTTGCATAGTAAGCTAAGGGGGCAGATTGCTCAAGTCAAAAAAGAGGCAGAATCCTGTTTCACGTGAAACGGCAGGCTCGTCCCGCTGCCCGCTTTCGCGGCCATAGCGCATCCGCCGCGGCGCGACGACCTACCAAGGGCCTACGCCCCGTGACGGGCTGCGCCTCCCCGACTGCCCGGGGCCCGGCCAATCAGAATCTCCGCGCAGCGCCGACCCGTCGCCGTCCCCCCTTGGTTTCCGATCGGCTATCACGCCCGCGTCGCCCACCTGGCCGGGGCCCCGCCCCGCAGCTGACGCCTCGCGCGAACAGCTGCAAATGCGGCCCCTAGCCGCGGCTGTGGTTGCGCACCTTCAGCTCCGCCGGCTTCATCGTGACCGTACAGCCATCCGGAATGCTGGCGGTCAGAAACACCGATGCGCCGACCACGCTGCCCTCGCCCAGCGCGGTCTCGCCGCCAAGAACGGTGGCGTTCGCGTAGATGGTGACGTTGTCTTGGACGGTCGGATGTCGTTTGTAGCCGCGGACCAGCCTTCCGCGCTCGTCTTTCCGGAAGGACCGTGCCCCGAGCGTTACGCCCTGGTAGAGCTTTACGTTATGCCCTATGTGCGTCGTCTCACCGATGACGACGCCCGTAGCATGATCTATAAAGAAGTTGTTACCAATCGTCGCCCCGGGGTGGATGTCCACCCCCGTCATGGTGTGGGCCCACTCGGTCATGATCCGAGGCATTAGCGGGACGCCGATCTCGTGCAGCTCGTGGGCCAGACGGTACACGGTGACCGCCAACACACCCGGGTAGGCGAGGATGATCTCGTCCGTGTTCGTTGCCGCCGGATCGCCGTCGTAAGCGGCTTGTACATCGCCGGCGATCAGTTCCCGAATGTGGGCGAGCTTCTCGAGGAACGCCATGGTCAGATCGGCGGCCTTGGCGGCGCAGGCTTCGTCGTCGCAGCACTTACCCTCAGTCTCTTCCTGATAGCACAAGCATTGTCGCACTTGGTTGAAGAGCTTCTCGCCGACGCGCGGCAGGAGGCCGCCGACATGGTATGAGACGTTGTGGTCGTTGAGGTCTTGGCGCCCGTAGTAGCCCGGATAGACCAGCTCGAGCAGCAGCTCGATGATCTCAACGATCCGGCGGCGTGAGGGCAGGAAACGTCGATTGATGTGGTGCGTGCGATCATCCGCCAAGTAGCTTTCGACGACCCGATCGACCAGACCCGGAAGCCTGTCGCCTATGCGAAACTGTTCAGCCATTTTGTTCTTGTCCTTCCCGGCCATGCGCGGGGCCCCGCAGGGCACGGCGCTGGCCATTGTCCTCCCCGATCAAGCGGCGGCTCCAATGAAAGGAGCGATAAGATAGCGTCGCTGTGCTGAAGCGGGGTTGCGGCGCCCGCCGAGCCCCGTGCATGGGAATGGTCACGCGCGGGCACGCCCGGCACCGGCCCCGCCCATACAGCAGCAGGCAGCGCGCGGAACAGCAGAGATCAGGATACGAATTGACATGGGATCGTCCTCCGGCTCAGAAAAGTATAGCACGCGCGCGGCCCAGGGCAAGCGAACGCCGGGGGGGGCGGACGGAATCGCGAGATGGTGCCGAGGGGGCTCAGCCACGGGAGGGGCGGCCGGGCGAGTCGCCAAAGGCCTGGCGGTACCAGTATGCAACGGAACGGTAACCAGCCTGCGCGTCGTTCCCGTGGCCGTGCTCGATCGTGACTCGAATCGACTTGCGGAACGGGACGGGATCATAAAGGTGCAGACGGTACAGGGTGAACCGCCCGTCGTAGAACCGGTCGCGGTCGGTGACGTTGCGTTCGTAGTGGGTGATGCCGAAGGTGGCGGACGAGAACTGTCTATGAGCCCCCCAGCCGAAATTGAAATAGTCCTCGCTTCCCGTGCCGTGCAAGCGGGGCGGCCACGTCTCGCCGTCGATGAAGATCATGTCGTCACCTTCGTACCACTTGCCGACGCCTTCCGGAGCAGATTCGACGCTCAGGTTGCAGCCGAGGTATGTTCCGGCGGCGGCCGGGACGTCGAGGATCACATAGTTCTCGCTGCCGGTGGTGTTCTTGATCTCGCCCTGGTCCGGTGCGGGGACAGGCTTCGTGGGGCATTCCTGGCAGTACGTCGCGCAGAACTGCATGGAGTCGCCGGGCAGCGAATCGTGCTTCTCCCAATCGACGTACGCGAAGAGCTTGCACTCGCCGGCGGTGGCGTTGATGAATTCCAGCTTGGCGGATCTGTGGAACGGCATGGGCCAGTAGCAGTTGAATCCTCCGCGCCCCGGGTCGGGATTGTCCTTGTTCCCCGCGCGGCTGCGTCGGACCGCGATGACCGGCGTTTCGACGTCCACAACGCGATCGAAGCCCAGGCAGAAGAAGGCCCCGAAAGGCACGTCAACGGCGGGGGCTTTGGCGGCGTCCCAGGCGAACCGCAGCCGCATGCGCCTGAGGTACTGCTCGTCGTCGCTGTTGATAGTGAACCACAGGTGGCGGATGACGCCTGGGCCGGTCAGGTCGGCGAGTATCTGCGTGGCGCCGGCAGGGACCAGCCAGTGGTCGCGGTTCCCGCCGTCACGGTTCCAGCTCGATTCCCGCCGGCGTCCGGCGTGAATCGGGCGCGTCAGGTAATCCCAAGGCCCGACCCGCGATGGTTGTGATGGGTTCGCCATACCTACTGGCCCCTTTCCGTCGTGGCCAGGCTAGTCAACCGAGGCCCCGTAGATCAGATGATACACCACGGGGATGATCAGCAAGGTGAACAGTGTCGAGACCAGCAGGCCGAAGATCAAGGCCCACGCCAGCCCGCTGAATATCGGATCCAGCGTGATCGGCCAGGCCGCCAGCATGGCCGTGCCGGCCGTCAGGAAGATCGGGCGGAGTCGCACCGCTCCGCTTTCGACGATAGCCTGGCGCAGCGGCGTGCCGCGCGCCTGAGCCGCATGGATGAAATCGATCAACAGGATCGCGTTGCGGACCGCGATCCCCGACAGCGCGATCATCCCGATCATCGCGGTCGCCGTGAAGAACACGGGGTTGTGATACTGACCGATCGGTCGGTCCCAGATCAGGTTCAGGATCCAGAACCCGGGCAGGATCCCGATGATGGTCAGGGGTATCGAGATCATCAGGATCAGGGGCATGGCGTAGGACTTGGTCTCGTACACCAGCAGGATGTAGATGCCCAGGCAAGCCGCCCCGAAGGCGATGCCGAGATCACGGAACACGTCCAACGTGATTTTCCATTCCCCCTCGCCGGACAGAACCGCCGTCAGGCCCGGCTGGCGCAGCGGAACGGACTTCCACCCGCTGAGCTTGCGGCCGAGCCACTGCTTGATCGCCGCCTGCATCCGCCCGAGAGGCCCGAGGTCTTCGTCGGGGAGCGGGGGCGAGGGGCGAAGATCCTCCCGGGTGTCGAGGATCACCTCTGCGGGGGCCCGGCCCGCCACTTCCGCGAAGACATACACCACCCGCCTGAGGTTCTTGTGGTAGATCGTCTGGCCCACAACGGACGTCTGGAACGTACCCAGCTCAGCCAGGGCGACCATCTGGCCACCGGGACCGGGCACGTAGAGCTGCTCGAGATCGAACGGCCTGCTTCTGAGCGAAACAGGCAGTTGAAGATGAATTGGCAGGGGATTGACTTCCCGGTCCTGATGAAACGTGGACGCGTCGGCGCCAGCCACCGCGAACTGAACGGTCCGTGCGATCAGTTCGGTATCGATGCCGGCCAGGGAGGCCTTTTCCTTGTCGGTCACGAAAGTGAGCCGGGTCTGCTCGGCCTCGATGGTGTTGTCCACGTCGACCACGCCGCGCTCGCGTTTGAGCCTGTCCTCGACCTGCCCGGCCCCACGCTGCAGCTCCGCGTAAGACTGATACGGCTGGCCGTACACCTCGACCGTGATGGTTGAGATCACCGGCGGTCCGGGCGGCATTTCAACGAGCTTGACGTTCGCTCCGAAACGCTCGGCGATTGGCCTGAGCTGTTGACGGACCCGCAGGACGATCTCGTGGCTCTGCGCGACTCGATGGTCCTTTTCGACGAGATTCACCCGAATGTCGGCGATGTGCGGCCCCTCGCGCAGGTAGTAATGCCGCACCAGTCCGTTGAAGTCGATCGGGCTGGCCGTGCCGACGTAGGTCGTGAAGTTCGTGACTTCGGGGACCGTCCGCAGGCGGTTGGCCAGCGCGTGGGTGGCGGCCTCGGTCTGCTCCAGCGTGGTGCCCTCGGGCATATCGAGAACGACCTGCAACTCGTTCTTATTGTCGTACGGCAGCATCTTCAGCGGCACCCGCCTGAGAAACACGAGGCTCACCGAAGCGGCGAACAACGCCGCCACGCCGAGGATCAGTCCGAAACTGAGCCGCCGGCTTGTGAGGAACGGTTCGGTAGCCGCCCGATAGGCGCGATAAATGAGCGTCTCCTGGACGGGCGGGCTCGGCTGGTGAGCCTTGTCGTATTCGCGCTTGAGTACGTGGTAGCTCATCCATGGCGTGATCGTGAAAGCGACCACCATGGACATGAGCATGGCCAGCGGGACATTCAGCGCCATCGGGCGCATGTACGGGCCCATCATCCCGGTGATGAAGAACATGGGAAGGAAGGAAACGATCACCGCCAGGGTGGCCAAGATGATGGGTGGTCGAACTTCGTTCACCGCCGTCATTACCGCCGCCAGCGCCGGCTCCGTGCGCATCCTGAAGTGCCGGTAGATGTTCTCCACATCCACGATGGGGTCGTCCACGACCAGGCCCAAAGCCAGGATCAGCGCGAACAGGGTCACGCGGTTGATGGTATATCCTGTCATGTAGTTGATCAGCAGCGTCAACGCGAACGTGATCGGGACAGCCGTTGCAACGATCAGGCCCTCGCGCCAGCCGAGCGTCATCGCGATCAGGCCGATTACGATGAGGATGGCCACGCCGAGCGCCTCGACGAGCTCGTTCACCTTGTCGTTGGCTGTCTTGCCGTAGTCCCGCGTGATGAGCAGCTCGACGCCGTCCGGCAGGTAGGTGGGTCTGAGTCGGTCCAGTTCTGCTTGGAGATCTCGTGCCACCTTTACGGCGTTGCTGCCTCGCCTCTTTGCGACGGCGAGAGTGACGGCAGCATGGTCAGCCAAAGCCTCTCGGAGCCGCTCGGGGACCTCAGATCCGGCCGCTGGTCCGAACCCGATCCGCGTGTAGGTGGTGGGCTCTGCCCGCGTATCCGTGACGGTCGCCACGTCTTCCAGGTACACGGGGGCCTCTTCGTGCACGGCCACCACCAATCGCCGGACCTCTTGGATCGAGCTGAACACCGTTCCCGCTTCGAGGACCTTCTCTTCGTTGCGTTCCTGCATCGTCCCGCTCGGGAGCTTCACGTTTGCACCGCGCAGCGCTTGGGCGAGCTGGACAAGCCCTACGCCGCGGGATGCCAGTTGTTGCGGATCCGGCTCGACGCGTATCTGCCTGACCCGCCCACCAACGATCTGCGTTCGGGCCGTGTTCTCGACCGCCTGGAGCCTGTTCTCGATCTCTTCGGCGATCCGCCGGAGCTCGGCATCGTTGTAGCGGTCCGAGTAGAACGTCACGTTGACGACGGGTACGTCGTCGATCTCGATGGGCTTTACCACCCAGCCCGTCACGATGGGCGGGACCTGGTCCAAACTCATCGAGATCTTGTTGTACAGCTTGACCAGACTGGCCTCGCGGTCCTCGCCGACGAAGAAGCGCACGGTAACGACGGCCTGATTGGGTCGGCTCATCGAATAGACATATTCGACCCCGTCGATCTGGTAGAGTAGCTTTTCGAGCCGCGTGGCTACCTGGCGCTCGACCTCCTCGGCCGTGGCGCCGGGCACCTGTACCAACACGTCAGCCAGGGGGACCTCGATTTGCGGCTCTTCCTCTCGCGGCGTGACGAGTAGTGCCACCGCCCCGGCCAGCAGTGAGATCGCGATCAGCATCGGTGAGAGTGGTCCCTTCAGGAACGTCTCGACGATCCGCGAGATGAAAGAGCCTCTGGCCAGACTTGGTACTTCTGCCATCGTGGACGGTTCTCAAACGGGCTTCTCTTCCGCGGGGGATGGAACCTTACGGGCCGTTCTCGCGCCCGCATCGTGCCACCGACCTCCGAACCCAACGGCCACGTATTGTTGATTTGCTAACGGTCTGAGGCAAGCTTGGGCTGCGGGGTGGCGGGGCCGGACCGCATGTTTCAGAACGTCGCCAGGATGCGATCGTTCTCGGCGAGACCGGAAACCACCTCGGCCTTGCCTTCCTGGCGTCTTCCGAGGCGAACGAAACGCCGCTCGACGGGGTTGTCTCGCGGATTGGGCGTCTGGTCAGGCACGACGACCTTGACCATGTCAAGTTGGCCAACCCGCCGGATGGCTGAGGTGGGTATCCAGATCTCCCGGCGTGTGCCGACCGGGATCAGCATCCGCCCAAACATTCCTGGAAACACGCCTTGCGGACAGGGCCCAGTGACCTTGACCCGGAAGCTCCTGCTGCCCACCTGGGCCTCCGGGACGATCTGGCTGATCCGAGCGGGACACACTTTGTCGATCGCCTGGATGCGCACGTTGACCGTTCCGCCGACGGTGAGTCCAACGGTCAGGCCCTCCGGGACGATCGCGATGAGCTGCATCCGCGTGGGGTCATAGACCTTGACCAACGTCTGGCCCGGGTTGGCCATGTCGCCGACATCGACCTGTTTGTCCACTACGATGCCGTCGAGCGGGCATTTGACCGTCGCGTAGCCCAGGCGCGTGGCGGCCACCTCGCGCGACTGCTTGGCGGCGTCCAGGCGGGCCTTGGCCACCTGGAACTTGCGCTTATACTCGTCATACTCTTGTGGTGCGGCTTGGCCTTGCTCGAAGAGCTTGCGGTACTTCTCGAAGTTCCGCTGATCGGTGGCGAGGTCGGATTCGGCTGCCTCTACGGCAGCGTCCGCCTCTTTCAGAGCCGCCTGAAGATCCGTGTCCTCCAGCTCCACCAGCACGTGGCCCTTCTTGACCGTATCCGCAGCGTTGACGTGAACGGCCTTGACCCGCGCCAGCAGCCTCGAGCCGACGACTGTCTCCTGGATTGGCTGGATGGTCCCGACGGCCGTGGCGATCTGATCTACCGGCTCGCTCTTGACCAGCAGCACTTCGCGGTCGCCAACGGTCTGCACTGCCGGCGCGACGCTGCGGGCCTCGAGTTTGTCCTCAAACGCCCCCCCTAGCCACATGAGCACAACGACGAGCGCTGCCAGGGCTGCGACGATCGTCACGATGCGCCTAGCCTTCTGCCACATCGCGCGCCACCTACTACTCATGTTGACGCTCCCGCATCAGCCTTGGTCATCGCCAGCGCCCGCGACCCGCCACTATGCCTGCCCCGCCGGGCTGAGCAGCCCATAGATGATATACATTTGCCACGTGCGCTGGTAGCGAGCACACCGGGTTCAACCTGCTGACAGCGTGAACCGCGCGGTCAGCTGCAGCGGGCCGGACCCGCGCTACCCCCCTTGCGATTCGTCCGCGGACCTAGCCGCCAGAAGGATGAAGCCGTTGGCACGCCAGGAGGCCGCGAATCGGCTTCGCAGCGGTCCGTCGCGTGCTCGATTCAGGCACACAACTTCCTTCAGCCTCAAGCCGCTGCGCTCCAGCAACTGGGTGATCTCCCCAAGCGAGAAGACGTGAACGTACATCCGCTCAATGCCGCGGTAGCGCCTCAGGTACTTGTCGCCCCATTCGCTGCGTCCCGCGAGGTATGAGACGATGTTTCGGCTGAGATACCGCTGGCCTTCCAACGAGAAGAGGTTGCGGCGGCGATTGTGCACGTGCACGGCGAGCAGGCCCCCGGGCTTGAGCAGCTGACGGATTCTTGCCAGGAGCCGGTATCGGTTCCTTCGCCCGGCCACCAGCCCGAGCGTGCTGAACATGCAGATCGCATAATCGAAACTGGCCCGTGGAAGCTGGCGATGCACGTCGAGCAGATGGACCCGCACCAGCTGAGCGGACAGATTCAAGCGTGCGAGTTTGTCGGCGGCCACCTTGAGCATCTCGGCTGACAGGTCCACGCCGACGACGGGAAAGCCTTGTCGCACGAACTGGACGACGTGGCGACCGCTGCCGCAACCCAGGTCCAGTAATCGCCCCGGCCGATCAAACCAGCGGTTCAGCAACTTGTGGTCGAACTCGAAGAGTTGATTCGTGGCGAAGAATCGGTCGTAGTCACGCGCAACACGGGAGCTGTTGATGTACCGCCACGTCGATGGCTGGATCGCTTCAACCATCTCGCTACTCACGGTCCCGATGTGACTGCGGCGGCGCCAGATTGGAGCGCTCACGCGCCGGTCGGGTCACCGTCCGAAACTCGGGCGTCAAGCTTGTCGTCACGCGAGCTCGTACGTAAGCTACCACGCCGTTTGTCAGAAGCGAGCGCTGAGCATGGCCAGCAATGCGAAAACCCGGCTGATCGTTGCGGCGGTCATCGCTCTGGCCGTTGCTGCCGCACAAGGGCCGACCGTGCGCCATGGGCTCATGCTCGATGATTATAGCCACCGTGCCGAGCTGCAGGACAATGGATGGTCCTATCGGGGCCTCGTTGACGGTGCCCACCTCGGCCAACCTCGTCGAAGCATGACTCTCTGGTGGCAGGCGCGTTCGGACTTGTTTTTCTATCGCCCCCTGGCCTTCCTGCTGATGCGCATCGAGTACGTCCTGGGCGGCTGGAGCGCGGCTCCGATGCACGCGTTGTCGCTGGTATGGCACGCGGTCTGTTCTCTTCTCGTAGCGGAACTGGCGTTTCGGTGCATTGGCCGATGGACATGGGCCGGGCTGGCCGGGGTGCTCTTTGCGCTGCATCCTGCCAACTTCCTGACTGTGCGCTGGATTGCCTGCCAGAGCCAGCTCATGGCCGTGTGCTTCCTGCTGCTGGCGAGCTTGTCCTACTGTCGGTACTCACGGTGGCCTCGGCCCTTCGTGCCGTGTGCAGGCGAACCGGCTGTCCCCCCATCGACGGCCAGGCCGGCCGTTTGGCTCCTGCTGAGCGCCGTGCTCTTCGCAGCCGCGCTGGCCTGCCGCGAAGACGCCGTCGCTTTCCCCATCCTGATGATGGCAGGCGACTTCCTTCGTCCTGGGCGATGGCGCGGGCGATGGGTCGCGTACCTGCTCCTCTGGCTGCTGATCGCGGTGTATCTGGGGCTCCGATACGAGGCGCTGGGCGGGTTCCCGCTGCCGACTCGACCGTACGTTCACCCGATCGGGGAGGCCGGGTTCGTGCGATTCATCTGGGACAAGCTCGTTTACTACCTGCTGGCCATCTTCGCGTACCTGCCGGTGATCGGCTTTGCGGGCATCCGTTTTCTCCGGGACCATCCGGTG
>CAYGAN010000058.1:20959-23371 GCA_964347585.1 uncultured Planctomycetales bacterium | reverse complement strand
ATGGTTGGGAGCTTGGACGCTTTCTTGTCTCGCTGCGAGGCAATCGCTTCGGTGGTACTGGCTTCGAGCAGCTTGGGCCAGAGCTTGCGGAACAGCCTGGGCGACGCGTACACGTCCGCACTGTAGAGCTGCGCGTTAATCGCGACGACGAGTCCGACGGCGTCGTCCTTCCCGTCGATAACGCGGGACAGCTTGCTGGCGTACGCAGCAGCGGCCCGCTGGACCTCCGGGCTTTCGAGGGACAGTTCTAAGCTCGTCTCCGACGCCTCGCTGGCCACCGAACCCCCGACGTTGTGTGCCAAACGGGTCTGCGTGCCCGCGACCTCACGCCATACGACGCTCTGGTCGCACTCCTTTGTAATGGCCAGTTTCATCGCGTTCGAGGGCACCAAGTTGGCGGAGCTGAAGAACTGATCGACAGGCTCGGCGCCGCGCCGGCGCCAGCGGCCCTGCTCGACGCAGAACGCCCCGACCGGGACCTCGCCGGACCGGGCCGCGACGATCAGATCGACGGACAGTACGCGGTCTTGCTTACCGCCGCGGACGATCTCGCCAGCCTGGATGAAGATCTCCTCGTTTTTCGAGAGGTTCTCGATGGCGAGTTCGTTCACGTTCCCGGTTTCGTGAACGCGCACCTTCTTCTGCTCAAGCGCCGCCTGCAACGTCAGGAAGCTCCGCGACTTGAGCACGTCCTTGCCGTGGACCAGATACACGCCAAGATTCTCGTGCGTGTACGGTCCGCTTATTCGCAGGTGTCGGGACTCACCAGCCTCAGCCTGCTGGCTTTCGTTGTCGGCGGAAAGCGCGTACCTACACGCCCCGGTCGAGCCGACGACAAGCACGACAGCAGACAAACCGGACAACAGCTTGCGCGAGTGCATGGTAGTGGCTCCTTCTGATCATGACGGCGGCGGTAACGGAGCGGTTTAATCACGCGGCGAAGGCCTGAGCGCATTTCCGGCTCGGCAACGCAGTTCTGTCGGGCGTTTCCACTTTGTTTAGACGGCGGCCGCGGCCTCAGGGTTCTCACGATCCGAGAGAAAACCTGAGCGAATGAAGAGGTAGGGACAACAATTTATTTGAACCGGTCGGACTGCGCCAGGAACTGCCCGGCAACGGGAGGCGCGTCCGCCCCGCAGGCAGGCCGCAGCTTTGCCCTTGACGGGGCCTCGAGACTCGGCGGCCGGGGGCTATCCCACATGCGCTTCTCGTCAAAGCGGCGTTCTTCTTCGATACCGGGTAGCTGCGGTTGCCCGGGCGGTATGTTATCGGAAGCGGTAGCGGTGCTTATTGCGCTCAAGCTCCCAGCAACAGGCGCGCGGCTAACGATTCACGTTGCCGATGAGCTGCACGGGCCCCTTGGATTGGTTGACGATCCTCGCCTCGCCGTGACGGAAGCGGTTGCCAATGATCGCCGCCGACCGGAGCTTCTCCTTCAAGTGAACGTGGTCCGATGAGGTCGGCTCTCCCATGAACTCGCAGCCCTGCATGATCAATGAGCCGTTGGCAGCCTCGATGCACGGGCGGCTCTGCTTGACCGCATCCCAGCGGTAGAAGTGGCTGGCGGTCAGGAACACGGTGCCCTGACCGTGAAGCGCCATCTGCGAGCCCGTTTCAGGGATGGCCCAGAAGCCGCAGTTGGTCAGCTTTACGGGCCCGCGGTTGTCCGAGCCGATCTCGAACCCGGCCATGAACTGGCAGTTCTCAAAAGCGACGCCGGCATGCTCCTGCACGGCCTCGATCCTGACGGCGACCGGGCCGATGTCCGAGCCGCTCTGAGTAATCACGGCGTTGGCCAGACCATGATCGCTCTTGACGAAGTGAAAGCCGATCTTGGCCCAGATGACGAAGCAATTGGACATGTACTCCCAGTCGGTCCGGCCGATGATGAAGCCGACGAGGTGTTTGGGCGTGTAGGCGTTGAGTGCGTTGACTTGCTCGGGCGTCAGAGTGTACGGCTTGCTGACACGCCACCAATAAACATTGTGGATATGGACGTTCTCGACACGGCCGATGTCGGTCGTCTGGTCAATGAACACGCCCTTATTCAGCGCGCACATGTGCACATTACGCAGGTGATGCCCCTCGTTGTGGAAGGTCCCGCAATCGATCCCGTTGTAAGCGTTGACAATCGTCGTGTCGATCACGTTGTAATGCTGGCCCTTGCCGCGGATCGTCCAGGGATACGGGGTTACAGCACCCACCTTCTGTTCAGGATAGAAGATGGTAACGCCCTTGAGCGTGCTGGAGGTATTGAGCGTAATGAAAGGCTCAGCGTTCTCGTCGTTCCGACCCGCGCACGCCAACAGCACGGAGCCTTTGTCCAGATGGGAGGTATGGGGGGCCTGCCAGACGCCCTGAAGCGTAACGCCAGCGGGGACATTGAGGTTCCCGTGACACCGGTATTGCCCC
>CAYGAN010000058.1:3669-20803 GCA_964347585.1 uncultured Planctomycetales bacterium | reverse complement strand
CCTTAGCGCCAAGGTCGTGAACGTTGATGGAAATCTCCATGGCGAGCACTCGACTGATCAGGAGGACTCCGAACGTTGAGCGCCAGATCAGCTGTCGCATGATAATCTCCTCCTATGAAGGATCATCTCGCCCCGTGCGTGAGCGCTGAGTGACTCAACCGATTGCAGCGTCGTCTCGTCGGGTTATCCAGCCGGCACGAGCGGCCCCGCAGGCGAGCGTCAATGCTGCTACGCGGCTGGCTCCTCACATTTCCTGATCCGGCAAATCGGGGGACTCGCGGGATCTCCGACATCAAAGCCGTCGATGACGGCGCAGGCAAATAATGCCAGTAACGTACGGCTCGTGCAAGCGACTTGCTGGCCCAATGGAGGGGGCTTCGACGGCCGTGCGGGTCAGTCCATTATTCGTCCGTCAGTTGAGAAGCCTGACGGTTGTGTGGCCGGCGCGCGGCAAGCTGTCACGGGGTATTCTGCCCTCAGCCGCGATTCGGCATTCGTTCCCGCGGTCCAGGTACTGGATGCGCGCGTTACCGGGGGCGCTTAGGGTTACATCTGTGTTCGTAATAAGCCGGTACACGCGGGGGCGCACGCGGACCAGAGCGGCATGATGATGAACGGTGGCCCGGTCCCCGGGCTGAACGTCGTGGTAGTAGAACGCTTGTCCCGCCTTGAAGCCGGTCGTCGACTCCACGCGAATCGTCATCGGGTTGCCGAAGACAATGTCTCGGATGTGCGTTGAAGCGCTCCCGTCGTCGGAGCGGAGCAATTTGCCGCAGAAGAAACCGGTTGGGCCGCGGCGCGTGACGGACCGCGCGTACTCGTGCGGGACGAAGGTCGTCAAAGTCTCCGCGTCCCGGACTTTGTGGACGGTGCCCCGGCCAAGGATGGTATCCGCCTGCTCAAGACGAATCCGGTTCTTCGCGCCGTCGCTGATCGTGTAGGAGGAGTCACGAGAATAGCGAGGTCCGGTCACGTAAAGAGGATTCCCGACGTATCGAGCGTCCTCGGGCCACTCGTTGTCGATCCGGAGCGTTGACCCCTCGGGGAGGCCAGCTATCGAGGCGCAACGAGCAGGTGCGTCTAGGGCGATCGTCCAGCCGGCCACGTTCAGGTTGTGCGCCTTAAGAAGATGAGCTGAAAGAAGCTCATCGCCTTCAACACGACACTTGGCGAAGACGCCCTTGAAGAGGATCTCGGTGTCCTCGTCTCGAGCGGCTATGGTCGCGTCAGGCTCGAGCGCGAAGGCCCAGATGTCGCGCTTCCCATCGCCCAGCGAGACGGAGATTGCCAGTCCGGACGTAGCCGACAGAGCTGGACCGGCGTCGATCCGACGAATGGACTGGCCCGCAAAGGCGTTCGCATCCATCGACGTCTGCCACAGCGAGAAGAAGCACGAGGATAACTCATCCCCGGTCCGCCGACGGATGACGTAACGCGCCTTGGGAAAATGCGGGTAGAGCCCGGGCGCGACGGCAGTAACAACTTGGCTTTCGGGATCGTGCAGGGCCAGGAGCTGGAATCGCGTGTTGGCCTTGTCTTCGACGAGCCAGGTCGCGGCCCAGCTCTTGCTGGCTTGTCCCAGAGCCGGCTGGACGAGGAAGCCGTAGCCGTTGCCGGGAGGCGGATTCCAGTAGGGCTTGTTGGGGTAGCCCTTCATGTCGCCGTCGTTAAGCTGAAGCTCACCCCATTTGTGTTCCCGACCGGCTAAGCTGCCCGGCCGGGGCTTGCCAAAAGTCAGGCCGTCAAACTCGACCCTTGTCCCGAGGGAGTGCAGCGGCAGATCGTGCTTACTCCCGCCGCGGACGCGAAACACGTCAACTGCGTATCCGTCCGTTAAGGCGATGAGCCGGCGATAGACATCCACACCCGCGTGCGCGTAGGCGGTTGACGAGGCGTCTGCCAGCGCCAGTCCCGGCAACTCAGCGAAATGATGGACGCTGCCGCCGAACGCACCGCCGCCCTGAGATCGTTCGTTGACAACTACGGTGTTGTGGCTGATGGTCTGCTTGGCCCAGCCCACCTGCGTGTGCGTGCTGCCCAGGGCGTAGCCGATGTCGTACGTGGCCTCATACCCTTGCGAGAAGTAGTTCACGTTCAGGTCGTCGAGATGACCGTGGACGAGCGAAGGCCCGAAACGCAGGACTGCCCCCTGAGCCAACCCTTCGCTTCCTTGTCGCAAGATCGCGAGTCCTTTCTGTCCAAAGAGAACGGACCCGTCGAGGAGACGTTTGATCCTGTCGCTTAAGGCTGGCGTCTCGACGGGATGCGTATCGGGCTTGTGGAATACCCGCCACTCCACCATGTCGTTTATCCGCTTCTTGCCATCGGGGTCACGCACCTGCAGATGGGCGAGCAGGCGCGCATATTGGGCGCGTTTCGCCGCGTCGGAAACGCGCACGGCCAGGTATTCGGCGTAGCGACAGTCCTTGATAATAGGCGGATTGTAGGGGCGAGTGCGTTGATACGTGGCCGGATTCATGTCGCCAAAGGGTACCTCATGCCCCAGGCAGACGAGCGCCATTTGAGGCAGGAGCAGGAAGGACTCGAACTTGGGCTCATCGTACAGGTTGAGCCCCTCTGGAAAATCGCTGCCTCGGTGGTTCAACAGGGGTTCGGCGAAGCTCAGATACAGGTTGCGCGTGTGCAGCCCATAGCTGGCGGAAGTCTCGAAGTACCTTCCGTCACGGTCAACGTTGTTGGCCAGCATCGTCTTGATGCCGTAGGTGCCATCGACGGCCCACTTGACGTACTCCGGAATGCCCAGGACCGCTCCGACGGCCAGGACGCCCCGCAGGTAGTCCGCCTGACCGTTATGAAGGGCAGCCGTCTTCACGGACTGCTCGTAGCAGTACTTGGCCCCATTCAGCAGGAGATTGCGCTCGATGTTTTGGCGGCGGGTCAAGCCGGCCGCACCTGACGGTTCGTCGAGAGCGGGGTGCTCGTGAATCCGGTCGTAGATATCCACATAGTGAATGAGGACGCGCGCGACCTGATACCAGGGCCGGTTAAGCCGCCCACTTGGGGGATTCGAAGGATAGTCCCACGAGCCTTTCTCGCAGGACGGGTAGATACGGGCGATCTCATCGAGAATCACAGCAGCCATCCGGCCCGCACGCCGATCACCAGTGAGCAGATGTACGTTCGCATAAGGTTCGGCGATCTTGAAAGTGAGCGTCTCGACGACCCATGCGTTATACGAGCCGACGAAGTAATGGGTCCGTCCATCCTGCCCGACGTAGCCGGTGCCGGGGTCCGGGTGCTTCTCGTCAGGCAGGATGTGGCCGTTCGCGCATTGCACATGGCGGGGGTTGTCGAAAGAGGCACTGACCGATCCCCAGGTGCCCCACCGCGCACCGCAGATTGGGCACCCGGTAAAGCCGTACGCGAAGCAGGCACTCCGCTCGGGCATTACACGCTTGACCCAAGCGGCGTCTTTGTCATCCCACGGGGCGACAGATCTCAGAATGGACTGGAACCAGGCCTTGGCGTCCGGATCGGTCTTGATGCGTTTCCTCGCCCGTTGCGCGTCCACGGGCGTGATGTACACGGTCGGATGTTGTGCCACACCCTTCAGAGTCAGTCGGAGCTCGGCACTCGTAAGCTGGGGCATCAGTAAGGTGTGCAGGATAACGACGCTCACTTGAGATCTCCGGGTTGAACTCCCTGGGCAAGCGGCGCGCATGTCAGCCGCCACATTGTACACGGTGCCTGTACCACACGACAGTCGTTCGCGTTCCATTGCACGATCACGGCGATGCTATGGTGGGCCTTACTACCGCGTCCGACACATTGCAGTTCGTAGTTTCTCTGTGAGGGGCGGCGGCTAGGAGGTTTGTCATTTGAGTTGGCAACGGCCATTACTTTCTCGATGCTTTGCCTAATCGCTACAAGGCCGCCTTTAGCTCCTCGGCATACCCCGCATTTTCCGGGCCCGCGCGGCAAATCCGGAATGCGTTTCGGATTCGAAGGCGGCCCTCTCCTCCAGACCGCCGGGGAGCCGCGCGGCTTGCTACGATGGGATGGCTGACGAAGGAGGGAGCAAACAGAAGCCCCGTTTGGCGTCATGTAGAAAGCTGGCGTCCAATCAGGAACATGCTCGCCCCAGCCGCTCAGGGTCGTCTGGTGTCCTGCGGCTGCTCGATCACAGAATGCTCACCGTGTGCCGGTCCTGAGTTCCGCTGGCCACGTGGGCCAGCCAGTTCCAGAACCGCCAGCGAGTCAGATGCTCGCCCTGACCTACTTGCTTCCACAGCGCGCTGCCTCGGCGCTGGATGTCCGTCTTCTGTGCATCCGAAAGCGAACCGGCATCCCAGTGGGCCAGCAGTTCAGCGAACGCTTCGCCCTCATCGTCTGACCCGAGCACCTGCCCGAGCGTCTTGCGGCCGAACTGCCTGAGCGAATCCTCCGGCCAATGGATGAAGTGCGAGAAGGCCAGATAGTTCAGCGCCCAGGGCAGGTGCATGCTCGAGACCTCACCGTAGATGCTCACACCCTCCAGACCGGCGCGATACGCACGAAGGCATCCCTCCTTGATGATACTGATGATCTGCTCGTATCGCGGCGGGGGATACCAGTAACTGCCCTGATGCATGAAGCCGACGCTGCGCACCGTCGGGGGCCTGATCTCAGCCGGCCATTTCTCGTTGCCCAGCGCCTCTTCCCGAACGCCTCTATCCAGGTACTTCGTCAGCGGCAGCGGATCATCTCGCAGCATGCCGGTCAGCGTCCACTGACAAACCGCGTCGAGCGGCAGCTTATCGACCAGCGCCGGCCGATCGCACTGCAGGTAAGCGCCCATGTCCCTCTGAGGGACCGCATTGCCAGGAACAAACCCCTTGTACGTGGCCCAGGTGATCAGCTTATCCTTCAATTGTCCCCCGATGGCGGCCAGCGCGGGAGCGTAGCCAAGGTATTGATGCTGCCAGAAGTCCGGCTCGTCCTGGGGCCAGCCGGCCCTGAGTGCCGAGCATCGTGGGCAGTGGCACACCAGAAAGTCGCCGTTCTCCAGGTTCGCCCCGCCGATGCTGAACTCGCGGAACAGCCAACCGACGCCCTCCTGGAGCCAATCCACAAAGCGTGGGTGCGAGGGGCAGACGAAATGATCGCAGGGCCTGCCCTGCTCGTCGATCGAGCGGGCATCGGGATATTCCTTGAGGAATGTGTCGATGTTGTACGGGTGATCGCCCTCGTAATAGACGCCGCCGTACATGTTCGTGCCGATGCCAGGCAGGATCGCCACACCGTTCGACGCCGCATAGTCGGCGACGCGCTTGGCGGACTTGACCCCACCGTGGCTCTCGCGCAGAAAACCCCAGATAAGAATCCCTTTGACCCCCAGCCCGGCGGCCAGATCCGTCAGCCGGCGATAGTCCCCCACATACGTTGCGGGCTGCTTGAGGTATCGATTCTGGCAACCGAAGTTCAGCATGCCGGGATCGTCCAGCATCCAGTTCGTGCTGTGGTCCCAGGTCCAGAAGTAAGAGCTCGCAAGAGCGGGCTTCGGCCGGGCGAGCCGCCAGATCATGCGCGGTGCATTGCCAGTGGCGGAAGCACCGAACGTACGGGCTTGGCCAATTCCGCTGCCGACACCACCGGCGCCGCCGGCGGTCGTCCTGCTCATACTGCGCCGCTCTGGACGGTGTTTGGATCGGCCATGCTTGGCCATCGTGACCTCCCCATCGAACTTGTGGGCCGGATCTGCCTCCGCCCGTTGGCTGACGCTAAAGTTGGCGGCGCGTGAGTGTACACGAGACGATCGTCGCCGTCATGTCGCGCGGCAGCTCAGCGGGCCCTCTACGGTGGCAGGGCAGCGTCTCACCAGCGCCGGTGTTGAAGTGTTAGGGTTCGGGTTCCAGAACGCCGACACGAGCAAGATCGGCCTTCACGACGATCTTCCGCCTCGGCTTGGCCGAGAGTAGCGCCGGCTCTCGACCGGCTATGGCACGCTCTACCCAGAACGATTATCGTTGGAGACTGTCCGCTTCCGGAGCGGCAGCAATCTACTGAGTGCGTGGCGAACAGCGCCGAAAGCAAAGACGAATGCTCGCGAGGGAGTGACCGAATGTCCATGAGCCCATCCATCGCCGACCGACCAGGCTCAGACCAACCAACGGCCCCGCAGCTGGTGATGTGGCGCCGAAACCTTGCGGACCTGCCGGCCGTGACACTGCCTGGCGGCTACACCATCCGGCCTTACGAGCCCGGCTTGGACCGCGCCTGGGAATACGTCATCGGCCAATCCTTCGGTTGGGATGCCGCGGAAGGCAGGTTCCGCACGCAGATGAGGTATGACTACGCCTTCCGCCCGGAGCGCGTGCTGTTCGTGTTTCGCGGCAACGATCCAGTAGCCACCGCCAGCGCCTGGTATCGCCCCCACTTTGGCAGGGAGACGGGGTATCTGCACATGGTCGGCGTGTTGCCGGCAGAGGCCGGCAGAGGGCTCGGCTTGCAGGTCAGTCTGGCCTGCCTGCATCGGATGGCGGCGGAGGGTCGGCGCGACGTGGTACTCGAAACCGACGACTTCCGCATCGCGGCCGTCAAGACCTATCTGAAACTCGATTTCGTGCCCCGGCTGGTGCACGAGAACCAGCGGCAGCGATGGCGCGACGTTCTTACTGAGATTGGCCGTCAAGACCTGATCGATGCGCACGCTGCTATCCTCAATGGCCCGCTTCGCGAACCGGTCCCGGCCCGTCCGGACAGCGACCACCCCGAGAACTTCGTGCTCCGGCACAAATGGCTGCCCGACAGAGCGCACCGTGGCGGCCGGCGCGGCGGCGGCGACGTGGACTTTATGGCCGACGAGTCGCTTTACCATCCCTTGCGGCTCGGCATGGCAAGCGTGGTGCCGTCCGAAGTCCTAGCGGGCTCGCCGATGCAGGTGCCGCTCACGCTGGCTTACACCGCCGGACCCGCCGGGCTGCCCACCGGCGCCAGCGTTACCTTCGTTATGCGCGGCCAGCGTCCGCTGGGCTTCGGGCTGCAGACCGGCCGCCCGGACACGGCCGGCAACTTAAACCTCAAGGGCCCGCCCGGCTGCGGACTTGAGCCTGTCTCGGCGGGCTTCCGCGTCCGCAAGGGCTGCCTGCGGGAAGGGCAATCGGTGCAACTCGTAGTGAACCGGCCCGAGGAATTGCGATGGACGCCGCTTGCCGGTCGGCGCGAGTTCAAGGTGGTCGTCAATTACGGCAACGGCGAGCCGGAACAACGCCTGCCTGCGCCCGTGGTCATCACCATCCAGCCGCGCTCCTTGCAGCGATTGGAGGCCACGATCCCTTGTACGCGCACTCCAGGCGAGCCGGTGCACGTACACGTCACCGCGCGCGACGAATACGACAACCGCGCACCCGTCAGCGGAGAAGTGGAAATAACGCTGGAGAAGCAACGGGCTCGAGTCCCCATGGCCGATGGCGTAGCCCGCGCGCGGATCGGCCCGCCCGCCGAGGGCGCAGTCCGCGCGCAGGTCCGCCTCGAAGACGGCCGGGCAACCTGCGAGTCGAACGTCTGTATCCCAGCCGGCCATCTGCACCTCTACGTCGGCGACCTGCACTGCCACGACCTGCTCAGTGAGGCCGAGGGATACCCGGACGCGGTTTTCGACTGGGCCATCAACGACCGCAACCTCGACTTCGTCTCCGTCGTTCCCCAGTCGCACGGATGGCACGACAACGAAACCTGGACCCTCGTCAAGTACATGAACGAGCGATTCCTGGGGGAGGGTCGATTCGTCACCTTCCTCGGCTTCGAGTGGCAGCACACAGGCTACGGGGACAAGGTCGTTCATTATCTGGGCGGCGACCAGCCCGTCCTTCCGGTGGACGACTCGCGCTACAACAGCGCCCCAAAACTCTACGAGGCCCTGCGCGCAAGCGACGCGCTGATCATCAGCCACCACCCTGCATATCCCGCTGGCAGCTGGTGTGCGCAGACCGACTTCGACGTTCTGGAGTACGACGTCGAGCGTCTGGTCGAGCTCTGGTCGATGCACGGCAGCGCCGAAGGCTACGATCTGGCCGACCGGCCGTACCACGCCTTCGACGAGCGGAACACGGTGATGGCCGCGCTATCGCGGGGTGCCCGATTGGGCTTCGTGGCCGGTTCCGACACGCACAGCGCGCGACCCGGCGGATCAACCAAGGAGCCGATGCCTTACTGGGGCGGCCTGACGGCGGTGTGGGCTAAGGCACTGACGCGACGCGACCTGTTCGAGGCGTTGTATGCCCGGCGGACCTACGCGTTGACGGGAGCCCGCGTTATCCTCCGGATGACCGTCAACAATGCACCAGTGGGTTCGGAACTTCCGGCCGCCGACAAGGCCGAGATTCGCATCGACCTCTGGGCGCCCGGGCGCGTCAAGACCGTGCAACTCCTCAAGAACACCCGCTGCCTGCGCACGTTCCAGCCGAACGCCGATGAGTGCCACCTTGAAATCGAAGACGCAACCGCCGGGCCGGCGTTTTATCATTGCCGCGTGACGCTGGAGAACGGCCAGCTGGCCGTCTGCTCGCCGGTCTGGGTCGGATAGACTTACTGGATCGGAGGTCCACGGCGTTGCCAGATCCGCGAACGAGACTCCGCCCTTCCGTTGAGGCATTCTGGACGGCTGAGGGCCCATAGGGTACATAGGCAACCCGGAAAGCAAAGGAGCCGACCGGTCCTTTCGTCAGCATGATGAGGGTGTTCCATGCAGTACGTCCAACTGGGAAAAAGTGATCTGAATGTATCGAGGATTTGTTTCGGGTGCTGGCAGCTCTCACCCCGCTTCTGGGGAGACGTGCCAGTTGATCCTTGGCGCGAAGCGCTTCGGAAGGCACTGGAGCTGGGAGTGAACTTCATCGATACGGCCGATGCCTATGGAAACGGTTACGCGGAGACCTGCTTGGGTGACTTCCTGGCATTGGAAGGCCTGAGGGACCGTTTCGTCATCGCCAGCAAGTTCTACTGGAATTTCGAGCAAAAGAAGCGTCATCCCGACACGCGGTACGATTACATCCTGCGGGAGTGTGACGCCTCGCTGAAGCGTCTGAAGACTGACCGCGTCGACCTGTATCAGATCCACGCTTGGGACCCGCTCACGCGCCCCGAAGAAGTAGCCGCCGCTCTGGGGCAACTCAGGAAGCAAGGCAAGATTCGCTGGATAGGCGTCAGCAACCTCAACGCCGACCAGATTCGCATGTACCTGAGCTACTTCGCGGTGGAATGCCTCCAGCCCTCTTACAGCCTGCTTGAGCGGAGCGTCGAAGCCCACGAACTGCCGCTTTGCCTCGAAAAACGGATCGGAGTGATCGCCTACTCACCGCTCTACCGTGGGCTTTTGACCGGCAAATATGCCAGCGACCACGCGTTCGACGACCACCGCGCGAATGATCCGCTGTTCAAAGGCAAAGCGTTCCGCCGCATTCTCGATGCGCTGGAACAGATTCAGCCGATCGCCGATGGGTACGGACTGACCCTGCCTCAGCTAGCCATTCGCTGGGTCTTGACCCACCCGGCGCTCTCCTGCGCCATAGTCGGAGTCAAGAAGCCGGATCACATCGAAACCATCGTTCCCGCAGCCGAAGGCAAGCTGCCTCCTGCCGACTGGCACAAACTCGCCGAGACTATGGCAATGGCAAAGAGGCAGGCAAAGCAGTTGGCATAGGATCCGCGCGGGCTCAGCGCGTATTCGGCGTGCTTGATTCTTGACCGTGCCGGGGGCGGCTTCTATCTTACGGTTGCTCATCCAGTCAGGAACCGCGGCGTAATGAACTTGGTCACCGGTGCAACGGGTCTGCTAGGTAGCCACATCGTCGAACAGCTCGTCCGTCGCGGCATGGCGGTGCGATCACTCGTGCGCGCCAGCACCGACAGGAGTTGGCTGGAGACACAAGGTGTCGAGATCGTCGCCGGTGACGTCACCGACCGAGGCTCGCTGGATCGTGCTTGCCAGGGCGTCTCCTGCGTTTTTCACGCCGCTGCTCGGGTCGGCGATTGGGGCCCCTGGGACGAGTTCGTGCGTGTTACGATCGACGGAACGCGCAACCTAATCGGCGCAGCCGAGGCCGCTGGTGTCAAGCGGTTCATACACGTCAGTTCTATCAGCGTGTACGGGCACGTGGACGGGGACGGACTTGTGCTCGACGAAACAGCGCCGCTCGGCGCCAACCTGTACCGCTGGAGCTACTACAGCCGGGCCAAAGTGGCCGCGGAACGCCTGGTCTGGCAGGCTCACCGCGAGGGTCGGATTCAGGCAACGGTGATCCGTCCGAGCTGGCTGTACGGCCCGCGTGATCGGGCGACCATCGGGCGCATGGTGCGGCTGATCCGCCAGAACAAGGCCAAACTCATCGGCGACGGGCAGAATCGCCTGAACGTGACCTACGCCGGCAACGTCGCCGAAGCGGCTGTCCTGGCTTCAACGACGGACCGAGCGATCGGCGAGGCATACAACTGCAGCAATGACGGCATTCTCACCCAGCTGCAGTATCTGAACATGATGGCCGAGTCGCTCGGTGCGCCCCCTGTGACCAAAAAGGTGCCGTATAAAGTCGCTCACGCGGCGGCGTTCGTCCTCGAATGCATCGGCCGCCTTTGCAGGTTCCGGAACCCGCCAATGGTGACCCGATACGCGGTATGGCTCATCGGGCGGCGGTGCTTCTTCGAGACGAATAAGGCCCGCGAGCATCTGAACTGGCAGCCCCGCGTCACCTACGAAGAAGGCATTCCTCTGACCATCCGTTGGTATCGTGAGCAGGAATCGCGCGGCGCCGGTCTCCGTTGACCTGCACGCCGCGCAAGAGCTAGAATCATTTTGCTGGGCGGACCGGCGCCGGCAGCAATCGTCAGGCGGCGGTGGACCAGCCGGCAGACTAGTCCAATGCACAAATGGACAATCCGATCATGCTTTGGACGGTGCTTTCGGCGGACGGATCGTTCGGGCGGCGCTGGGGATGGTGCCCCCGCCGACCAAGAGCCAGCGCAAGCCCACGCCGTTGACCCGCTGCACGAAGCCACGCGGGATGCGCCCGGCGATCGTCCGGCAAGCGGTCTCGGGCGATGGCTGCGCCGGAACGAGGCCCCCCAGCCGCTTCAGGAAACTTGCCGGCGGCTGGCCGAACTTCTCGGATCACTCGAGAAGCATTTGGCAGCCCAGGATGAGCAGCGCCGGGAACTCCTCGCCTCGTTTCGCGGATCCTCACAGGTGCTCGAGCAACTGTCACGGAGTTCGCGCCAGCAGATCGAGACGCTCGATTCGATCGGGGCAAGGCTGGATACCTCTGACCGACGTGCTGAAGAACTGGCCGCTGCGATCAGCGAATGCTCCGGGAGCTTTCGCGCACAAGCCGATGCGCTTGCAGCGATCCGGCATCACGCGGAGACGGGCAGCCAAACTCAGGGCGAGCTTCTCAGCTCGCTTCGATCACTCGGCGAGGCGATCGTCAGGCTGGGCAAGTTGTCCGAACCGCCGCAAGAAACGATGGAACGACTTGGGGCTGCCGCCGAGCAGCGCGACCGGGACGTCCGGGACCTGGTCCATCGCCAAGGCAGGAAGCTGACGATGCTTCTGATCGCCACGTTGATCTTGGCGGCTCTGGCTCTGGCCGGCGCGGTGGTCAACGTCTGGTTTCTGCTATCAAGAGGGTCGGGGATGACAGGTTGACGGGGATCAGCCCGCACCCCGGCCGGTGGAGATGAGGACATATGCTTACACCCAAACAGCGAATGGTGAAGCTGCTGCGTGGAATGATCAAGCTCGACGCCTCAGACCTGCACTTAAAGGTCGGCTACAGCCCCTACTATCGCATCGCGAGCGAGCTGCGTAAGACCGACATACCCCCTATAGCGAGCGACGATGAAATGCACGAGATGATCGAGCCGCTCGTGCCGCACCAGCGAAGAGGCGATTACGACCAGAAAGGCGACCTGGACTTCGCCTACCAGGACCCGGGCGGGGAGCGGTACAGGATCGACGTGTTTCGCTCCATGAGCGACATGCACGCCGCCATTCGGCGCGTCAAGAGTACCATCCCTACCTTCGAGGAACTGAACCTGCCTGACGTATATGAGCGAACCATCGGACGAACATATGAGGGGCTGATTATCGTCAGCGGAGTCACCGGAAGCGGCAAGAGCACCACCCTTGCGGCTCTGTTGGACTACGTCAACACGCACAACCATATGCACATAATCACCGTCGAAGACCCGATTGAATACATCTTCCGGCCCAAGAAATCGATCATCTCACAGCGCGAGATCGGCCTAGACGTGCCCGACTACAATCAAGCGCTCAAGTACATCGTTCGGCAAGACCCCGACGCGGTCTTTATCGGGGAGATGCGCGACGCCGCGACGATGCTGGCCGCCCTGCAGGCCGCCGAGACCGGCCACCTTGTGTTCGGGTCACTCCACACGGCGGACGCGCCGGGGGCGTTCTCGCGAATTCTGGAATACTTCCCTCGCAATCAGCACGAGTTCGTACGCTCGTCGCTGGCCGCCAGTCTCGTGGCCATTATGTGTCAGCGCCTCGTGCCTGCCATTGACGAGAAGATAGGTCGCGTACCGGCCACCGAGGTACTGCTGGTCAACCCCACGGTCCGCGACAAGGTCCGGCACGAAGAAGACGACGACCTGCCCGACGTAATCAGTGGGAGCATCGAGGAGGGCATGCGAAGCTTCACCTACTCGCTGGCGGAGATGGTCGAAAAGGAAATGGTCTATTTCGATACAGCCATGGAATTTGCGCCTCACCGGGAGGCCCTCAAGAGCGCCGTGGCGGGAATCAAGTCTTCGGCCCAGACCCTCGTGCACCGTATCCGCCACGGGGGGCGTACCGACGGTGCTTAACCTACGGGATGCGGCGCCGAGTCACGCACGGCGCGCGAAGAGCGAGTGGGCGGGCGGGGGTGTATACTACTTTCGCCTTACGTGCAGGAACGCCGCCGGCAAGTAATCGACCACGTCGCTGGCGATCAGCGAGACCTGCCCTTTGTCCTTGGCGGCTAGATCGCCCGCCAACCCGTGGACGTGCACCCCAAGAACGGCGGCATCAAACGGCGACAAGCCCTGGCCTATCAACCCGGCTATCAGGCCCGTGAGGACGTCGCCGCTGCCGCCTGTGGCCATGCCCGGGTTGCCCGACTTGTTCACGTAGCTCCGCGACGCATCCGCCACGACCGTGCCGGCCCCTTTCAACACGATGATCATCCCGGTCCTGGCGGCCAGCCCGGACGCGCATCTGGCGCGATCTTCAAGACGTATCGCCAGTCGCACCGAAGCCAGCAGCCGCCTCATCTCTCCGGGATGCGGTGTCAGCACGGCGTTCGCGCGCCGCTGCCGCCACCAAGCTGAGATGGCTGCCAAGTTGTTCAGCCCATCCGCGTCAATGACCAAAGGCCTGCCGGACATCCTTACCAGCGTGCCCGCGATCTTGCGCAGCGACGCGCTCTGACCGATGCCCGGGCCGAAGGCGATTACGTCGTGCTCGGCCGCCAACGAAGCGATCCGCGACACGGCCCCGGCTGCCAGCAGGCCCTCTGAAGTGCAATCAAGCGGGATACTGGTCGCACACGGCGCGAGCGTGGCAATCGCCTGCTGCGCCACGGACGGACAGGCGATCTTGACCAGGCCCGCGCCCGCCCGCAAGGCTGCGTTCGCCGCCAGCGCCGGCGCGCCGACCATACCGACGCTGCCGCCGACGACGAGTACACGACCAAAGTCGCCCTTGTGTGCGTCGCGATTTCGCGGCGCCAATTTCGGTATCTTGCGAACCACGCGCGGCAGCTTGTTCATTGGAGATGTGACCCGCTCGGCCTCGATGCCTTATCCGCTCTGACCGTCCGACGATGCTAGCCTCCTAGACTCAGCTAACCGGTTGATCAGCGATGCCACATACCCGCCGGCGAACCCGTTATCGATGTTGACCACCGCCACGCCGGCTGCGCAACTGTTCAGCATCGTCAACAGCGGCGCCAAGCCGTGAAAGCTGGCCCCGTACCCGACGCTCGTGGGCACGGCGATCACCGGCGCCGAGACCAGCCCGCCCACAACGCTGGCAAGGGCGCCTTCCATGCCGGCCACCACGACCAAGACGTTGGCCTCCTGCAACGCGGCTGAGTGGGCCAGAAGCCGATGAATGCCGGCCACGCCCACGTCGTAGAATGCCTCGGTGCGCTGATCCATGATCTCACACGTGACGCGCGCCTCCTCCGCCACCGGCAGGTCGCTCGTGCCGGCCGAGACGATACCGATCGTCCCTTCGCTCAGAGCGGCCGGCTGTTGGCGGAGGGTGATCGTCTTGGCCGACTCGTTGTACTCGGCCTGGGCGAACTTGGCTCGGACGGCTTGGTACACCTCCGGCTCGGCCCGCGTGGCCAGCAGGTTCGCCCCGGAAGCGATCAGCCTGGAGGCAATCTCGACGACCTGCTCGCAGGTCTTCTGCTGACAGAAGATCACTTCGGGGAACCCGCACCGAAGTGCCCGATGGTGATCGACCTGGGCGAATCCCAACGGCTCGAAAGGCAGATGCTTGAGCCGCTCGATCGCCTCATCGACCGAAGCGGTCCGGTCTCGAATCTGTTCGAGCAGCGATCGCAACTGCGATTCGTCCATCGTCAACCGATCCGCGCCGACAGGAGTTACCAACCGCGACGCTTGCCGCTGGGACCTGCGGTCAGAGGATACCGCCTCCGGCTCGGCTCGGCAAGATGGACCCGCGCGCCCGGTCAGGCCCAACCGTGCGAGCCCTCTTGTCCTTGAACCCCCTCGCCGCAGGCGTTTACCATATCTGTCATGGCGGATCCCAGCGCGAAGAACGGCCCCGCGTGCCCGCAAGTCATTCTCGACCTTGTCGAGCGGTTCGACGAGCACCGCGACGCCTACACGGATCAAACGTACAAGGAAACGCGGGTCCGACGGGAGTTCATCGACCCGTTCTTCACCGCGCTCGGGTGGGACGTGGCGAACAAAGCAGGCCACGCCGAAGCCTACAAGGAAGAAGAGATCCCCATCGTCGAGGATGCGACGGAGTGAACAGGCGTTCGGCGTCGGAGGGCGGGGTGCCGGTTCCTGGTGGGTGCGGGCCGGGACATGCACCGCTCCCTCACGGTCGCGGCTCGGGAATCGGTCGCGGCTCGGAGGGCGGTGACGCGTTACAGAAGAACCGTGCTTCAACGCCAAATCGACACGACGGACGATCAGATCAGGATTGTGGAACAGGTGACGAAATGAGCGGGGCTTCGACGTCAGATGGCGGGACGCCGCTCCCTCACGGGCGCGGCTCAGACCAGAGGTGTGGCTCAGACCAGAGTGGCGGCTCGGACCAGAGGCGCGGCTCGGACAGGGGCGTCGGCTCAGACTGCGGCCAAGGGTCAGATCCTCGACAGGATCGGAGCCGCGACCGTGAGGGAGCGGCCAGCGCAACTCCGCTCGCGCACCTGGTCACGTTCTCCACCTACGGCACCTGGTTGCACGGCGATGCGCGAGGTTCAGTGGACCGCGATCATCGCATACCCGGAACGCCTTTCGTCGATCACGATGCTGAGCGCGAGCGCGCGGAAGCCCGACGCATCAAACATCCGCCGGTTACGCTCGATGCCGCACGCCGGGCGGTCGTTGAGGCGACGATTCGCGGAGTCTGCGACCACCGCGGCTGGACGCTGCACGCGTTCAGCGTCCGGACCAATCACGTGCACGCGATTGTTAGCGCCCCGGACGCCCCTGAGCACGTCATGAATCAATTGAAATCGTGGTGTACGCGGCGAATGGTGGAAGCCGGCATCCTGCAGCCGGGCACGAAGGCCTGGACCCGCCACGGTAGTACGCGATACCTCTGGAAGCAGCACGAACTCCAGGCGGCGTGTCAGTATGTGTGTGACGGACAAGGGCAGGATTTGCCGAGCGGGGAGGTACAACCGCTCCCTCACGGTCGCGGCTCGGATCAGGGTCGCGGCTCGGATCACGGTCGCGGCTCGGATCTTTCGCAAGGGCGCGCCGTCGCAGATTGATGCCGCAACGGTCCCAGAGTACTATGGCCGATCAGCGCAATGGCCGCGGCAATCGCCAAGGAAGACATGCTTCGCAAGCTGCCGATACGGGAAGCTGAACTCACCGTACGATCATGCACCCGTCAAGATCTCGATACGCTGGCGCGATGGCCTAAGTATCCTTGGCCCTATGAGGCCTTTGCCTTAGGCTTTGCCGGCCTGAATCCTGCTGAGAGAGACCAGCTTTTCGAAGCGCGAGTCACCAACCCTTGTCGGCTTACCCTCGTAGCGGACCACGCAAGGCAGGCATGCGTAGGATACCTTGCGCTTGTGCAAATAGACTGGTCCAGTGGCGTCGTCGGCAACATGGCATTTCGCATCGCACCGTCGTGGTGCGACAGGGGAGTGGGAACCCAGATGATGCGGAACGTGTCCGGATGGTACTTCCACGGCGGGTTGAGTGTGCTGCGCCTTGACGTGGCCGCTAGCAACCTCCGCGCGATTCGCTGCTACGAGAAGGCCGGCTTTGCCAAGACGCAGGAATTCTGGCGCCGTGACGAGAGCTTAAAGCACGTCGATCTCAAGCAGCCGCAATATGAGTTCCTGCGGCCGCATGCTCGGCTCCATGGTGAGGCTCCACGTCTCCGTTTCTTCTGGATGGAACTGCGGAGCGAGACCGGGTAACCACCACCTGATTGCACCCAGGAACCACCCAAATGCTTAGCGATATCCTTACCGACAGGCAGCGTCGCGAGCGCGAGTACTATGACGAATACTCAAGCCGGACGGAACCGGCTGAGATCAACTTCGACGTGGTCCGCAAGGCCAGAAGAGGACACTCGAACTCGTCCTGGTACGTGTATGACCTCGTGGTCCGCGCCTTCCAGAGCGGCGCGCGCCGGCTATTGGACTTCGGATGCGGCAACGGCGTTAACTCCGTCAGATTCTCCTCTATTGGATATGAGGTTCACGCATTCGATATATCACCAAATAGTATTGCCATTGCACAGCGCCTTGCGAAGAAGTACGGAGCACCAGATAGAACGCACTTCTCCGTGCAGAGCGCTGAGCAGCTTGATTACGCTTCTGATTTCTTTGACGTCGTGGTCGGAATCGACATCCTACATCACGTCGAGATCGGGCCGGCAGTGAACGAATGCTTACGGGTCCTCAAG
>CAYGAN010000058.1:0-3659 GCA_964347585.1 uncultured Planctomycetales bacterium | reverse complement strand
AGGAACTGCGATCTTCCGCGAGCACGTGGAGACGCCCATTTACGATACGATCAGGAATTGGCGCCCGATGCAATGGCTGATTCCCAAGAGCAGGTCGTTCGAGCGCCACGTCACGCAAGACGAGAGAAAGCTCAATTCAAACGACCTTTACATAATCAGACAGCTCTGTCCCAACCTGTCTCTCAAACGCTTTGCGTTCCTCTCGCGACTGGATCTGCTCACGGGGAGGCTCTCCCGTTTGGCGCTCTTGGACCAACAGCTATTTGAGAGGTGGCCACCGCTGCAGAGATACGGGGGAGTCGCGGTGTTGGTATTAAACAAAGACCAAATCAGGCACGCATAGCAGCCAATAGATCAGAAACTCCACGTCGGTCGGCCGGTTACGGCGAGGCTTGCTCTGCGAGCCATGCGCGCAGGAACGCTTTCGCGTCCCCTTGAGCAGCGGCCTCGGAGAACATGGAAAGCGAGGCTCTGAAATCACCGCCGGTCGCGTCGTGTACGGCGGCGAAAAGATCCAGGTCCAAGTTGTAGCGGCGGTACGCCAGGACGAGCGCGTTGTTCGCCGGCAAGTCCCCTGCCCACTCGTACAGTTCGGGATGGTTGAAGTTCGGCAACTCCTCGGCCGTGAATCGATCACGCCCCTCCTGGAACACAAGCCCGCGCTGCTCGATCTTCTCGTCACGCGTCAGGTCGCCGGCATAGAACGCTGCCAAGTCTGCGTAGAGACCTGCGAGGAACGCGTTGAACCTATCCTCGTCTGCAAACCGTTGTGCAGCCAACCTGACCCGATCCGTCTCCGGCCCGAAGTACTGCTCGAGGAACGCGACCGCCCCGGTCCGAGCAACGAAGGTCGCCAGGCTCTCGTTGAACTCCACGTCTCCCAGCCGCCAGACGGTGTTGTGCGTGAGCTCGTGAATGACCACGTCGGCCAGGTCGATCTCGTCGCGACGCAACATCGATCGGCGTACCGGGTCTGCAAACACGCCGAGCGTGCTGTACGCATCGACCTCGTACATCAGTGTATCGTAGCCCGTGTCCTTGAGCTGCTGCCGAAATGACTCGGCTTGGTTCTCGTCGAAGAAACCCAGGTAAGGCAGCTCGCCGACGAACGGCAACGTCCAAGTGACCGGGGTGAGGCTGTCCTTCTCGGCCGCTGAGATGTTGTATGCATTGCCCCAGTGCGAGGTGTCCAGGAACGTCGTAAAACTATCGCCGGCTTTCAGCCCTATCGTGCCCACCGCAAACTCGCGCACCTCAAGCAGGTATTCCAGCTTCTGCACCTCTTCGGGCGACAGGCTGTCCTCAGCGAGTACTTGTTCGACAGGTCTCGCCTGTGCCAGGACACTGAGCTGGCCCCACGCCACCGACACAACATAAGGCGTGTAGCACCCCGTCCCGGTCAGACATGCGGCCACCGCGGTCAGGACGATCGCCACCGACGACCGGCGCGGCGACGACACGGATAGCGCACGTCCTTCGAAGGCACCGGACTCGATCTTCACCCCAATCACCTTCGGCACATCCGAATACCTTGCCCGGCCGCTCTCAACTTCTGCCCGTCATCGAACGGACTCGCACGGCCAGCCGGCTCACCGAATAGACTTTAGTCTTCGGCACCCACACTTGCAAATCAGCAGCGGCGATGCACTGCTTCGCGCCGAAGGTCTGACAGCGCGCAATGAGCACCGGACACCAACCTGGTCGGCCGCAGGGAGTAATCGACTTGCAGGTACCCCGCAGCATCAAGACATGTCTGTCCCGCCTTGGCGCGGGCGCGATTGAGCCGAGCACCGGTTCGCACGGATTGCTGTGATCTTTATCCTTCGCGCAAGGCAGCCGCGATGGAGCGTTGGTCTGCTTTGAGCCCACGGGCCTTAGCGATCAGCTCGACAAGTTCTTCGACGTCCGTGCGGCCGTCGTAACGCGCCCTGCACCGCTTAGCCAACGCCAGCACCTCATCGAGACTGCTGCCGCGAGCCCAGTAGCTGCCGCGAAGTATCTCCGCGAACTCCGCCACGCACGCAGCCAGTTGTAACGAGTCTGCAGCGGCGGGAAAGCTCTCAGCTGTGTCAGTGCTGGCGGTCTCCGCCGTTACTTCGCGGACATTCACGCCTTCCGCGTTCTTGTAACGAACGTGGACGGAAGCGAGCCGGCCTGACTTGTCCGGCCAAAGCTTCAGTTCATACAGCGCCGTTACGGAATGACCGGCACCGACTTCGCCGCCATCAACCTTATCGTTGCGGAAGTCTCCATCAGCCACGTCGCGGTTCTCATAGCCCAGCAGACGATAACTGCGCACCACGGCAGGACTGAAATCGACCTGCACCTTCACGTCTCGCGCGACCACCTGGAGCGTTCCCGTAAGATTCTCGACGAAGACGCGCCGGGCCTCATTGATGGTGTCAACGTAGGCGTAGTTGCCGTTCCCTTTGTCAGCCAACTGCTCCATAAGCACATCGTTGTAGTTGCCCATGCCAAACCCTATCGTCGAGAGCGTGATGCCCTCATCGGCATGGTGTTTGATCTGCTTGAAGATCGACTCCGGTCCTGTCCTGCCGACGTTGGCCACGCCGTCAGAGCAGAGGATCACGCGATTGATGGCACCTCGCATGAACGCCTTACCGGCCATGCGGTAGCCGATCTTGATGCCCTCTTCAGCGTTGGTGGAGCCTTGCGGTCCGAGTCGAGCAATCGCGCCAAGGATCTCCTCGCGGTCCTCGACGCCTCGATGGGACATGTGTTTCCTTCCCCTCGATCCATAGACAGCGATGCCCACGCGGTCGCCCTCGCGGAGCTGATCAAGCAGCAGCTGCAGCGCCTTCTTGACCAATCCTAGACGATCTTCGCGAGCCATTGACCCGGAGACGTCAATCACGAAAGTCAGCACGGCGGGCTTGCGGTCCGCCGCGTCAATCTCGCGGGCCTTGATCCCGACGCGCAGAAGCGTCTTCCCGCCCCCGAACTTGGACGGCCCAGCCGCGAGATGGACGGCGAACGCCTCGCTGCTGGGCGGTTCGTAACCGTAGTCGAAGTAGTTGACGAACTCCTCGACGCGGACGGCGTCCGGGTGCGGCAGGTGGCCGCGATGCAGATACGACCGGGCCAGGGTATAAGAGCCCGTATCGACATCCACCGCGAACGTCGAGAGATGATCCTCGTCCGTGTCAATGAAAGGGTTGACGCCGTAGTTCTTGAAGAACATCGCGTCGAAGGCGGCGTCGTTAACGTTGTCCGTGCCGCCGTGCGCCTTAGGGTGGCCGGCCTCGGCCGGCTTCATCACCGCCGTTACCGCACCCATCTCCCGACATTGGCACCCGAGAACACCGACGCCAACCAGGCCCGCAGCCGCAGCGACAACCACCAGAAGAGCTCCCAGAACTCTCATCGTGCACCTCCTTACCTCGCTATTCAATCCACAGCGCCATATCCGTCCGGCGCGGCGATGCGCAAAGAAATGGGTCATCCATTGACGGCGACGGGTGACTTGAACCACAATTGCTCGCAAGGCAGGGCGGCGATGCTCGATGACGATCCGGAACTGATCCGACGCTGCCTCGGCGGGGAGGTGAGCGCCTTCGAGGCACTTCATGCCGCCCACGCTGGCCGCGTGACCGCCTATTTGCTGCGAAGCGGCTTTTCCCCGGCCGACGCCGACGACC
>CAYGAN010000057.1:20536-23532 GCA_964347585.1 uncultured Planctomycetales bacterium | reverse complement strand
AAGCCGACAGGCACAGCAAGCCGATGCAGACCATGAAGGAACAACTCCGACCTGAGGCGAGCAGCATCCTCCATCCTCCTCACAGCCCGCATGGGACCGACGCGTGCGTTCTTTTCCGCGGACGGCGCAGGTGTGACGCTCGAGATCAGCCCATTGACGCCAGGCCATCCCCAGCCACCTGTTCGAGCCCGGTCCTGACATCAGCCGGCTACGCCGGACGGGCCATGATCACCTTATCGCTTAGCCCCCGCAACCCCAGCGCTTGCCGCCACATCGAGACATGGCCAGCAAAAGCCTGCTCCCCGCCGTAAGGCCCCCCTGGCTGCTGGGAGACGCGAGTCTCCTGTGAGGGCACTGGGTTCGGCGTTCTGTCGCAAGGGGATCGTCAGGCAGCGCGGAGCGGAGTCTAGAGCACCGAACGTGACGCAGCTTGCGCCGCTGGTAACGCAAAGTCGCTCGGTATCGGATTTCGGCAGCGAGCGTTGCCAGAAGCGGGCGATGGGATTCGAACCCACGACGTCCAGCTTGGGAATCCGGTTCTCCCTGCGCAAGTGCTTTGAAGACCGGCGCTTGCAACGCCCTTTCTGGGCCAAAACGGCGTTAGCAGGTGAAGCACAAGTGGCGAACCAGGGGGAAGCAACTTGCCATCACGTGACGACTGACCCACTCAGTGACCCACTCCTGGAGGCAAGCACCGCCTGGCCCAGGCCCGGTACGGCACCATGGGTAAGCGCCTCAAAGTGGCACAGAGGGCGGGATTCGATCTGGCCTCTTTCTGCAACCTCTTCAGGAACCTGTCGTTGCTCGTTAAGGCCCGCGACGAAGGGGAGTTCCGCCGTCTCGTTGATGTGCTATTCCTGCACCGTTTCTTCCTGTCGCGCACTGCGTCTTGAGGGCAATTTGAGGGCATTGTGCAAAGCTGGAGCTTGGGAACGCCAGGGTCTGGGCTGGCGGTTCGAGACGATGAACACCGCGCGCACAAGACGCATCGGCGCCGCCCGAATCGAACCCCCGTCCCGTGATCCTCAAGCTTCTCCAGAGCAAGAAGTTAGCGAACGTCGAACAACCGACATGTCGGCATACATGTCGCCTTTGGCCCGAGAAGACCCGGTCTCGCGCAGATCGTGACGGCGTGGCGAAGCTTGCCAGATGCCATCAAGGCGGGCATCCTGGCGATGGTGAAAGCGGCAGCAGCTCAGGGCGAGTGATTGACACAAATAGAGGCGCGTAGCGCGCTTGGCCGGGCAACCAAATGCCTGGAAGGCTTAGCGAGCGCGTCAGCGGCGCGCAATGCGCTTTCGGGGGCCGTCTGTGAACGTACGATCGGACGATGGGGCCATAAGGTGCGCGCGGCGGGCGGTTGGGAGCATGTGGCGGTGTCCAAATTGACGCGATTCAGGGCTGCTTAGGTTGCGAAGCACCCGCTGCGGGCTAGCAGGCCCTGCACCGGCTTGCGACAGGTACGCGATTCGTTCGGCAGCCACCACAGCCACGTTCCATACTGAGCCACCCTGCCAATTCATGCCGGGCGCCCGCGCACGGGTCTGGCGACTCAGGAACATCCAAATTGCCTGGCAAATGCAAGTTGTGGCGCAGCAGTAGCGAACAAAACGCGCCTGATCGCAATGAAGGCATGTCGATAATCGAAGTGGAACCTTGCCACAGGTCGGCGCGTAGGTAAGGCTTGCGGAAGTACGCTGTCATTCTGTTTATGGGACACACACTGAGATTTGTCGCTCTAGCGAGCCCTCTCTCTTGCCTCCAGGCCTAACCGGAGCATGTCACCTTCCACGGGCCACCGGCAGTCTTGGAGGCACTCGCTACCTGCTGAAGGGTTGCCTGTCACGCAGGGCGAAGCTTAGAATGAACTTGGTAAGCTGGGTGGGTCCCGCCCGGCGCGCCAGGGAAGTTACAGTTCGTCCCAAGCGTATCACGCGCGCCATTTTCAGCGGCTGCGTCCCAGAGCATGTCCGAGCACATCTTCAACGCGGAGGCAGGAAAGCGGGGCAGGTGGCAGTGCGCCGTGATTCTGTTATCCGCAGTGCTGGCGCCCGGGCACTTCGTCCTTGGTCAACCCGTGCGCATCGCACATGACAAAGTGGGCGAGGGCGTGATCCGAGGGACGGGCATACATATCGGTTGGCCTATCGATCCTGAGCAGCATCGGCCACCGGACATTGTCAGGCACAGCATCGGCACATGGGCTCCCGATTCGCCGCAAGATGACCTGTTTGCCGGTCAGTTCACGGAGGGTGGTCTCTTCTTTCGTATGGATGTCGTGCTTGCAGATCTGGTGAATCCACCTGGCAACATTGGCCTGACGGGGGGAGGGTTCCTTCCCTTCGAATACGGAGACCACCCAGTGTTCGGATTCATCGAGATCGATGTGGACGATGACGTGGATACGGGTGGCGAGTTAGACGTACCGGAGATCCGGTACCTTGGCAACGTCGCGCGCTTCGGAGGACTTCCCTCCGAGGCGCGATTCATCGACCGCGTGGCTGTGGACTCTAGCGCGTTCGACGGGAATTTCGGAACGCCGCCGTACGTGGATCGCAGCGGGGAGGAGTTTCATATTGCCCTTTTCAAGAGTTTCATCAGCCAGGTCGAGGTCGTCGCCGGCGATGGACCGCCCTTTGACGCCGGTGAGAAGTGGATTCTGCACGGCCAGCTGCTTCACCGCGCACATGGATACGAAGACTTCAGTCTGGCCGAAGGTGGCGAGGAACCGGGCGCTTACAACCCCAGCGTGCAGCTGCAATTCAGCCACGATGAGGTGGACCAGGAAACCACCATCTCGCTCGTATACCCCCTGACGAATGAAGGATGCGCAGCCATGCGCGGCGAGCCCGCCGAACCTCTCGACAACGACCCAAGCAATCAGAACTCAGTTCTTGAGGCCCTGCAGGAGCTCAAGACCAGCGCCCAATTCCTGCAGCAGAATCCGTCGGGCGATCCGGCCGAGCCGATTATTCTCGGTTGGGCAGCCAAGGATC
>CAYGAN010000057.1:6323-20526 GCA_964347585.1 uncultured Planctomycetales bacterium | reverse complement strand
GTTCTTGGACTCTACGGAATGGGACGTCACGATCATCGCCTCGACGACCTACACACAACAGGAGCCGGGCGGGGCGCTGTTCGTGTGGACAGATTTGATGCCGGACGTCCTCGCAGGTGACGTCAATGGCGACGGGTGCGCTGATAGCACCGACTGCGGTGCGATCGCGGATTTCATTGCCGCGGAGGATGGAGGGCCGAAAGACGGGGATGGTGAGGTCAACGGCAGTGTTCAGCTGTTGAACTTCAGTATTAACTTCAGCGTGAACGACCTGGACTACGATGGCCTCGTCAACGATGAGGACGTTGACTTGGTACTGTCACCAGGCGACTTCGACGGCGACGGAGACGTGGATGTCGGCGACTTGTCGACCCTCGCGGGCTGCTACACCGGCCCGGGAACGCCCCCGTCGCCTGTTTGCCAGATTTGCGACCTGGACAAAGACAGCGACGTTGACCTGGTTGACTTCGCCACGATCCAGGTCAACTTCAGCGGTTCGTTCGTGGCGGGCCCTTAGATGTCAGGGCTTCGTTTGGACGAAGGGCGAGCAGCATGCGAGGCTGAGAGGATGGGGAGGACGGCAGGCACCAGTCGCGGAAGGTGTCAAGTCCGAGCGCTGGGATTCTCGCTGCTCGAACTGCTTGTCGTGTTGTGCATCATCGCGGTCTTGCTCGCGATCGTCTTGCCAGCCATCGTAGGCGTGCACCAGTCCGCCGAGACGCTTGAATGTATGGGCCAGCTGCGGTCGATCGCGTTCAAGTTCCGTCTGTTTGCGGACGAGTTCGCAGCAGAGCGCCGCGGCGAGAGCGACAGATTAGCAGGGGGGCGCTTTAGCGTCGAAGATTTCCAGGAGAGCTTGTACCGCATCGATGAGTTCTGGGATGCTCCGGGCAACATGGTGGATACGTACGATGCCGCGCACGAGTTGATGATCTGCCCGGCCGGCGAGCAGTTCCTCCAGCGCAGAGCTCGCGTGCCGTGCAGGCAGAACGGTGTGATCCCGAAGGCCAACGTGAGCTATACATTCAACATGAGACTGGATCGCGCGTCCGTCCGGTTCCAGGGCCGCTGGGTCCTGGCCGAGGTGCGTCCGGACCGTCCTTCCGTCTTCACGGATCTGCGCGGTGAGGTGCGTCCGGACCCGGACATTGTGTACCACCCGAACGTGCCGATAGCCTTCGACGCAGACGGTGCCGCAGCCACGGCGAGGAATGTCGTACCGTACTTCTCCGCGCCCCCGGGCGATCGTGATGATGCCTACGCCTCGGGTAGATACTGGTTCCCCGGCAAGCGTCATTCAGGCCAGACGAACGCAGCGTTTGTGGGCGGGCACGTGCTTACAAGCCATCAGCCCGAATGGGAACCGGGATGGGACTGGCGATACCAGCCTTTGCTCAGCCGTTGATGGGCCCGGCCGGTGCGCGCACGGTCCCTGACACTGCGTCTTGACTAGCGACGCGGCCGCTTTCCGCGTGAGGTTGGCGTCAGTGACCCTCAAGGCAAAACTCGGATTGATGTTCGGCGGGTTCGCGGTGTTCGTAGCAGTCAGCGCGCTGCTGGCGTTCTCGTGCATACGGCTATACCTGGACGCCGCGTTCGGTCAATTTCAGGTTTCCGTCGACTCGGCCCTCTACCTCGAAAGGGTCATCGCCTTGGTTGAAGAGCAAGCTGCTCTGCTGGAATCGCTTCCACCGAGCCAGGACCAGCTCAAGAGCTTTGAGGACAACCGCACCGAGTTGAGCACGCTGTTCGTGGCTGTCAGCCAGCGAGTGGCGCCGCGGTCTGCAGAGCTTGCGAACGTCGAGGAGATTCTGAGAGGGATCGATCATGCGGCGCAGCAAGTGATTCAACTTGCAGACCAGCGCGATCTGGAGGAAGCGAGCCGCGTAGTCCGGGACGAGCTGCAGGCCAAGTTGGCTCCACGCCTGCGGGAGCAGATGGCGCCCCTGAGACTGCAGCTTGATGCACAGACAACTGCGGCTCTCGATCGGTCGGTCAGGATCCAACACCGTGTGGCCACGATTCTGGCGGCTAACGTGCTGGCCGCCATCGCCCTGGGCCTACTCGGGCTGCTAGCCGTGCGCCGTTGGATAGTCCGGCCGATTACGTCGCTCCAGCAAGCGACCGGGCAGATAGCCGCCGGCGATCTGAACTACCGTATGCGCGTTCGGACGGCCGACGAGTTTGGGGTTTTGTCGCGGCAGGTTAACGAGATGGCTGCATCGCTCACCGAGGCCCAGTCGCAGCTGGTCAGGCAAGAACGCGCTGCCGCCGTTGCAGAGATGGTCTCCACAATCGCGCATAATATTCGCAATCCCCTGGCAGGCATCCGGGCGGCAGCTCAATCGACCTTGCGCGAGCTGCCTGCCCAATCGTCGCTAGCCAGCCTTCAGCGTAGCACCATTGAGGCAATTGACTCCTTCGACAAGTGGCTCCGCGGGCTGCTTTACGTTGCTCAGCCGATCGAACTGCAGCGCCAGCGGGTGGAGATTGCCACGTTGATCGAGCAGGTTGCCGCTGTCTTCCGTCCGAGTGCGGAAAGGCGGCATGTGAAGATCGACCTGGCTCACGGCGATCGCACCGTCTACGCGGACGTGGACCCGCGGAGCTTCGAACAGGCCCTAGCTGCTGTGGTGGATAACGCCGTTGAGGCGTCCCCGACTGGCGGCACCGTGCGGATCGAGGCCGCGGCGAGGCTCCGCGACGGTACGCGGCTAACGGTCTGCGTTTCAGACGAGGGCCCCGGGGTTCCGGAGGAGCTCCGCGAGAAGGTGTTCGAGCCACATTTCACCACGAGGCCCGGCAGCAGCGGGATTGGCTTGCCAACCGCGCGCAAGCTCATTGAGGCCCATGGTGGTCGGCTTGAGCTGCTGGACGGTACAAGCGGCGGCACACTCGTGCGCATTGAGTTGCCGTCAGGAGCACATAATACCGGAGAGGTTTAATGCCGAGGATTCTGGTCGTCGAAGACGAGGACGGTCTGAGAAACTCGCTTCAGCTCGAACTGACGCGGCTAGGCCACGAATGTCAGTCTGTCGAGTCAGGCAATCAGTTTCTACGTGCTATCGGGGAGTTCAGTCCCGACGTGGCGGTCATCGACCTGCGACTGCCCGACCTGGACGGCCTCGATCTGGTCCGCAGCATCAGGGCTGACGGCGTAGAGATCCCCATCATCGTCATCACCGCGTACGCCTCTATCCCCAGCGCGGTCGCGGCCATGAAAGAGGGGGCCACCGAGTACCTAGAAAAGCCTTTCGACCTGGACCAGCTGGCCCTAGTGATCGAACGCTCTTTGGAGACGAGCCGACTGCGAGGCCGCCTGGAGGCGTACGAGCGGGCGGCTTCGTCCCAGGCTGGGCAGGTCGAGATCGTCGGCGAAAGCGAGGCCATCAAGCGTGTCCTGGAGATGGCAGAACGCGCCGCCTCGCCGGGCCTCGAGCGAGCCGGCGAAATGCCGACCGTGTTGCTGCTCGGCGAAACCGGAACCGGAAAGGACCTGGTAGCCCAGTACATCCATGCCCGCGGACCGCTAGCGTCACAACCGTTCGTGCGCGTCAACTGCACGGCAATGCCGCGAGAGCTGATCGAAACGGAACTGTTCGGCCACGAGAAGGGCGCGTTCACGGACGCCAAGACGGCCAAGAAGGGACTTCTGGAAGTCGCTAGCGGCGGAACCGTGTTCCTTGACGAGATCGGTGACATGCCGGTCGGCCTGCAGTCCAAGCTCCTCGTCGGCATTGAGCGAAAGTGCTTTCGGCGGGTTGGCGGCACGCGCGACCACAAGATGGACGCTCGGATCATCGCGGCCACGAACGCCGATCTTCCCGCGATGGTTGCTAGCGGACAGTTCAGGGCGGATCTCTACTACCGGCTGAAGGTCTTTACGATCGAGGTGCCGCCCCTGCGGGACCGCGAAGATGACGTCGTAGTGCTGGCGAAGCACTTCGTCTCAATCTACCGGCGCAAGTACCGGAAGCCCTCCGTTCAACTCACCGACGAGGCGCGCGATTTCATTCGCCGTTACCACTGGCCTGGGAACGTCAGGGAATTGGCCCACGTCCTTGAGCGGGCGATGCTTCTGACCGACGGAGGTATGATCCTTCCAGAGCACGTTGCTCTTCCCCAGGCGGTCATGGGCTCGGCTCGGAGCAGCGGCACAGAGACCCCCATCGGCGAGTTCACTAAGGACGGGCACAAGCTCGAGGACCTGGAGCGGGAGATGGTCTTGCGCGCCGTCGCTGACGCCGACGGCAACGTTTCCCAGGCCGCCAAGAGACTCGGCCTGAGCCGTGGCGCCCTGCGTCGTCGGCTCGCCAAGTTTGGTGTGACTCCAGGGCGCCCGGCGGTTGGCTGAAAGCGGCCAAGTGGCCAATTTCGGCCAGCTCGCCCCACCACGGACGACCATCACCACAGCCAATGACCACGTTTCGTTCGCTTTGTTGGGCGGCCCTTCTCCTTTGCGGCGCAGTGACCTATGACACACTACCCACGCTGCGCACGACATCCGAGGAGAGCGAGGTTCATCCGGTACGGGTGTTGCCAGCACCGAAAAGAGAGGGCGGGGTAGAGGTTCGTTTGGACGGACAGTGTGCCCGGGGACAGCGTACGTGACTTGAATCGGAGGTATGCACGATGTTGAGGAAGCTGGTGTATGGGGCCGCTTTGTGCGCGGCGTTGGTGACGGGCGCAAGCACCGCCAAGGCTGTCACGATTGACCTGAGTTCTCCGCAAGATGGAGGCATCGTCTATCCTGGCGACACGGTCGAGCTGACGGTTACGGTCACGAACAACACAGATGAGATGGACTTCGTCCACGTCACGCTCACCATGACAGTCGAAGGGCTGCCTCACTCTGTCGTGGCGAAGGGCAAGTTCAGGCTAAAGATGGAGCCGTGGGAGGTCGTGAGCAACACCGTCAGCGCCGAGATTCCTGCGGGCCTGGAGGTGCCCGGCCCGGCCACGGTTACCATCGAAGGCGTGGCGTACGGCCGGAAAAGCCAGACGGAAGACAGCGACAGCGTCTCGGCGACTATCATGCCCCTGCCGTAGCGGCTGGCCGGCGCCATCTAGGGTCGCCAACAGGCAGCGCCCCGGTCTGGACAACGGCACGAGGCCGGGGCGCTGCTCTGTCATCGTTGTCGAGCAAGGGAAGGAAGAGGATGCGCACCTTGATGGTTGTGGCGCTGTTCAGCGCTTGCTTGTATCCTGCTACGCCGACACTCGCTGACCCTCCAGCTCAGCCGCCAGAGGTCAATGACTTTGAGATCACCCTGTTTGGCCGAATCTGGCGCGTGAAGAGCTACTTCGTGCAGGATGACCTACTGGCGAATCCTAACGAGGATACCTTTCTGGAGCCCGAAGGACTGGCCTTCAGAAATGCCGTGCTGTATGCCTCCGGGGACCGCGAGTCGTACGAGACCGACAGTCGACTGGCGCTCTATGACTACCCCGCCGGCGGGCCACTGAGCTTCAACGGTTTTGTTCAGATGCCCAATACCGAGCCGGAGTGGTGGGGTCCGGAAGGGCTAACCTTCAACAACTCGGGCAGCGGCTACGGCAGCGGCGCCAACGACCTAGTCTCCGTGGAACGCGACGACACAGGCCGAGCGGGGATCATAGACGTAAGCTCAGGCAACGTGACCAGCAAGGTCGCCGTGCAGGCGCCAGAAGACGTGACCTACCTGTCCGACCAGGCCCCGTTCGCGACGCTGACCGATCTAGCTGGATCAATAGAGCTCACCTACTACGACGAATCCATGGCGCCCACAGGCGCGTCTTTCGCCATTGCCCCTGGCAGCAACGGCTTGGTTAGTGTTAGCCCTGCCTTTGGCTCATGGTTCACGGGAACTGACCAGGACGATGATGTGTTCATCGTAGTCACAAAGGCTAATCCCGGCAATGCGATCATCGTCTACGATCTAACCGGCAGTCAGATCGGCTCACAGCAGGGCCTGCCGCTCGAACCAAAGGCGCGGATCCCGCTGGGTGGAGGGTTCTATCTGATACTGCCCGCCTTCGGAACGGTCGAGGCCATCGCTGCCGATGAAGCCAACCACGTCCTCTTCATCGGCGACGAGGAGAACACGATGATCCACGTTCTTGTCGCGGGGCGTCTAGCTGCCGATTTCGACAACGACGGGGACGTAGACTTGGCCGACTACGAGACGTATTTCGTACCTTGCTATAGCGGGCCTACCACCGCGCCCGGCGAAGGCTGCGAGATCTGTGACGTCGATCGCGACGACGATGTCGATCTCGTTGACTTCGCCACGTTTCAGCAGAGCTACACCGGCTCGCCGTAGTGTGGCGGCACCGCGTTCGCGTCGCCCGGCAACACGATACCGTCGCCGGTGACATCGCCGATCAGGCCGCGCACTATGAAATCCCGGTCACCAGCAAGGGGATCTCCCGCAACATTCGTTACCTGAGTACTGATCGTGACCGTATAGGTCTCCTGATCGGGCAGCGTCTGCAAGTTGATCGTTATCGCGCAGCTCCCGTCTCCGGAGCCGTCCGACACGTAGGACTTGAATTCAGCCTGCTGGGCCTCACCCCAAATGGACCCGATGGTATCGACAGGGTCTGGGGGCAGAAGGACACGAGCATTGAAAGTGGCCACTAGCTTATGGATCTGCTGATACCGGGTCTCGGCCGTCGCGTCCGGCAGCGACGCAGCGGGGTTGATCGCCCGGCTGGCTCCCGTGCCAGTGTTATTCTCGCCGCTCCAACGGCTGTCTTAGCAGCTGTTTAGCCAGCTGCACCTCCGCAGCAAGTAGGCCGGCACGCACGATCAGCAGGGCCGGGATAGCCTCGTATGTTTGGTCGCCGACAACAAGCGTGCGGCATTCAGCCTTTTCGCCGAGCTCGGCACACGTCGTGTCGCAGCAACTCATGCCAACCTTTGCGCCGAGCCAATCCTCCAAGGTCCGATCGTTCAACCAAATCCGGTTCGATTGTGCGGTGTTCCGCGCCACCTCCTCCGGGGACATCGGCACCTCTTTGAGGGCCACCTTCACATTCAGCGGTCTCAACGACCGCCACAGCACGTCCGCCGCGAGCCTCACCTCTCTCTGCGTCAGGGCACAGCGCTCGCAGGTTTCGCCCGCGTCATCCACTAGGCGCTGCCACCGGATCGTGAGCGTCTGCTCCGGAGCGATCTGTCTCGCCGAGCAAGCTGCCAGAGCTGACATTGGTACGATGACCATGGTCAGTCGTCTTGCATTCTTCATGATCACCTCCCAACTCTGTATGTTATTGGCAGATTCGTGCTGGCTCATGTAACCATGTCTCGACCGAGACGGCGCAACATGACCTGGCAAACGTGGGCATCGCGCCCGGCGCGCGCTTCAACACACTGAGTCTGTAGAGCACTCACACGTTGACCTGCCTTCGGCCGCGGCGCCTGTCAGGACCGCCGTCGCACAGCCCACCCCCGCCCGCACGGACAACGCCTCGACTGGGCAGTTTCGGGCACAAGCCCCACATTCCATGCACGCGTCGCGGTCAGCTATGAGGGCCTTGTGGTCCTCGATTGCGAAAACCGCATGCGGACATACATCCATGCACACGCCGCACCCTGTGCATTTCTCAGCATCCAGAGCCAACGTGACGACATTCGGGAGATACCGCAGCTGCATCATTCCTCGCTCCGGGGGCAGGCCACTGCACTCGTCGTGCGCTGGCGGCCGCGGCCCCTGTATCCTCGGCCAATGTATCGTATCGTTACTCGTACGGTGCCCATGATTCGTCACCAACCGTGTCAGAAGAACCGACCCGCCAGCCACATCCCTGCCCCGATTGTCGCGCACGCGGCCTGCACGGGCACCGCCACTCGCATTTCCCGGCGGACGCCGGACAGCGATGTGTACGTTGACGCGCCGGTAAAATTCATGCCCACGAAGCTTGTCACCGCAGGGATTATCAGCACCCAGGCCACCGTGCTTAACCAATTGTCAAACAGGCCTGGATACGCCCACACATGAGCCCCGACGGCCGAAACAACTGCCAATCCGACCCACGCGCCCTTCGCGGAAAAGGCCCGCGCCGGTAACCAGGGCAGCAGCGTCGGCGTGAGAACGACGCCGGTCAGGAACGTCGCGAGAAACAGAGCTGCGCTCCACAGGCCTACGGTCGTCGTCCGCTGGAACGAGTAAATGCCCGGCCCCAGCCCGCCCAGCAACAGGAAACACGCTGCGACGAACAGCGCGTATTTCGCTCCCATGACCAGTTCCATCGGAATCAGCACCACGCGGTCGCGAAGTGGGAAGTGCACGCGGCGCATCTGCGGCGTTGCTTTCATCCCCGCGCTCAGAAACGCAGGAATATCCTGTGCCCGGACGGGCCCATAGACGACACGAAAACGGCTCCCCCGCGTTACCTCGTGGGCGCTCACCCCCGGCGCACCCAGTTGTGGGACCACCAGGCACCGATGGGAAACTACCTCGCTCAGAGCAGCCGCTTCAACGCGTCTAATGATCTCGTCGGTGCCAAATGTTCCCTTCCCGGCCGCACACCACACGTTGATTCCCCGCGTGTCAAGCACCAGGATCCACGCATTCAGACCTTCCAGCTGCGAGCGTAGCCGGTCGAAGCTCAACTTGTAGTTCGCCGACACCAACACGGGCGACTCAGGCGTCGGGGAGTCCACGGCGTACAACCCCGGCTCCACCGTGTAGCGCGTGCGACCAATGCCCCAGCGCACCTTCCAGGCACTCACCCGGTCTATCCACCGCAAGGTGGCTGATACTCGCGGAACTTGGCCGACGGGGGTGCTTACCGTCCCTTCAACGCAACGCTGGCCCACAGCTGCAGGCTTCTCGGCCAACTGCCCAGGCACACCATCATCAGAGCATTCCGCATCCCGCCGGTCGTTGCTTGGCCTGGAGCAGGAAAAGCTTGTCACCCGTGACTTGTTCATCCAGCAGCTTCCCTAGACGGTGGTCGAGACCTGTGACCCAGCCCCCGTGCTCATCATCCCCTCTTGCATCCTTCCATTATAGCCCAAGAGAAAAGCCCCTGCCGCGGACGCTGCACGGCTTGGACAATCCATTGAGCCAACTGGGAGTGGATCGGGACTCGCTCAATGCTCATTTCCTGGCCAATGCGGGAGGCGGAGGAAGCTCGTCGGCACGATGCAGAAGCCGCTACGCGCGGTTTGAAGCCCGTCCAATTCACGTGCTCAAGCCGGCCCTTGTCCTTGATTCCGTTCCACCAGTCTGGATGTCGCAGGGACAGCAGAGGTTAGGTCTCCGGCCGATTCCTGCTGATCGTCCCGCTAACTTGGCGTAGGTGTGTTCGTCGGTTCGCCAAAACGCCGCCCGTTATCTCGAATCTTCTACTGCGCCGCCCTGATCTGCCCTGCCTCTCGACAGAGCCAAGGCTTGAGGCGGGCCTTTCCTGTGGGGCACTGGCTGCACCGGCCCGCGCTTGAAGTTTGCCCTGGTGCCTTCCTCGTTTCACGGGGGCCTCAGAAATGTAGAAAGAGATCGCCCTGCTCGGGCACCTAGTCAATCTACTCAATTCGTTGTCGGCGCCGCCTCCCACCCACCACTTCTATGAACGCCTGTTGCTTGTCAAGTCGTGTCGGTCGTTGGGGTCCCAGTCTTCTCTCCGAGCATTGGCCGCAGCCGTAGCCCAAGTAGGTGCTTTCAAGAGCGCGATGACTGCCCTATCTACGCAGCGAGGACGCCTCATGCGGCCCCAAGGATGGGACGAGCTCGCCACCACGGCACGGGATCAACGGCCATCCTTTCCCAGCCTAGGCGGTCAGCTGAGCCGGCTGCAGCTGATGGTATAGCTTACGTACCCAGCGATTCGTGGTCGCCACGATTACCAGGCACCGGGCCTTGCCTCGGCGCTCCATCTCAGCCGCGAACAACCCCCCGGTAACGATCGAACCGGGCCAGCCGATGAGCCGCTTCCTTTGAATCTCAACTAAGAGTAGCACTGACTCGCTTCGCTAGTCCGGACGGGCTTATGTTCGATTGATCAGCCCTCCGGGACAACCCACCCGTACTCCCGGTAGAAGCGACGCGCTTCCGAAGTAGTTAGGAAATCCATGAACTGCCGTGCCAGTTCAGGTTGCCTGGAGAACGACAGCAGGCCAGCACCTGTGCCGCGCCAAATCTGCTGCTGCTCCGGCAACTCAACGATCTCGACCCGGTCGGGAGCGAGATGCGCAAAGGCCGTCCATCCAAAGGCCGCGTCGACCACGCCTTGGGCCACCGCATCGCGCTGCACTTCCTGCCCAAGTATGACCCGAAGTCCAACCCGATCGAGCGGGTTTGGTGGCACCTGCACGAGCAGATCACACGCAACCACCAATGTCAGGACCTGGACGAACTGTTGGAGCTTGTCTTCGACTGGCTGGAAGCCCGAACGCCCTTTGAGGTCGAACGACATGTTTACGAGCCCAAGAGGGCCGCATAAAACCACTTTTCCTATTGTGTGGACTTATATAGCAACGCAACCTGGACCGGGATCGTCGCGGTCTGCTGCCGCCAGACCTGGGTGTTTCATAGATGATCAGGCCGCAGGTTCGGCCTGGGGTCGAGGCGAAGAACGTTCCTTTCATCCCTGGACCAGGGGCTCAATCTGCTTATCCGCGGACCGCTTCGACACCCCTGCTCTCGAATCCCCGTACCCGTGGACGAGGTAAGAGGGCAGGCTCGGGCGATCCGAAACCTGCTTGCCTGGAGTACGGGACGCTACGACATCGCTGGGGCAGCGTCGGCCGGAACAGCTTGAGTTACAACAGAATAGCGCTCTTCAGCAGCGATGGTCTGGGCCTCCAGCTCCCAGGCGCGCGGTGTCGCGCTGGCAGTTCGCGAGGCAAGCCGGGCTAGCAGCGAAAAACTGCATTGGTCGATAATCAATAGTTGACGGTAAGGCCACTCAGTGATATAGGAACGCGCCACGGGTAGGTGATTGGGCCGGCCGTACGTCTCCGAGGTCGAGGCTATCGTCGAAGGGTGTGCCGGGCGTTCGAATTGACCTTTGTCTTTCTCAGCGGGAACTGGCCACGCGCTTGGGCGCCTCTGTGCATGCGGTGCAGAGCTACGAACTAGGGCGGCGCAGCGGCCGCTGCCACTGGTGCTGACCGCCCACTGGCGTGCTAGCTCGTTGCCAAGGTACACGTTCTGGAAAGAACGAGACCGTCTATCGAGGCAACGCGAGCATCGCGCGACGGTTTGGCCGCGCTAGGCGGAGGTTTGTTGGTGTCTAACGGGCACAATCTGCACCAGGCAGCCGACCAAGACTTGGTCAGGCAAACGGTAACGGCGCACGCGCGGCAGCTTCGTAGCGGAGTTGCCGCCTCCAGCCGGATCGAGAGGACCTTACGAAGCCTCCAGAAGAAGGGCGGGCGCAGCGACTGGTGGCGGCCCGCCGAGCCCAGTTGCTGCGCGGCCGGGCAGAAGCGCGCCGCAGACAACTGGTGAGGGCAAGCACATGGGTCAGAGCAGACGGGAAGTGATCAAGACACTCACACTGGCAGGGGCTGCCACGGCAGCGGGGCCGCTGTCGAGCGGCTGTACCAGCACCGCCGACGGAAACAAGCTTGGAAGCAGGCCGGTGCGTTATGGAATGGTGATCGACTTGAAGAAATGCGTCGGGTGCCACGCGTGCGTGGTGGCGTGCAAGGCGGAGAATCACACACCGCCCGGCGTGGTGTACAACGTTGTCATGGAAGAGGAGATCGGCGTGTATCCCAACGTCCGCCCCCGTTTTCTGCCCCGGCCCTGTTTTCAGTGCAAGGACAGCTCCTGCTCGAAGGTTTGCCCGACCGGCGCAACTTATGTCCGAGACGACGGCATTGTGGCAGTGGACTACGATACGTGTATCGGCTGCCGCTATTGCATTTCCGCATGTCCCTACGGCTCGCGCTGTTACGACTTCGGCGAGAACTACGACGATCCGTCAACGGGCCTGCCGACGGGCCCGTCGTTCCGCGCCAACGCCAAGCCCACACCCTACCAGGGCGTTCCGTCACCGGAGTACAGCCAGTACAGGCCTCGCCGGCCTGGCAAGTCACCGGAGGGCAACGTGCGCAAGTGCAGCTTTTGCCTGCATCGCATCAAGAATGGCATGGCGCCAGCATGCGTAGCCACGTGTATCGGTCGGGCGATGTACTTCGGTGATCTGAATGACCCCGAGAGTGATGTGCACATGCTCGGAATTGAACCCAACGTAAATTTCCCGAAGTTTCCGAACCGTGCGGCGATGCGACTAAAGGAGGAGCTCGGCAACAATCCGTCTGTCTTCTACTTGACCTAGGAGCACGAGCATGGCTGAGGCAGTACTCCAGCAGGCCCGCGCGTATATTTCACAGCGCGCGACGCGCATCTCAGCGATCATCTTGGTCTTACTGACGGCGCTCGGCGCGGTCGGCTTGGTGCGGTTCTTCCAGCACGGCCACCACGCGGTCAACACTACGCAGGTTGTCCCGTGGGGACTGTGGGTCGCGATCTACGTTTACCTAGTCGGGCTGTCGGCCGGCGCGTTCTTGCTGAGTTCACTGGTGTATGTGTTCGACATCAAGCGGTACGCCTCGGTCGGGAAGCTAGCGCTGTTTCAGGCACTCATCTGTCTGGTCCTGGCGCTGATCGTGATCATGCTGGACCTCGGTCATCCGTGGCGAACGTTCACGATGCTGTGGAACTTCAATCCAACGTCGGTCCTCGCGTGGCTGTTCATCGGATATGGGCTGTACATGCTCATCACGTTTGTGGAGTTGGTCTTGGCGATCCGCCGCGATCGGCCGGGGCTCGACGCGACGTCGCGGCAGCGATTGACCGACCAGCTACGGCTCCTAGGCACCCTGGGCATTCCAGCTGCGGTTTTCGTGCACGGAGGCGTCGGCAGCGTCTTTGCCACGATAAAGGCCCAACCGGTCTGGCATACAGGCCTGATGCCGATCCTGTTTCTGGTCTCCGCACTCGCGTCGGGCGGGGCGCTGCTAACACTGCTAGCGGCGCTGTTTGGAGGAGAGGATCGCGAAGCGAAGTTCCAGACGGTCCGGGGTCTGGCCAAACTGACCGTCGCGATTCTTTCTGTGGACGCCCTGATGACTCTGAGCGACATTCTGGTGGTCCGTTACGGGGGCGTGCCGGATCATGCCATCGCGCACGAACTGGTCATGTTCGGACCGTTCTGGTGGGTGTTCTGGGTGGTTCAGGTGGCGCTCGGAACCGTGTTACCGATCGTACTCGTGCTCTGGCCGCGCACGGGGCGGAAGCTGCACTGGCTGGCCCTGGCGATGTTCCTCGTGGTCATCGGCGTGGTGGGCGTCCGCGTCAACATCGTCATCCCGGCGTTAATTCACCCCCCGTTCGCGGGTTATTCGGAGGCTTATCCGCACCCGAGATTCGCGAGTACCTACTTCCCGAGCATGACCGAGTGGCTCGTCACTCTCTTGGTGTTCTGTCTCGGCGCTTGGGTGTTTGCACTGGGACAAAGGATCCTGCCGCTCAATACGGTGGCCAGGAAGGAGCAGCCCAATGCCTGAATCACGCAGGGACTTTATCAAGCATAGCGCCTTGGTAGGCTCGACGGCGGCGTTCGCGGCTTCCTGCCAGACCTTTTCACGTCTGGCCGAAGCCGGCACAACGAGCAGCACGCGAGAGGTGTTCGACTATCACGCCAATGATCCCGAGAACATAATCTACAGCACATGCCTGAACTGCCACGCGGCCTGCCCAATCAAATGCAAGTTGGTGCGCCCTGATGATAAGAGCGCGGTGCTCGTCAAGATCGACGGCAACCCGTATTCGGCCCAAGCGGCGTTTCCGAACGTAACGTACGCAACGCCGCCGAACGCCAAGGGCAAACTGGCTGGGACGAGCACGGTCGTGGACGTTGCCAAGACCGAGGGACGCATCTGCCCCAAGGGGCACGGAGGCATTGAGGTGCTGTATGATCCGTATCGCCTTCGCAAGGTCCTTAAGCGCGCCGGCAGGCGAGGTGAAGGCAAGTGGGAGGCGATGCCTTTCGAACAGGCCATCAAAGAGATCTCTCATGGCGCCAAGTTCGCCGACGGCACGACAACGCCCGGTCTGGATAGCATGTACGCGCTGCGGCCGGAAATGAAAGGCCCCGACGGAAGCCCGTTAACCAAGGAGGTTGCCGAGGCCGTCAAGGTTGACGCCGGTCGCCTGGACCGGCTCGTGGACGTGATCGGGGAACTGGTCATCGCTGAGTCGACGGT
>CAYGAN010000057.1:328-6313 GCA_964347585.1 uncultured Planctomycetales bacterium | reverse complement strand
CAAGGAGGTTGCCGAGGCCGTCAAGGACATCAACAAGGCCATAGCGTCGGCTCCCCTGGACCAGAAGACTGTGACCCGAGACCAGATGGTGGCGGAATTCAAGGAGAAGTTTGCGGCGCACCTGGATGTGCTGCTGGACCCGGATCACCCCGATCTAGGTCCCCGGAACAATCGGTTCGTTTTTCTGGCCGGGCGCATCGAGCATGGCCGGAAGGAGCTGATGAAGGCCTGGACGAACAACAGCTTCGGCTCGATCAACGCGTTCGAACATACGACGATTTGCGAACAGTCTCACCACATCGCCTTCGAGCAAGTGACGAACCTTTACAATCCGGTAAAGAAGCTCTTTTGGGCCAAGGGTAAGCACCACATGAAGCCGGACTTGGAGAACGCGCGCTTCGTAGTCTTCTTCGGCACGGGATGCTATGAGGCGAACTTCGGCCCGCCGATCCTAGCGGGACTGCAGACCCATGGCGCCACGGAGAATGCCATGAAGTGGGCGGTGGTTGATCCACGCCTTAGCAAGACGGCCGCCTGGGCCGACAGGTGGATTCCCATCCAGCCTGGCGGGGACGGCGCCCTGGCCATGGGAATGCTTCGATGGATCATCGAGAGCAAACGGTACGACGCAAGCTTCCTATCGCACGCGAACGCTGCGGCGGCCAAGGCCGGCGGGGAGAGTGCGTACACCACCGCGACGTACTTGGTCAAGCTCGAAGACGGCCGTCCAACGAAGTACCTTCGCGCCAGCGAAGTAGCCGGTGAGGACGACACGCCGTTGGGCGACGAGCATACGTTCGTGGTGGTTGCCGACGGCAAACTAACGGCCGTGCAGATGGAAGCCGGCGAGCCGCTCGTAGGCGAGCTGGAGCCCTCGTTGCCGGCTGTGGCGATCGGTGGTGAGAACGTGCGGGTCCGCACCGCCTTCCAACTTCTGAAGGCCCGAGTCACGGAGAAAACACTTGAGGAGTACGCCACTGAGGCGGGTCTCGACGAGGATGGGCTTGGTGGGGCGAAGACAGTCGCCGAACTGGCGCGCGAGTTCACATCGTACGGCAAGCAGGCAGTCGCGGAGTTCTATCGCGGCCCCGTGCAGCACACGAATGGCTACTATCAGGCCCACGCGATCATCCTGCTCAATGTTCTGATCGGGAACAGCGGCTGGAAGGGCGGTTGGAGTGTCGGCGGGAGCCATTACCACGAGATGGGCGGCAAGGACGCCAATGTCTATGACGTGGCAAAGCTGTACGGCGGCAAGCTAGCCGCTTTCGGCACGCGCGTCACCCGTGAGAGGGCGGAATACGAGGCCTCCATGCTGTTCAATGGCAAACATGGCAACGAAAACCCGGGCATGAGGCCGTGGTACCCCTTTACCAGCAACCTTTACCAGGAGGTGATCCCGGCAGCGGGAGCGGAGTATCCATATGGAATCGGTTGCCTGTTTCTGCACAAGGGCACGCCGGTTCTTGCCTGCCCGGCCGGGCACAAGCAGATTGCCATCCTGCGGGATCACAAGAAGATTCCGCTGTTTGTGGCGTGCGACATCGTAGTGGGCGAGACGAGCATGTACGCGGACTACATCATTCCCGACACGGCCGTCTGGGAGCGCTGGGGCACGCCGCACGTGACGCCGGCCCTGCTTCCGACAATCTCGAAAGTCCGCCAGCCCGTCGTCGACCCGCTGCCAGATGTGGTCACTGTCTTTGGCGAAAAAATGCACATTTCCATGGAGGCCTTCTTGATGGCCGTCGCGGAGGAGCTAGGCCTTAGCGGCGTCGGCCCGAAAGCTTACGACGACGGCGGTGATTTCACTCGGCCGGAAGACTGGTTCCTGCGCCTGATCGCCAACATTGCCCTAGGCGACAAAGTCAGCGAGGGCCGGCTGAGCGACGCTGCCCCGAAGGCGAGCGACGATGAGGTCCAGCTGTTCGTCCGGTCACGCCGGCACCTCAGCGACGCTGTGTTCAACTTCGAGCGCTGGAAAAGGGCAGTTGGCCCGGCTGGCAGGACCAAGAAGGGATTGGCGGTGTCGCCCGAGGAGCTTTGGGGGCGGGTGATAAGCATGCTGAATCGCGGTGGCAACTTCATGGACTGGCACCGCCGCTACAGCGGGAACGTGCAACAGCATCCGTACAAGAACAACTTCAACATCTTCGTCGAGCCGGTCGCGAATACACGTGACTCGATGACTGGCGAATTCTACGACGGTCTGCCTCGCCTGGAACCTGTCAAAGACGCCAAAGGCAATGTGATCGACGACCGCAGTGCCGGCTACACGTTCTTATTGGGAACCTACAAGGACATTCTCGCCGGTCACACTCGCACCATGCCGCCGGCTCGTTGGCTGATGGAGTTGTTCGGCCCTCCCGAACGCGGCAACGTGGTACTCGTCAACAGCCGTGACGCGGAAAGGCTCGGCCTCAAGGAGGGCGACGAGGTGCGCATCGCATCAGCCACGCTGGCGGATGGGAAGTTCGAGCTCGGCGACGGCAGGACGATGGAGTGCCGCGCGCCGGTTCGCGTGCTGGAAGGCATACGTCCGGGCACGTGCACGGTGTCCTGGCACTTCGGCCATTGGGCTTACGGCTCGAATAGCATCGAAATTGATGGTCAGAAGGTGCCCGCGGATCGCCGACGGGGAAAGGGAATCTGCCCCAATCCCCTGTTTCGAGAAGACACCTCGATCGGCAACGTCTGTCTGACCGATCCGATCGGCGGGAGTGCATCTTTCTATGACACCCGAGTGAAGCTCACGCGCGCGTGACCCGGTGCCTCGGGAGATACTATCAGCAGGTGAGCAGACAGTGCTTACGGTCATAAGCAGGTCAGCGGCCTCGTTGAGTGTCCTTTGCTTGTGCTTCAGTGGGACGCCTTTCATCGGGACCGCGAGGGCGCAGGCGGTCACGTCGTCACCAAGCGCCGAGCAACCGGGGGAACACCAAGGCGGCATTCTCGAGGACTGGCTGAAGCCCTGGTGCGAGTTGAAGGCAGACCTGCGTGAGGCGCGTGTCGTCCCCACGTTGGGGTTGACCTTCATCACCCAGAGCTCGATAGGCGGGCTGGATCGCAACGGCGCCGTCCGCGAGACGCTGTCCGCAGACTACGGTCTTCATCTCACTCTGTTCGGCGATAGCGCCCCCGCCCGTCACGCAGACTACGGCAAGATTGGCTTTCTGGCTGAAACGCGGCTTGGCAATGGTTTATCAGGTGTGAAGGTTGGCAGTCTGCTCGGGGTCAATGACGACCCCGGCAGCGGCGGCTTCACGGATGACCAAGTGCTCGCAGTTACTGAGCTGTGGTGGGAACAGACATTCTTTGAGCGCCGACTGACCTTGACTATTGGAAAGATGCATGCCAACAGCTACATCGAGACCAACGCCTTCGCGAACGATCAGACTCAGTTCTTCATGGGTTCCGGGCTGGTCTTTAACCGCACCGTGCCATTGCCTCAAGACGGCCTCGCCCTGCGTCTCAAGTACGCTCCCAGCAACTGGTTTGACACACAATTGTATGTGCACGATGCTGAGGCCGACATTCGCAAGACCGGCTTGAGGACCGCGTTCCATGGCCGCGACGACTTCTTTGGTGCGTTTGAGATGGCCTTTCGACCCAAGCTGGGCGGCCGACTCGGCAATTACCGTTTTCTGCTCTGGTATGACCCCAGGCCCAAGGCCAAATGGCGCACCGATCCGTTCCTGATCCCGGTTTTGAATTTCGCCGGCCCGCAGCCGCCCTTTATCAACTGGACTACAAGCCAGATGCCGGATTTGCAGCGCGACGATATGGGATTCACGCTGTCATTCGATCAGGAGCTAACGGACCGGCTTGGCGTGTTCTGTCGGTACGGTCTGGCCAATGAGGCCGTCAGCACTTTCCGTCATTTCTGGAGCCTCGGTGCGCAGCTCACGGGACTGATCCCCGGCCGCGAGGCCGATCTGATGGGCTTCGGTGTAGCCCAAGGCATCACCAGCCGCCAGGCCCGCAAGTACGGCGGCTTCAGCGATCAGGAGAGCGTTTTTGAATGGTACTATCGCGTGCAGGTGAGTTCGTGGCTGCATATTACCCCTGATCTGCAGGTAGTGCTGAATCCCGGAGCCGATCGGGATGCCGATCCTGCTGTCGTCTTTGGTGTGCGGGCGCAAATGAACTTCTAGTTAGCGTTAGGTTGCCCAAGGAGCCGGCTACATGACTGTTAGGCCACTCGGATGGACGCGAGGTAAGATGGCTGCTTGGCGCGGGGCCTTACGACACGGCCGCGCAATTGCACGTGCACTCACTTCATCGATGAGGTCGAGCCCGCAACCGTCAGTCACGGCGCCACCTTCCCGGCGGGCGGGCCATGCGCCACTGCGCGGCGGGCAGGACTCGGTAGGGGCGCTCGGGGCCGGCAAGTGCTCCGATCGCCGCACGCTTTGCCCCGAGCGGCTGAACGTCTCATACGTCTGGCACTGGACGGGCGGGCGGCGCCGGCGCCACAGCTCTGTCAGGTGCCGGTGGCCCCTCGGCATGACGCTGCTCATGTTCGTCTGCCTGTCCGGCTGTGTGCGGGATAACGTCGCGAGAACCATTGCTGCGGAAAACGTGATCGCGGCGATCACCGCGGCTACGTCCGTAATGGTCAACAACGTGTCGTCTTTGTTCTTTGGCTAAGCTCGAAACATGCGGTTGAAACCAATGCTAGTTAGCAGCATGCGGCGGCTCGATTGGCGGGCGCTTGTGCCGGGGTCTGCGATTCTAGTGTTCCCAGGCTGCACGCAGCAGACTATGGCTGAGTTCGCCCAGGCTGAGATAGCAAGCTTTCTGAACAGCCTCATCGCCCAGTACGTATCGGAGTGGGTCTATCGAGTTTTTGACCTAGCGTAGGAATGCGGTCTCACAGGCCAAGCGAGGTGCGCATCTTTGGAGCAGCACCATGAGTAGTCTGAGCTTGACGTCGCATCGGGGGAGGAACGCCGTTGAGAGATATGCAGTGCTCGGCCGATGGGGCAGCAGCTTGCGAGGTGCTATGGATCTCGGCAGGCCTATTCCTATTGTTCGCGTTCCCGCTCTGCGGATGGTCTCGCGAGCTCCCTTTGGGGGTCCACGTGCAGCGCGCGTTCGAGTGGGCGAACCCATATGCGATCGCCAGCTCTTGCAAGAGGGACAAGCAACTCGTAGCTCGATGAATCCTTTTGCCCTTTTGAAAGGATAATGCCCATGACTAGCAAGGAAAGGTTAGGTTGCTCTGTCCTACTGGCTATCAGTGCCGCTTGGGGAGCCACCTCGGCCAGAGGCGCCGAACCCAGCGAGGGCCTCCAGACGCGGATGGGCGAGCTGGAGGCGGTCATCCAAGCCCAGCAGGACCAGATTGACCTCCTCAAGGCACGGGTGCAGCAAAGCGAGGACCGCCAGCTCGACGCCGCACGCGTCGAGGAAATCAAGCGGGTTCTGGAGGAGCTGCTGGCCGACGAGGAGTATCGCCGCAAGCTGCTGCAGCAGCCGATCAGCGTGGGCTATGACAAGGGCTTCTACATCAAGCACCAGAAGGACGACGAATCGTTCCTGCTGAAGATAAACGGCCGGATACAGTTCCGCTACACGGGCATTAGCCGTCAGAGCGACAACAGAAACCTGGTGGGCAAGAATTGGCAGGACGACCGCAGCGGCTTTGAGTTGGAACGCCTCCGCCTCGGGTTCAGCGGGCATCTGTGGACGAAAGACTTGACGTATCGCATCGAAGCGGATGGCGACACGGATGACAGCCACGACTGGCGGACACAGTATGCGTACGTGACCTACCGGTTCATGGACGAGTTGCACGTGCGGGTGGGTCTGTACAAGGCACCGTTCGGCCGACAGGAAACAGAAAGCTCTAGTCGGCAACAGTTCGTCGATCGGTCAGTAGCCAATGAGGTATTCAACCTCGATCGTGTGATCGGCGTCTGGCTGTTCGGGCATTTATTCGACAAGAAGCTTGACTGGCACGTCAGTATCAGCAACGGCTTC
>CAYGAN010000057.1:0-318 GCA_964347585.1 uncultured Planctomycetales bacterium | reverse complement strand
ACGTGGACACCAACTTCGCCTACATCGCGCGTGTAGTCTGGCACGCGTTGGGCAAGTACGGCAAAGGCGAAGCGGACCTCGCGTATCATGAGGAGCCAGCCCTCAATCTCGGCCTGAGCTTTGCCTACAACGACGACAACGGGGACGATCACGGCCCGCGTTTGATGTACGCCGTTCCTGACCTGATTCGCGCCGGCCGGGGTGGCATCGGGCGGGCCGACGCGAGCGGCACCGATTTCTTCACGTTCGGCGCCGACGCGTCGTTCAAGTGGCGGGGCTTCTCGGCGCACGCGGAATACTGGGTCCGCACGATCGACA
>CAYGAN010000056.1:19304-23577 GCA_964347585.1 uncultured Planctomycetales bacterium | reverse complement strand
GAAAAGCCATGCGGACGCCGCGCGGCACGCCCGTCGGTTCCTGGACTTCGGCTGTGTGTACTACGGGCACGTTTACGAGCGGCAGCCGGCCGAGTGGAACTTCGCAGGGGTGATGTTCCCTATCACGCCGGTGGAGATTCGAGAAGGCGTGGTCCTGGGCCGCGAACGGATCCTGACCGGCCGGTCGGGCCGATTCGGATGGCGGGACGGCGCGGCGGCGGACGTGTACATTGTCGACGGACAGGGGGCGAGAGTAGCCGAACCGATGGTCAAGCAAGTCCGGGACAAGGGTCGGCGGCTGTACGAGATCCGCATGCCCTCGGACCACTTTGCGGTGCTGGTTAGGAGGGGGGGAGTCTGAATTGGCGTTCAACTCACGGAAACGCATCAACGATTATCAGTAGGATGAGGCCATGAAATTGACATGACCCCCGAGGAGCGATCCAGGCCGTACGTTCAGGAATCCTGCGGTTTGTGGATCTGGAAAGGGCCTCGGGCGATGACCAGCTCAGCGCCGAAGAATTCCCGGCATTGCTTGCATGGGCTGGACCGCCGATGTCCGGAGAGACCGGCACCTTCTCCGGCCCGCCACCCGGGAACGACCACGATCCCAAGACCTCTCGTGTTCATCGCAGGCGTCGGGTCCCAGAACTGCGCCGCCTCGGGATCTGCGTCAAATCATGCCGCTGCTGCATCCCACCCGATCCGTAACCCGCGTTGTCGTACTAGGCGCAGCGATTGGCGCAGATCTGTGGCTCGCTCACGAGCCGGTCGTAAACAGCGTCATGTTCCCGCCCAGGCGCTCCGGCCATGCGATCAGCCGTCGGGCATCAACCTGCTCGACCCCATAGTCTTGAAAGGTTAAGGCAACCGGCCAAAAGCCGAGCACCTGCCCCATCCAGCACTGCCACTCTTGGGCTTCCATGTCCGGGCTCACCGGAAAGCCATGCACCGAGCCACCCGAGAACAAGAGGAACCACCCCGGCAGGTGTGCGAGCTCGGCCCTTGCCGCGGCGGACAGCTCCAGCTCCGTACGCATGGACCGGAGCACCTTCCCTTTTCGAGAGTCTAACAGGACAAAGGAAGGCCGGAACTCTCTTGCACCGTCCAGCGCAGTGTTGGTTGTCAGGATCCCCAAGAATCGTTCGGACACCGCCGGCGGCGACGCTATCGCTCCTGGCAGCCGACAAGCCTAGACCTTGTCGCCGGATGCGGCTTGCCAGGCCTCCAACACGCGGTCATCCGTCGGCACATAGAGGGTCCTGCCCGCTACGACAATCCTGCCGCTTCTCGCCCATCTATCACCGACGGGAGAGAACTGCTTCTGCTTGCGCCACAGTACGTCGCCCGCGCCTGGATCGAGGGCCACGACGGATACTACACTCTCAGCAGCGCGGCCTCTGGAATCGCTGCCGGACAAGCTCGCAAGAGCCAGCAGGACCCCATTGACGTAGTGCAGGTCGAACCGCGGGCCGAACCACGGCCTGACCCACTTCTTGCCCCACTTCTCTGGTAGCTCTAGCTCAACGCGTCGATGCCAGACCAAGTCGTACTTCGGGACACGAAGCGCAGCGAAATGGTAAAAGAGCTTCTGCTGTCTGTCGGATGGCTCATACTGGGATCCCCAGATAAACAGCGTCTGCCCATCCGTGGCGAGGGAGCGCCCCCAACGAGGAGACAGCCAGTCCATGTCCTTTGGGAGTTGTCGTTGGCTCAGCCGGGAGGTCTCGAGGACTTGGCCGCTTCGCCAGTCCCAGCACACGCCTATGCAACCTTTATAGGGCGGCTTCTCCGGTTCTGGATGTCCAATAAACAAGCGATCGCGCAGGGCTAGCAACTGGTAGACGTAATACCCCGCCAACTCGCAGCCGGGCCGAAACGGTGTTCGGTACAGAAGCTTGCCACTACCCACGTCCCTGCAAGTGACCCACACTGGGCACCGCTCGTCGAAGGCGGCCTTGCTGACTGGTTGGCGGACCTCTGTGAATAGGAGCCTGTCATGAATACGCACGATGTTGCTGTTGACGCGATGTGGTATCCGGACCACGACCCAAGGGAGCTGGACAGGCCGCTGGACCGAAGATCCCAATTCCGCTGACCAAGCGCGCCTTATGTTCATCTCCTTGGATCGGTCGCCGAAGGTGTGGACTACTTCGCCGGGGACGCAGCCCATAGAGCCAAAGATGATGGTAGCCAGCGCCCCGCTCAGGGCAGCCAGACGAGGAGGCGACATTCGTGGCGGGCTGTGCTTCAGGTGGGAGGGATTCATCGGCGTTCCTCTCGCCGGGTCAGCGGCGTCGAGATTGCCGCAGTGCCCGATCCCAGCTAATCACGTGAAAGGTCCAAATGGAGACGCGCGACACCACCGTACAGGTATTGTTACCGGTGGTCAAGACTGTCTGGTTGCACCGGTCGCGAACCGGTAATGCGGCTGGCCTGTTCGAGCAGGCAACGCCCAGGCGCGCCGCCTTCAACGAGCGGCGGGCTCAGCACTCCCCACTCGGCGTCGGCGCGGCGGTGCCATTCCCTTTTTCGCTCCGAGAGCGAGCCAACGTGAGTAGCCAGCCCCCAGTCGCCTGGTCAAGTCCACGCGCATGCAAAGGAGATTAACTGGCACTGTTTCCTCAAATGAGCGTGATGCAGGTCTTAGTTGGACGCAGTGGAAGCGCCCGGTCGGCTGCTCGTCCCACCGCCGACCGGCTGGCCCCGCCGGTTGTCGATTTCGCGCCGGCTTCGATGGATGTAGGTGCGAAGTTCCTCGAGACCGTACTCTTTGGCCAGCTTGCGTGCGCTGACGCCGGCGCGCTTGGCCTTGAGCACGAACCACTGTTCGCGCTCCAGCCACTTCTCCTGCATGATGTCGTTCGGATGTTCCGCAAGGAGCTTGTCGCGCTTCGCCGCGTTGTAGTCCTGGTGGTAGATGCCGCGGTCGAGGTCCAACGTCACGCGGGTGACGGTAATTCCGTCGCTCTTCCGATAAAGGATCTCTTCGCCCGTGATGTCATAGACGATGCAGTCGCCCCTGAGTGTCGAGGTGATGATGTAGTAGTGGTGATTGAGGGCGTGCGCCTGGAGAGACGTTCCGGCCGAGTAGGCACTGGGCCAGACGACGAGTTCTGCGCCCTGATCGGCGAGACGTTGCCAGACCTCGGGGAAGTTGACGTCGAAGCAGATAGCCATTCCGATCCGGCCGAAGTCCGCCTGATAGACGGGAACATCTCGGCCGGCCTGGCAGGGCGGTTTCAAATCGAACTCGGCCCAAAAGGGAAAGACCTTGTCGTAGATGCACACAATCTCCCCGTTGCGATCGATCAGAATCGCGGAGTTCGTCCTGCGCCCGCCGACGTCGCGGTAAATCGGGCTGATGATGTATGTCTGGCGCTTTCTGGCGATAGCCGTCATCGTCTGGGTTGTTGGGCCGTCAAGAGTCTCGGCACGCTCGCCTCGCCAGGTCTCCGGTAGCACAATGAGGTCAGTGCCTTTGGCGCCTTCGGAATCCACGAGCTCGGCGATCTCTTGCAGGCTTTTGTCGCGGAAGCTGAGACTGACGATGCGAATCGGCCGACCGATCTTTGCTGCTGGGGTGTTGCCCAAGATGCGCGGTCCGGTGGTCGTGCGCTCCGGGGAGTCCGGAAGGGCCCGACGCGCGGATCCGCTCCGGCCGTCGAGAGCAAGACGAATCGGAGGTGCAGCCTCGACCGTGTCTGCACCGACGGAAGTGGATGCGACCATCGCCGCCGCCACAAAATGCGTTGCCTTGATGCTCATCATTGTCATCCTCTTGTTACGCGCTCCGCCGTCGCCCTTCAGCACCTGGCCCCGCATGCCGTGTCCGCTTCTCCTACTTGGGCGAGCGACGCTGCGGACCTCGCTCCGTCACTCCTTCCGATTGCGACGCTTAGAGGCAAGCCCCTCCGGGGACGCTTGTTTCCCGAACGCCCCTCTTGCGGCTATACGTCCTCGGGCACGACCCACGGCTTGCGGTACGTGCGTTTGAGCAGGGCATTGGCGTCCCTGTCGTTCGGGAACGATTCGGTCTTGGCGTCGAACGCGAGCCTGCGGCCGCCGACGCGGTAGGAAATGTTGCCGAGGTGGCACAGCACGGTGGACCGATGCCCTTCTTCGATGTCGGCGTTGGGCCGCTGGCGGGATTCCACGCATTTGAAAAAGTTGTCGATGTGCGGCGTATGCGGGTGCCGACCGGGGCAGCTGGCGATCTGCTCATGGTCCGGGTTGAAGGCCTGCCACCCGCCCCCGTGCCGACTGAAGAACA
>CAYGAN010000056.1:17131-19294 GCA_964347585.1 uncultured Planctomycetales bacterium | reverse complement strand
TGGAACGCGATCTCCGAGACGGACGTCTGCAAGCGATGGTGGGCGCACATGAAGAACATCATGCCCTTCGTCCCGTGCAGCTGTATGTGTGTCGCGTTGAACCGCCAGTTCGGAAACCCATCCGTGTCGCGGAAGTCCCACGGCGTCTTCTGCATATGCGGCGTCCACAGCGTCAGCTCAAAGACCATGGTTATGTCGCCGTAATCCCAGGCGACAATTTGCGTGTCGGGCGTCTCCTGGGCGTCGTCATACGCGTGCTTGCCGCCGGTGCACGAGACCGCCTCGGGGTAGTCTCTGCCGATCAGGTATCGGGCGGCATCGATCTGATGAACGCCGTCGTTGATGATATCACCACCGGAGTAGGCCCAGAACCAGTGCCAGGTATAGTGGTAATGGTTCCGGTTGAATGGCCGCATCGGTGCGGGCCCGAGCCATTTCTCATAGTCAACGCCAGCCGGTATCGGCTCGTCTTTGAGGCGCTTAACCGGGGGCCGATGCTTCATGTTAAGCACCCGGACGAAATGGATTCTGCCGATCCGGCCGGAGCGCAGGAACGCAACGGCGTCCTTGGTGTATGGCCCGCTTCGCGTCTGGGTGCCCAGCTGGACGATCCGCTTGTACTTGCGGGCGGCCTCGACCATCTTCCGGCCTTCCCACAGGCTGTGCGACGCGGGTTTCTCCACATAGACGTCCTTGCCGGCCTGGCACGACCAGACCGTCGGCAGCGCGTGCCAGTGGTCCGGCGTGGCGTTGAACAACACATTGACGTTCTTGTCGTCGAGAATCTTGCGGAAGTCGGTCACGGTCTTCGGGGCTTTGCCGGTGCGATTCTCGACGAGCTTAGCCGCAGCCTTCAGCCGTGAGACGTCGACGTCGCACAGGTACGCAATGTCCACGTTGTCCCGCCTGACCAGATCGTTATCCAGCAACCAGTAGCCGCGGCCGCCGGTGCCCATCACGCCGACGACGAACTTGCTGCCACCTGCCGCGGCGCGCGAACGGGACGGCGCCACAACCGTCCCGGCCACAACCGTCGCAGCGGCTCGCAGGAACTGGCGGCGATTGGTGCTGGCATCGCTCATCGGATGGCCTCCTCCAGAGCTGGGAATCATACGAGGAAGAAGGCGCGGTTTTAAGCCCTCATCCACCAAAGGAACTCGCAAGAGCGACCGTCCCACACCCTGGTGCGGTCCAGGACGGCTCATGCGGGCTGACTCCCCATCTGAACCGGGAGCCCCCTTGGCGGCGATCCTGCAGAATCCTATCGACTGGCAATCTAGGCTTCAGTGATTGCCTGTCGCATCATGTGCTCGTTGACGTTCACGGGGTCGGTCGCCGTCCGGCGGCACGCAGGCCGCTTCGACGGAGAAGATCCGTCAGATACGAGTGATCCTTCCGAATGGCGTCGATGTTCGTCTTGTCCTCGTCCGAGTTGACGGGTGGGTTGTGTTGGCCGTATTCCATATGCAGCGAGATCGGGCCGGCGAAGCCGACCTCCTTGAGGCGCCCGAACGCCTCCTCGAATCGCGTCATGCCCTGCCCCAGTGGGACGTTCTCCGGACGCCAGCCTCGCTTCGGGTCCTTTTGCCAGAGGAAGTCCTTGACGGCCACCATGGTGATGCGCGAGATGAGCAGGTTCATCGCGATCCGCCAACCCGCTAGACCTCCCTCGACGGTGGCGTGGCGAACATCGAAATACGAGCCGATCACATCCGGGGGCAAATCACCGATCAGCTGCCACAAATCCCACATCACCGCTCCGACCGTCTCGCCCGAATGGTTGTGGAAGCCCGCATGCATGCCGTGCTGCTTGAACAAGGCAACGATGTCGCGCAGCTGGCGTTTGACTTCCGCCAGCCGTTCGTGAATTCGATGCAGATCGCCGTATGAGTAGTACCCGAGCTTCGCATAACGAATACCCAGCCCCGAGGCGGTTCTCACGATATCCTCGGCATGGTCCTTGTGGGCATCGAGGATGCCGGTCGTGATCATAGGGACGATAATGCCGTGGCTCTTGAACAGCTCGACGGCGCGGGGTAGATCGTCGGTGACGCGCTCGGGCAGCACGTGTCCGCCGGGCCTGCAGGTCAGATCGACGGCACCGATACCGAGTTCGTCCAACAGGGGCGGCAGTTCCTTGAATGAGCGATTCTGGAGCGGCTT
>CAYGAN010000056.1:11359-17121 GCA_964347585.1 uncultured Planctomycetales bacterium | reverse complement strand
AGACACACCACTGGACCAGCCGTTCGGGTCTGATCAGGCTGCCTGCCGGTCGCGACGGAGGTGAGTCCGGCGGTGACGGCGCCGGCGGTCTTCAGGACGTTGCGGCGACTGTGAAGATTGGATTGGCTGTCCGTCATGTCCGCGATGCCCTACCGGAGATCAACCCCTTGCCCCCGTGTTGGCCACTAAGTCAGCTCAAAAGCGGCTCAACTACATGCAGGAATCGTGTGTTTCGCCGTGAGTTGTACCCGCCTACGGGCGGCCGATCAACGCATTTGACGCCGCGATCACAGCTAGCCTGTGATGGGGCAGCGCCTTTCCCGTGTATCGTCAGCCCGTGAGCGCGCCAGTGGAAACTCAGCCTTTATGTAACTCTTGTGATCGCGCGAGTTGCGAATCTGGAAAGCCAGGATGCCAACCTACAGGGGCAAACGGAGTGGCCTAGCTGGGCCCGCTGACAAGGGGGGCTGCAGCGGCCTCAGGTTGGCCTATCAAGCCAGTCCGGTGGTCTGGATCGGTGTTGAGCGGTCGCCGGAGGCCGGCACCGCAATGGGACCGTTCCTGGCGCCACGGGCCTGACCGTAGTTTTTCGGCGTGTGCCGGACCGACGTCGGCGCCGAGGGGGTCGCAGAACGTACGTCTGTTGGACTACGTCCGCACTTGGTACCATTGTCGGAGCCAAGTCACAAGAGGGACAGATCATGAAGGGCTCTACAAAGACAGGAGAGCATCTTGCCAAGGACCTCGAAGGGTTGCGAGGCCACGTGAGCGGATCTCAACAGGAACGGGCCTGCTGGAGGCCAGCCGACCGGGGGACGCAGCCCGGCCGCGAGCAGCCGCCCAGACATGAAGCTGATTTCTCCCCATCCGCCGGGTTTGAGGGAACAGAGGCTGGCGACTGTCCCGAACGCCAGCCGGCACATTCCGGGAGGCGGCCCCCCGTCAGTATTCTGTGTGCGGGACCTCCCGAGCTGACGGATGTACTGGGGCAGCTGTGCCGTGTGCTTGGGCACCGGCCGACGGGCGCCAGCGATGCGCAGAGCCTGGAGCAGGTTGGCGGCAAGTTCGCCTTGGCCATGGTGGTGGACAACGCTGGGCTGCACTCGCCCTTCTCGGCACTTGCGCTCAGCAAGCTCGTCCTGGGAAAGCATGAGGCGATCTCAGTCGAACGAGGACTGCTCCTGGGCGTCATGCCTACGCACACGGGCCTGCAACGTTCCTACGTCCATCACGGCTCGTCGTATTGTCAGTTGGAGCTGGACCAAGGCGTCCTCACCGACGACGGCGCTGCTTCGGTGCGCGGGGCTATCGTCCATACGCTCGCGATGCCACGCTATGAGCAGGCCGACTACTACGACTATGTGAGCGACGGAATGCTCCACGCTGTGGTGGAAAGCAGTCAGGCCCCACTGATCGTTTTGGATCGTGATTGGCGCGTCTGGTTTGCGAACTTGGCCGCCCAGGCGATATTCAAGCGGCCGACCCAGTTGATGAAAGGGCGTCCGGTTGGCGACCTGTTCTCGTCACAGGGCTCGGCACGCCGCTTCCAGGCGCTGGTACGAGAAGGGGTGCGGGTCGGCGGTGGCAGCGCCGGACTCCGCATGCAGGCAAGGGACGGTGCGGAGTTCGATGCCTTGGTTGCCTACAATCCGGTGTACGGAACATCAGAGCGGCTGTGGGGCTTCACCCTTCATGATATCACCGGCCTCAGGCGCGCAGAGGAGGAGCTGCAACGCCACCGTGATCATCTGGAGGAATTGGTCGAGGCGAGAACGGCCGAGCTCCGTGCCACGAATGAGTCGCTGCAGCGTGAGATCTCCGATCGCAAGCGAGCCGAAGAGGCACTAGGCAGCTCCGAGCAGTTACTGCGACTCGTGGTCGAAGGCACGCCGGATCATTTTTTCTACATCCAAGAGGCCGATGGCCACTTCAGGTACCTCTCGGCGTCGGTCAAGCGAATAACCGGTCGTTCAGCCGAGCGGTGGTTGCGCGACTTCCCCGCGTGTCTGAGCAAGCATCCGCTGAACGAGAGATTCCACGAGGGCAGGCGGAGGCTGCTTACCGGGGAAACGGACTCCTTCAGTTGCATCGTGGAGATCCTGCATGCCAGCGGGAAGGCCATGTGGCTGCGGATCAGTGAGCGTGCGCTCACTGCGGACCGCAGAACCGTCGGCGTACAGGGAGCAGCCGCCGACATCACCGAAGCCAAGCGACTCCAGGACAGGTTGTTCCATGCTCAGAAGATGGAGAGCATCGGGCGACTCGCCGGCGGCGTCGCCCATGACCTGAACAACCTGATGGTTGGCGTGTTGGGGTTTGCATCCAACATGAAAGCGAGCCGCAAGCCGGCGGACAGGGAATATGAGTACCTCGAACAAATCGCCCTCTCGGCCGAGAGCGCAAGTGACTTGGCCAAACAGCTGCTCGCCTTCGCACGGGGAGGGGAACACCTGAGGGAGCGCGTCTGTCTGAACGATGTGATTGGGCGATGCTTGTCGATGTTTCCGCGAATCTCGCCCAGATCCCGCATCCCCAAGCGACTGGCTCCAGATCTGTGGGACGTCGCGGCCGACCCGGTTCAGATGCAGCAGGTCGTCATCAACCTGCTTGAGAATGCGATCGAAGCGACGCCGGAAAGGGGGCGTCTGATCATCACAACGCGGAACGTAGATGTCCGCAGTGTCGCTGAACGGTCCCGTCTTGGTCTGGAGCGAGGTAGATACGTGCGTGTCCGCGTCAAGGATGAGGGAGACGGCATGGACGAGGCGATCGTGGAAAGGATCTTTGAGCCGTTCTTCACCACGAAGGAAGACGGGCGCGGGATGGGACTGGCGGCTGTCTACGGGATTGTCCAGGACCATGCTGGCCGTATTCTCGTCTCCAGCAAGCCAGACAGAGGCACCACGTTCGATGTCTATCTGCCGGCTGCCGCAAGACGGGAACGAGTGAGTTAGTAGATGTGGCGGCCTCAAGATGGGGTCAAAGCGCCCCGCCGGGGATGGTCTCTACAGCAGCGCGATCAGGCCCTGGTAGGCGAGTGCAGCCCCACGTCCGTCCTCGCGTAGCGCCTGAGAGGCGGGGCTCGCTTTCGTGCCTCGGATCTGCGGCACGGTTCTGCCAGCCGCGGGTCTCTCTCTTCTGAGGTTGGCGAACCGCAGGGCCCCGAAAGTGAATGGGCCGCGCGATGCGGCCCATTCCGCTCCCCTGCCCGTGAGGTGCTCGTCACGGTTGCGCTGGGAGAACTTCGTACGGACGCATCATCTCGTTGTCCTCGTGCTCGAGGATGTGGCAGTGCCAGACGTACAGGCCCGCAAGATCGAAGTGGGCGATGATCCGCGTGACCTGGCCTGGGTTGGCAATGACAGTATCCTTCCAGCCCGTCTCCCAAGGATTGGGCGCGATCGGATCCCCGGTGAGGAAGTCCTCGACAACGGGCTGGGGGCCCATCCCGGCGAGCCAAGCCTGTTGAGCCTCGGCATACCCTTCCGCATCGAAAGGCGTCCGGTCTAAGACCTGGAACATCACCAAATGCAAGTGGATAGGATGGGCGTCCTCCGTGAGGTTGACGATCCGCCAGATCTCGACGTCGCCTTCCGTGGGTTTCTCCGTGATCGGAGCCACCAACTGCGACCGGCGTGGGGCCTGTGATCTGCGAGATGTCGCTTCCAGTGCGAATTCGAAGCAGGATCTGGACCAGCCCACAACTTGGGGCTGCACGGCTTGGTGATCCCGCTGCCGGACAGTTGGCCAGGACCCATCTGGTCGCACTTGCCTTTGCGCCCCCGTCACTCCTGCCTGGCAAGCTGCCGACTCCTGACTCTCAGGGATGACTCACGCCGTCCGCCGCGACTCGGCCGCAGGTTGTCTTGCGAAAGGGCTCGGCTTACTGTACGCGCGTGCGAGTCGGAGCACCGAAGGCGGCATTGCTGAAGGGCCGGAATTGCGCATGAGGAACTCGACGCGACTGTTCAAGCTTGCAGGGGTGCTGTGGTCGCTGCAGGGCGCGCCACTCGGCGCAGAAGGACTCCGTGATCGACTTGAAGGTCTGGTATTCGAAGTCGAGGAGTGGTCGCAGCCCACGTCCGCGTGGCTGAAGAACAAGGACACCCCGGACCGCTGGAATCTGTGGACCACTGAAGTTGATGTTCTCCGGAAGCGCTCGATGGGCGCCTCTTTGCGGTCACCGACAGTCAGGCAGGATCGCCGCAGGCCGGAGGACGGGGCGCCACCGCTGCACACACGAATCAGGGGCATCCCAGCCGGCACGTATCGCGTCTATGTGAACAACCCGGGGCGCTACATCGCGTATTCGTTAGATGGGCGGGAATGGCACCGCGGCCAGCCGAGAGCCGAGATCTTCCTCGGCGTATTCGACATACGCGACGGGATCTTTGAACTGTGGGCGGATGACCGGTTCGCCACCGCGTGGAACATCGGCCCATGCTACTACGACTACATTCGCATGGAACCGTACGTGCCTCCTGAGCTGATGGCTTTCCAGGCCCACCGCCTCCCCGATGGCCGTGTACAGGTGAGCTGGATCTCTAGCGAGCCGGTTGACACAGGCACGCTGGAGGCTCACTCTAAGGACGCGTTTCGACCTGTAGCCGAGTCCGCGCAACGTGCCGTCCGCAATCATCGTGTCTGGGCTGAGGGGTGGCGCGCAGGCCGGGATGTTCGGCTACGGGTTCGGGCCCGGCTGGGCCCGAGATATGTGTTTACGTCTCGGCCAGTCCAGCTAAAGGTCCCGTTGCCGCCGCCGGCGCGAGGCCCACGACCTCAGATGATCGCGCTAAGGCTTGCCTCACTGCCGTTTGCCGAACGACCCATGCTGGCGGGCGTCCCGTTGCGGCCCGCGCATGTCTGGCAGGCCAACCAGGCCTGGGTCGAGGATAGCGAAGGACCGGTTCCGGCCCAAGTCAACATAACAGCTCGTTGGCCTGATGGCAGCGCGAAGTGGCTGTTCGTGCGCTTTCTGCCGACACGACAGGCTTCAAGATTGCACCTCCGTACGGGGGATGAGCCACCCGAATCGCCCAACCCAATTCGCATCGAGCGGGACAAGTGTGGGCTTATGGTGGAGAACGGGCCCTTGCGCTTGCGCCTCCGCCAACAGACTTTCGCCCTGTTGGAGCATGTGGAGGACAGGACAGGCGTTGAGTACACGGCTGAGCCGGTCCTCGGCAACGTTCACGTCGTTGACGCAACAGGCCGGGCGTGGTCCCCGGCAGCGCCTGATCGCCTTGAGTTCGAGGAGGCCGGCCCCGTGCGAGCCGTTGTCCGGGCGGAAGGCGCCTTCCAGACCGTTGCCGGCGAGCGCAGTTTCCGTTACCGGCTTCGCTACTTCATCACCGCCCGATCGCCGCTGGTTCGCGTGCAACTGACCCTCATTAATGATGCCTCTTCGCCTGCACACTGCCCGCTGAGCAGCTTTGCCATTCGGGTTGCGTTAGCCGGGCAAGAACCGCTACGGGGCGAATTGGGCGGCAGCGCTGCCGGGTCGGTCGAGCGTGAACGCGATCTCGAGCTTCAACAGGTCACTCACAAGTGCCTGCGCCTCACTGTGAAGGGTCGCACGTCCGAACTTGAGGCCAAGTCTGCCGGCTGGGCGGTTGCCGAACGCGGGCCGCTGCGAGTAGCTGTCGCCGTCCGAGACTTCTGGCAGACATGGCCAAAGGGACTGGCAATCGCTCCGGGTGGCATCCAGCTGCGGCTCCTTCCCGAGCGTGCTGAAGATGTTTTTAATGATACGGCGACCACCG
>CAYGAN010000056.1:424-11349 GCA_964347585.1 uncultured Planctomycetales bacterium | reverse complement strand
CTGAAGATGAGTACCGGCCTGGCGACATCACCGAATGGGCGCGCCATCTGTACTGGTTTGACAAGGGGCGGTACCTCGTCAAACGGGGGATGGCGCTGCGAACTGAGTTCTGGGTCAGATTCGATCGATGGGGCAGCGCTGTTCCCCTGAATGACTGGCACGCTTGGGCACGGGAGCTGTTCAGTCTGCCCTACGCCGGTGTGTCCCCCGAGCTCTACTGCGAGAGCGGTGCATTCGGCCCGCTTGAGCCTGCCGGTCACGAGCTCTTCGCAGAATACGAGGGGATGGTGGAGCGCAACGTCGCGGCCGTCTCGCGCAACCGGGAGGAAAAGGCTGAGTACGGGTGGCTTAACTTCGGCGACTGGTACGGTGAACGGGGCTTCAACTGGGGAAACAGTGAATACGACCTGGCCTGGGCAATGGCTGTCCAGTTCGCCCGGACAGGACGGTGGGATTACTTCGAATGCGGCGAACAGATGGCTCGGCATTACAGCACAGTGGATACCGTCCACGTTCCCTGGGCGGCAGACATGCCGGGCAGAGCCTATGCTCACAGCCTCGGGCATGTTGGAGTAGGCGTCGAGCCGAGCGCGCTTCAGCTGCACGACGAGGGCTGGGACGCGTGGCTGCAACGGTACCAGTTCTTCTTCCGCGGGGCGATCGACGCCGGTGGCCACGTTCATGAAGAAGGAAACCTGGCCTATTACTTCCTCACCGGCGACAGGGACTACCTGGCGACGGCCGAGATGGTCGTAGGAGCCCAGGCGGCGTACCTGACCCGGCAGTTCGACTTCCGTATCGAACGCTCCGCGGGCTGGCCGCTCATCAACGCCGTCGCAGCCTACGAGGCGACGAACAATCCCTTCTGCCTGAACGCAGCTCGGCTTTATGTCGAACGCATCCTGGAGAAGCAGGACCCGGTCGAGGGCGGATGGTTGCTCCCGCAGAATCGCAGTGAGTGTGATCACCCCCCGCCTCACCTCGGCGGCAAGTCATTCGCAACCGGCGTGCTCCTGTACGGGCTTATGCGATACAACCTGATAGAGCCGCGTGAGGACGTGAAGCGCGCCATTCTGCAGGCCTGCGGATGGCTCGTCGAGCAGGCGTGGAACCCCAGCAAGCAGGGCTTTCGCTACAAGACCGGGTGTGACCGCTACGCCGACAGCGCTGACAGCGGAGCGACGGCAGCTCTGTGCATCGCGCCACTGGCGTACGGCTGGCAGCTCACCAAGGACCCTCGGTTTCGCGACGTATTGCTCATCAGCTTCACAAAGATGTGCGAACACACAGGCAGTATTGGCAAGGCGGCCGCCATGCTCACGCGGCAGTCGGCGTACGCTTTGCCCGTTCTGCGCCAGATAAAGGCATCACCCGCCCAGCCCACGACCACCCAGGCGGCCGAGGGCACCTCCTGACTCTGCAGGCGGCGACCTGCTCAGTGCGCGCCGCCAGACGTCTATGACATAAAGCGACGCAAGCTCAGGTCGCTCTGGCTGTCCACTGGATGTAGTGGTCATGGCTGCGAAAGCTGGCTTATGAGCGCTGGGCGAACCTTTACGAGCAGGTCCAGGATCATCTGCTTGAGGCCGAGGACGAGGGTGACGAGAGCGGCTGGTAAGGGCCAGATGAGTAAACCTCCGCTCGGGTAGGAAGGTCTGCAGGGGAAGTGGCCGAATGCGCAAGAGGAAACCGCGACCAACCCGAAGGCCAATCCCGGTTGAACGTTCGCGGTCTTGCAGACCTTCCCTTGCAGCTTCTACTCCCGGACCATCAGCACGGTGTCCTCCTGCGGAGTACTCACCTGGCCGCCCGTGATGAAGGTGCGCGCCTCGGTGCCCGAGAACGTACCGTCCGGCTGAAGCACCATGCTGTAAACGTACTCGATCTCCAGGTCGCCCTGTCCCGGAAACGCCACACGCACCCTCCACACGGCCGTATCGCCAGAAACCGCTGCCGGCTGAGCGCTCACGATCGGCTGAGACGGACCGGTGCAACCGTCCATGAACTGGACGATCTCGTGTTCGTCGATCAGCACGCAGTTCTGCGCCGCAGTCGTTGTGCTCGTGATCCGCCACGAGCCGTCATACGGATAGGGATCCGGCTGGTTACGATTCAACCACGGACATCCCGAAGCCAGGAGCAGACTGCCCAGGCCAGAAAGAATCAGCGCTGCATGGGCGGCGATCTGCGTCATGATCGGCATCCTCGTCAGCTCGTAATCAGACCCGATTGACCCGAACGTGTTCCTGATTATACGGCGGCCCACGCAGATGTGCCAGCCCGTTGACCGAACCTCAGCAGCTCAGGCCTTGCGATCCGCTGGGACAGGTGAGCCGGCACCGGCCTTAGCCGAACAGGGGATCCCGGAGCTGACCGGGTTCTTCCCCTTCTGCCCGGCAAAGCTAGCTGCAGCAGTTCGGCGATGGCACGACCTGGCTTGAGGAATGAACAGTGCTTCCTGCGGCGAGTGGCCGGGTTGCGTTTCCGTCAGTCGGTTTCACGCGGATTGGTCCCGTTCAAGAACTCCTCGATGTTGGTATACCCATCCCCGTCGCTGTCCTTGGTGTTGTCCGAAGCATCCTTGGCGTTCAGCCCGTACCGGCGCTCCCATGCATCGGGCATGCCATCCAGGTCCGTGTCGGCAGGAGGATCTGCCTGCGGGTAAGCAGGCCATCCACCGACGTCCGCCTGGGAATCGATGATCCCGCCGCCGGCGGTCTTGATCTCTTGGATCACGCGAGCATCCACGGCGTCCCTGATCGGTAGCGTCGCTCCGGCGTTCGCCAGGGCTCTGCGGTAGGCAGTTAGCGGCGAGTCTGTTCCTACCGGGGCGGCGGGGAAAGGCTTCCTTGCCCTGAGTTTGGCCTCCGCTTCTCGGGCGCTCAGTCCCGGCGGAGACACGACCATCAGCCAATTGCTTTGACTCCGCTTCGGGAAGCCTTCCATGACATTGTCTCTCAAGAACAAGGCTGTCAGCGGACCGCCTATCCTGAAAGCGACCCCGCGGGCTGACGCGTCGGTTGAGGGACCCGGCTTCAGGTAGTTGCCTACGTAGTTCATCCTGACCAGGTACTGACCGTTGTATCCGGCGGCTCTGCCCCAGTTGTAGATCAGGTTGTTGCGAAAGTCCAAGAGGATGCCCGGCTTGTCGGCGTACCCGCCAGGACGCGGATTTCGACTGCTGTGGTGGGCGTAAACGTTGTGATGGAACGTGACACCGCCATCGCTGGAAACGATCAGGGACCCATAGCCGTGGGCGCCCTTATGATGATAGGACCGGTTCAGGCTCTCCGTGATCATGCACCACTGCACGGTGATATTGCTGGAATCTTTCGTCACCGAGAGGGTCTCGTCGGTGCCCCAGCTGGTCGAGCAGTGATCCACAATGACGTTGCGCGCGTCATATACAGATAAGGCATCCTGCTCCTTTTTCATCACGTCTCCGGGACGTATTCGCAGGTGGCGCATGATGACGTCGTGCGTTCGCCTGACGACGACCGCGTAGTTCTTGAGGCAGATCCCGCCGCCGGGGGATGTCTGACCCGCGATGGTGATGAACGGCTGTTCAATAACCAGTGGCGATTTGAGTTCAATCACACCAGATACGCGAAAGACCACAATACGTGGACCCTTCGCTTCGCAAGCGGCGCGCAGGCTACCAGGCCCGAAATCGCTCAGGTTGGTCACCAGCAGCGCCCGGCCGGCACGACCACCGGGGGTGTGCGCCCCGAAGCCCTCCGCACCCGGGAAGGCGGGTAGCATCACGGAAGCCGCCGGGCCGCTTCCTAAGAGGGCAATCACTACCGTAGTCGCGAGTGTGTTGCCGGCGTGTCTCGTCATGGCGGGAAAGCTTTCAACGTCCAGGTCCACCCAGCACGCTTCAGGTCATAGGATGGGATACGCCACATCCGCCCGGACACATGGCCGAGACCTATGAGAAGAATACGCCAAACTGGCAACCGACGCGAGTCGCTGTTCGTCCCGTCCCGGCGACGCAGTGTCCGGAACCCGCGCCGGCAAGCAAGAGATCCCACGGCAGGGCATTCCATCAAGTCGGCGAGGACGGTACTCTAAAGGGGCAACGTGCGGACGATGCCTTTATCCTATCTGCCCGGAGGAGAAAGAACGAAGGACGGGAAGTCTGAGAGGGAGTCTTGGAGCACGGTTCCCCCTCAGGAACTGACCAAGACCATCACCATACCCGAAGGGCTCGTTGCCTCACTTGCTCTGAAACGCTACACCGGTTCACTTCGTTCACCTTTGTTCACGCCCAGGGGTCTTGCAGAGGGCCAAAATGGCATGGAAAAGGCAGCCAGGCATCGCCTAGCTGCCCTTCTTGAAATGACCTGCGGATGAGAGGATTCGAACCTCCACGGGGTTGCCCCCACTGGAACCTAAATCCAGCGCGTCTGCCAGTTCCGCCACATCCGCCCCATGCGCCGGGGCGGGTTCGCGACCCGCCTTCAAGCGCGCCCTAACGTCCGGAATCCTCAGTCTAATGCAGTCCTTTGGGGTGTCAAGCAGCCCGTGCGCTGGAGCCAAAGCCAGTCAGCAAGGCACCGTCAGTGTAGCCCAGCAAGCTGCACGAGGATCGCCGAGCCCGCGGAGCTACCGCCGGTTGCTGGGCACGTTGCGAGGGGCGGGACCAGGCGGCGGCGCTCCTGACAGCGCCTCGCGGAGAAGGGCCCCTCCCCGCGCACGCTTCTCGCCATAGAGCCTATCAATCTGCTGCTTGGTGGCCGGCAGCATCACCACATCGCCGGAGACAACTTGCAGGACGTGGCCATCTTTGTCCACGAACATATCCGTAGCAGGAGGTGCGATGCCCTCACAGTCCTGCAATCGATATCCCCTCGTGACCCGGCCGTCGATGGTCGTGATGCCGGAACCGAGTACGCGAAACGTGCGAGTAACGATTCCCCGGCGGTCACTACCATATGCCCCGAACGCGTACAGTTGTTCTTGGTTCAGATCGACGAGGCGCGGCAACAGCCTCTGAACGACCATCGGAATGTACGCCTTCGGCACACTGAGCACGCGGTTCGCCAGCTCGGGCTCGTCCGGGCCCTTGTTGAAAGCCACAATCAACGTGTCTCTGACACGCCTGGCTCTTTCGAAGACAGTTAGCAGGCGAAGCGGCGTGGTCTTGTCGGCGGGGAAGAGCACGTGCATCCGGCTCTCCCACGTCTCATTGGCGAGATCATCGCTCACGAAAAAGTCGCTGCTGACGTGTTTGTAGGAACCGTCCTTCTCGAACATCCAGGTCCGTTCGCGGATCCGCACGCCAGCGATGCCCTTGTGCTCTGTCGCCGACTCTCTGACACGCAGGTATCCAGCATCCGCACCGTCCACGACAAACCGGAAGTAGTTTTCGCTGACCAACTTGTCGGCTAACGTGCGGCCCGACAGACGCGCCAGGAGCCCGATACCCCGCTGCGACGCTTGCTTTATGCTTGCTTGCGTAGGCTCGGAATGAATCAAGTCGAACGAATCGACAATGGCACCGAACACATCCGTTGCCTCTTCGCGATTCTGCAAAGGCGTTCGGAAAGTGATCCGAAAGAACTGGGCCGGTTTCAGCCGGACTATTGCTTCCTGCACGTACCAGTCCACACCGTCGGATGGGTAGCTTACCGCCACCAGGGCGCCGTCGTGGGCGGCGATCGTCCTTTTCCTGCGAGCAATAATCTGCCCGTCAGGGCGATTGCGTATCAGGTCAAGCGGCAGGCCTTGCATCATCTCGTCGATGGTCACTGGTCGCTCGGTACTCGAGCGGGTGACGGCGAGTCGCCAAGGCCCGTCCGATCGAGCGAACTCCACCAGCTGAATCCCGCCAGAGAACACCGCCTTCTTCTCGCGATCGATTCGACAGCCTTGGGGTGGGCGGATGGAAAAAGCGAATGCGCCATCGACGTACCGATCGCCCAACGCCGTCATGTCTCGTTGAGCAAGCACCCCTGCGCATACGGACATCGTGACGGCTTGAGTTACCATCGAGAGTCGTCGATCAATGCTCCGTTCCGCCGTGTTCATCGCAATCGCGGCACCCTCCGCGCCCTTTCCGGGAAACCTCGAGGATGCAGACCTCCGGTGACTCTCTTCGTCAGAGCTATCCTAGTCTGGATCGTTTCGCCTGGCCACTCCCGGCTGAGTCGTTCCACGCAACTCAATTCTCAAGTGAGACCCACACCCGACGAGTGAATCCGGCCGCCGTTCGTGAGTCCGTCTCTCGTGCTTACCCGCACGCCAACTTCCGCACGGGCTACCGAGTTCCTGGGACGAATGGGATCCCGTCCGCCACCAGCCAAGCCGCCACCCTGGGCAACACTTCCCGATGCGCCTCGTCGATCTGTTCAGGCCCGATCCATGCAAAGCAAACCGCAAGGGGCGTGCCCACAATAGGCCTACTCACCGGCATTCGCCAAGTTACTGCCCTCACTGGCGCGCCCGGCGAGTGCTCCCACCCATGGAAAGCCGGACGCGGACTGGCCTCGACGAATGGCTGAATCTTCCCGGCCGTGTCGATCCAGGCGAACGAATGCTCCTGGCGATGGGCGAAATTTGCACTGCCCGGCAGCTCCGCGACCACGGCCAGCGTCCGGCCGGGCCAGGCCTCGCGGATGGTCACTTTCGTTCGATAGACAGCCTTCGGACCCCGCATCGTCCACATGTTCGATCCGCGCCAGTTGCGCGTCTGAATGGGTCGCAATCCCTGCCCGTCGCGCGCACGGACGGTGATGTCCTGGCACACGAACCCCCGCGCAAGTATTCGTACGTAGCGCGCCGGCAGCGCGTCGGCAAAGCCAGCAATAACGTGGCCGAGACGAACCCGTCGATAGGGCTGACGAGCCGGATATCGCTCAACGCGCCCGGCCGTCCAATTGTTCAGGTCGTCGGACACCTCGATCGCGACGGTCCAGTCCAGGCCCGCGTCATCGCGCCCGATCAACGGCCCGACGCCAAAGTCCGCCAGCTTTATCTCCACCCGCTGCACCGGGTACGCTGCCCCAAGATCCACCCGCCAGACGTTCTGGTCGCCGAGGGTATCGAAGTCGCTCCATGCGGTGCGTTCATCACCATCCCAAGCGTTAGCCGCCACCGCCATCACTTCCCGCCGGACCTTGTCGCGAAAGGCCATCCGACAGCGGTTGACCTGCTCCAGGCGCGACGGCGCCAGCTTGGCCAGGTCTTGCCACTCCGGCGGGTCGTTACAGATCGCAAACCGACAGAGCTCGATGGCCTGCATGGCCTGGTCTTGCACGTCCCTGACGGCGCCGGCCTCGTCGATCCGGGTCGACTCGCCGAGGTCAACGCTCCACGCATCGGACGCAACAGCCAGTGTTCCGACCGCGTGGTCCTTACGTTGGAACCATTTGCCGATCGCGTAGGGCCGCTCGGGCCTGCCCGGGTGAATCTGCAATAGCGCCACGCCGAACGGAGGCAAACGGACCTGCAAATCCCGACCCCATTCGCACGTGCCGTCGCTCTCGTCGCCCAATAGACGTTCTCTCGGGAAGAGCAATCTTGCGGTGTACGTATCTGCGGAGCGCGCGATCCCCAACGATTCGTCGAGCGGCATTCGTCGGGTCGCCGCCATCCAGCTGTCGTTGATCAGACACACCATCGCCCGCGTGCCGTCGGCGTGCAGGAAGTCGCCCGTTTCTGCAAGGTACTTGGTGTGCGCCAGCAGCTCGCGGTTCGCCTCAGCCAGTTGCATCAAGCGTCCAAGCTCGGCCAGATCATCGTCCGTAAGCTGATGCAGATTGCCGTACACCTCCGGCGACAGAGCCAGAGCCCGCCCGAACGTCTGAACCACGAGCTCTTCTCGCCAGCCGCCCAGCGGACCGTTGAAGCAAACACCATGATCCTCCAGAAGCGGGCTGTACGCGCCGTAGTATGTCGGCTCGCCGCGACCCAACGCAGCGTGTCTGGTGTGCAGTCTGGGTCGATCGTCGTTGTTCAGGAACACGTCCGGGTACGATTCGGCGCTTTCCCATAGCGTCGAGTCCAACAGGACCAGCATGTACGGCGATGAGGAGACGCGGTGATTGATCACGACAAGGCCGGGGCTGACCGTCCGACATGCATCCATAGCTCTGGCCAGCCAGCTCATCCGCCACTCGTTCACGTACGGATCGTCTTCCATGAGCGAGCCGACGCACGTGTCGATCTTGAATATCCCGATGTGCCACTCCCGCACCATCGCCGTCAGCTCATCGACGCGCCGCTGCGCGGTTTCGTCCGAGTCTCCGAACCCAACCGGTCCGATCCAGGCCCCGAAGTCCATTCCCAGGCGTTTGCATCGATCGGCCAGTGGCTTGATCCCTTGCGGATAGAGCAGATCGTGCAGCATGCGATAACGGCTGAACGTCAAGCCCCAACGTGTCTCGACGGCCCCGTCATCCACCGCGTAGAGATCGAAGCGGATACCGAACTCCTTCGCCAGCCGCTCGAACATGTCGAATTGCAGTTCCATCTCACGTGCCGTCGGTCCTTCGCTGGCATGGGTGAGCCAGTCAAAATAGAAGCTCGCCCGTCGCGTCGGACGTCCCCGGGCGCGGTCCAGATGCCTGAGGAAGGCCTGCTCGACGGTCTGGCCTGCTGTGGCGATGCCGACCGAACAGCTTCTGCTTTGCCACTGCTCGCCGGGCTTTAGCTTCACGGCGGGGAACTGACGGCAGCGAACCGTCCGGCCTGCAACGGCGTTCTCCGCCGCGGGCCAGTCGATGCCGACAAAGCCAACCTTGCCGATGAAGACCGGCTCCGCATCTCGCCGGCCCCCGGCCGGTGCGGCCAGCGCGTGCTCGCCCGGCGCGATCTCAGGGCCTCGAAGCGCGTCTTGCAGCTGAGCCTCCAGGAGCACGACATCCCTGACCGTCATCGCCTCGTCGCCGACATTACGCACTGCCAGGTCGAATCGCGCCGACCGTCCCAGAATCGCCCACAGCCCCTGCAGCGCGGGTCCTTCCTCAAGGGTCACCCGCCATCGCAGTGCCGACTCACCGTCCTGTTCGACTCGACATTGTCCGTGAGCGGCATCCAGCTCGATTAGCCTGCTCCCTTGCGCTAGAAGGATCCTGGGGCCCTGGTCTCGGAGTCTGACCATTTGGAGCCCCGACGGTTCACCGACCGCGCTCAACACCGGCAGGCCGCTCGGGCCGACGACAAACTCGACCTGCACCTCGTCAGTTCCGATTCGATAACGGTTCATGACCACCAATGACTGCAGAGAGCGGAGATGCCGGCAGCGACACGGGTGCTCCGACCGGATCGCCCCTTAGTACAATCCGCGATAAACGAAGTTCGCTACTCGCCTTGCGAACGCAGGAGCGTCGGCATGATACATGTTCCCGCGGCGCCGTACCAAGCCTCAGCAGAGTGGGGTCTAGCTGGGAAAGTGGGAGCTCGGCCTCTGCGGGGGGGAACCTGGGGCGTCCTGACGTGTCAAAGCAAATAGAGGACTGAACCGAATGCAGGCGGATCGGTGCGGATGACTTGGTCGCTCTGGAGTCGCGCCGGTTCGACGCCACAAAAACACTCAGAAAGGAACCTATGCTATGAAAACGAGAACAAGCTTCCTATCAGCCACGGGGCTTCTGGTCGCCGCGGGATGCCTCTTTGGCCAGTCATCGGCTGCTCAGGCCACCCAGACTGACCCCGTAACCCAGGGTGCGCTGAACGCGGTCAGCGCTGCAGGCGAAGCGCTCGGGCCCTGCCCGCTCAAACACACCGACGTCAAGGCTACGATCTCGGGCTTCGTCGTGCGGGTCAACGTCACCCAGGAGTTCTACAACGGCTTCGAGGAAAAGATCGAGGCCATCTACGTCTTCCCGCTTAGCCAGGATGCCGCCGTCGATGACATGATGATGATCGTCGGCGACCGGACGATCCGCGGGAAGATCAAGCGGCGCGAAGAAGCCCGGCGGATTTACGAAGCCGCCAAGCGGGCCGGCCACGTCGCCAGTCTGCTCGACCAGGAGCGCCCCAACATCTTCACCCAGAGTGTCGCCAACATCGAGCCGGGCGAGCACGTCACCATCAAGATCAGCTACGTCGAGACGCTCGACTGGGAGGAAGGCACCTACCACTTCGACTTTCCGATGGTCGTCGGGCCGAGGTACATCCCCGGCGGGGGCAGTGCCCGCGCGCCGATGGAGCGAGGCACACCTACCGAGCAAGTGCCCGACGCCGACAGGATCACCCCGCCCGTCATCCCCGAGGGCATGCGAGCCGGGCATGACATCAGCATCCTCGTGCACGTCAACGCGGGCCTGGCGATCCAAGAGATGAAGTCCACACAGCACGAGGTGACCACAGAGTACCTCGACGAACAGCGCACCAAGGCCGCTGTCACCCTGAAGGACCTGGCCACGATCCCGAACAAAGACTTCGTAATGACCTACCGCACCGCGACTGACGAGATCACCGACACCCTCCTGACGCACACGGACGAGCGCGGGCGGTTCTTTACGCTGATCCTCCAGCCGCCGAAGCGCGTCGCGCCGAAGCACATCATGCCCAAGGAGCTGGTCTTCGTGATCGATTCGAGCGGCTCGATGAGCGGCTTTCCGATCGAGACTGCCAAGAAGGCCATGCGGATGTGCATCGAGAATCTCCGGCCGGCAGATACGCTCAATCTGATTACGTTCGCAGGCCACACGAGCTTCTGCTTCGACGCGCCCGTGGCGAACACGAAGGAGAATCGAGAAAAGGCCCTGGCCTTTCTAGGACATCTGAAAGGCAGGGGCGGCACGGAGATGATGAAGGCCATCAACGCCTGCCTCGCCCGCCAGGAAGACAAAGAGCGCGTGCGGATCGTATGCTTCATGACCGACGGTTACGTCGGCAACGACATGGCCATCATCGACGCAGTCAAGCGGAACGCCGGTGTGGCGCGGGTCTTCAGCTTCGGCATCGGCCGCAGC